>PAVP01000041.1 GCA_002713975.1 Acidimicrobiaceae bacterium | reverse complement strand
GAACCAGATGGTGTCGTCATCGACTCTGAGGGCGACCGGGTCGTTAATAAGGCGTCCTTGGTGATCGCAGAGCGGAGCATATTTTGCTACCCCTATTTTTAGTTGGGATAAATCTCGTGCACTGACGTACTGGCAGAGTTTGAGTGCGTCTGGTCCTTGGACTTGAACTTGACGTTGGCAGGCGACGTCCCATAGAGCGACGCGTTGGGTTAGTGCTTCATAGTCCGCTTCAGGGTCTTGAGTGGCCACTGGGAGAACCATGCGGTTGTAGACAGTTGCTGTCCGAATTCCAGCGGCCTCTGATTTTCGATAGAACGGCGAGAATCTGACTCTGGGTCCTTGAGCAAGTTGCATGTTCCGCAACTTATCCGTTGGTTTCGCCCAGATTTAACGTCGATTGAAAAAGTTCAGGTGACCGCGGTCGACTATACGTTCCAGAAATTCGGGTTTGTAGGCCGATTCGGGGTCTTCGCGGACTAGTTCGTCAATTACAGCCGCATCATCGCCTACCAGGATTCGCCAACGGTTTTCCCGTACTGCGTTGAGGATGATCTCCGAGGCTTGTTCTGCGGTTGTGGGGGCTTCGTCTCGGAAACGTTCCCCCTGTAACGTGGCCAGGTTGGTGAGGTCAGCGTCGGTCATCTGGTCCACATCAGCACCTCGTTCTGCAAGGTTCTTTCGAAGTCGTTCTAGGTCTGGTCCGCCGTGGGCAGCGGTACTGTTCAGACCTATTTCTGTTCCGATGTGGCCCGGCATTACAACGTGGGCGGTTACGTGAGGGGCGTGGAGTTGTAGGTCGATGTTGAGCGCTTCGGTGAAGCCTTTGACTGCGAACTTTGCAGCGCAATAAGCGGTATGAGGCACCTGTGGACCTACCGTCGCCCAGAATCCGTTGATGCTGCTTGTGTTGACCAGGTGACCCTCATCGCTTTGAACCAGCAGCGGCAGGAAGGCGCGACTTCCGTAGTACACGCCGTACCAACAAACGTCGAAGGTTTTTTCCCACGCCATCCGATCTTCGTCGGTCACGAAGCTGCCTCCGCCACCGATTCCAGCGTTGTTGAAAACCAGGTCGAGGTGTTCAACTCCATGCCGAGCCTGGAGCTGTTCACGAAAGGCCAGCACGTCAGCTTCATCGGCTACATCGCACACATGGGAGGTGAGACGAACTGTGTGGGTAGTTTCTGCGAGCGCTAGTTCTTCGGTTTTCGCCATGTTGTCGGGATTGATGTCGCACATCGCGACGTGACATCCATTCGCTGTTAGCCGGCGAACGAGTTCGCGTCCCATGCCGGTTCCGCCGCCGGTAACAACTGCCATTTTTCCGCCGAAATTTTCCATTACCGCCTCCTTGGAATGTTCCATCGTTCCAGTTGATTGCCGTCTCCGCCACTTGATAATTGAGTGAAGTGTCCTTTTTCAGGGTTTAGATGCGTGAAGTCTTTGGCTTGTGAACTTTGATGCACCACAATGGGCCAATGGTCCGGTTGCAATTTCAAAGACTTGCGTGGGTATCGGTGTTTGTGCTGATCGCTGCTTGCTCGAGTGCCAATGAATCGGGTTTGTCTTCACAGGGAACGAGCAGCGGAGCTACAGATTCGACCGTCACGCCCATTACAGCTGCGACATCTACGACGAGCACAGCCGTCAGCAACGTAGCTGTCTTATTGGACTCCGATGATCCGACATTGGCGTTGGACCACACCGAGAACGCACCGGCTCTAGATGCGTTCGCCCCTTCAGTGATGCCCGACACGCCTATGGGTCGTGTTGGTTACACCAGGTATGTCTTTACTCAGAGCGGCGATCAGATTATCCCGGCACTGATTGAAGGACCCAAAGCAAGTCAGACTCGCTGCCAAACTGTTGAATTGCCGTGTTCATTTCAGGATCTGAAAGATCTTTTCGAGTCCGGTGCCGCTGTACCTGAAGAGCTCAACATGACCTCGGTTGAGCTTGGTGTTTTAGTTGAACAGCTTGNCGCGGTCGAGAGCACANTTCGTCGGTTTGAGGATGTGAATGATGCTTGCGCTGCCGGATATTTTCCTGATGGCACTCAAACNCCCAACATGGGTTCGCATTTCACCAACTTTCCTTTGNTCGTNGACGGCAAGTTCAGTCCGTCTGCNCCCGAAATCTTGCTNTTCGTGGCAGCCGACGATGCCGCTCCNCCTTTCGGTGCTTTAGGCCGCTGCAAAGATGGGGCGTGGAAGGGTGTNGACGTTGAAATTGCTGGCGCCGCGTTTTATCANCCTTTCGCTGCNGCTGGGAACAACCACTTCGAGGGNTTCAGCGGACCNCTGGATAATTGGCACATCCANTACAACTTGTGTCGACTTGCCGGCCAAGACGTGACNGTNCTCCCGTCNGTATGTTCAGGGGCNGCAGATGGTCCGTTNGATAGNCCTCAAGGNGATGCCAGNGAAGGTTGGATGATTCATGCTTGGGCAGACAGAGGACATGACAACCAACTCGGTGCCTTCTCNATGTGGAATCCCTCAATTTGGCCCTTGGCGGATCCTACNGCCGTGCTTGGATCTCGAACTGCTGGCAACACCAACCTGATTTCTGACTTTGATTATCAGACAGTTGAGGCTGCAGTGCCCGGCAAAATCAGCTTTTTCAACGCTGACCCTGAGGCTCATAGCGTGACAGCCGGCACGCCCGAAAACCCGACCGGAGAGTTCGATAGCGGCATCGTTGGAGGCGGAAGCTCAGCAACTATCGAGATCTCTCAGCCCGGCACCTACGAATTCTTTTGCTCACTCCACACCGGTATGCGCGGCACTATCACCATCGGCGACGGTTGAATCGAGTCCGCTGAGTCGAACCGGTTTACAGAATTGAAAAGAAGATCATGAGCATCCCTACCCAGCTTGCAGCGAAGGCGAGAGTGCGGACGTAGGAGATACCCATAATGTGCACGACAGCGTGTACGACTCGGGCCCAGAAAAACAGTGCTGCCCCACCCGCGGCGTCGACGCCGGTGAGGTGGGCGATGATCACAAGTGCTGCGAAGGCTGGGAGATTCTCGACAAGGTTGAGGTGTGCTCGTTGGGCTCGTTGAGCCCACGCTGCCGGGGCTGGTGGATTTTCTGGGTAGGTGAGAACATTTCCGAGACCTTGGCTTTGAATCCGCTCAAGTACATATGGAAGCCACAGCACTATGCATAGGAAGGAACTCCAAGCCAGGTAAGTCAGTTGAGTATCCACGCAATCTCCGTTCGCTGATGAGTGTCTACCAAGTTAGGCGCGGTCACCTGCTGCTGGTTTCCAGTCGGCCTTTTTATTCAAGGTCAACGTCTGGACATGTTCTTCGTCCTCCCGACGGGTTGTGAATCCGAGCTCGCTCAAGCAGTGGAGTGCCGCTTTGATCGGTGGTGAGGAATGTTTTGATCGCCGCAGCTATGGAGGGTGCGACTAGTTGAACATAGCCATCTTNAGCCATGAAGGTGCCCTCTGATGGGCTTGCTAGATACGCGANCTCTAAGAGCGCGTTTGTTGTTTCTGGTTTACGAACGAGGCTGTACGCGTCTCCACCTTCGGAGTTCACTACCCGTAAAGCTCCTGCATCCCACCTCGACGTCCATTGAATGCCGTCCACGTTGTTGAGGACTTCGAAGACTTCTTTGTGGAGTAACCCGGCTAGTCGCGCCGATTCTGTNTCTCCGGTTTGGGCGAAGACCTCNGTGCCTGGTTTGTTTGATTTCGCGGCAATTGGTGCGTTGTGGTGGATTGATACCAGCGCNGTTGCGTTGGCCGCGTCNCCAAGNGCAATTCTTTCGTCGAGTTCGATGTAATAGTCNCCAGTTCGGGTCAACAANGTTGNAAANCCNTGCTCNTGNAATAGTTGNGCCNCCGNGACCGCGACTTTGAGNTTGAGTTCACTTTCTTTTAGCCCNGTCGGCCCAAGCGCNCCGGGATCTTTGCCTCCATGACCNGGATCGAGCACTACTTGTGTTTCTCGAATCGGAAAGATTTTTGAAATCGTTTGAGGATCCCCGCANGGGTCGAACACCTCCCANCCTTCCTNTGTAGGTTCAGAGATTCGGACTGGGATGCCGTATCGNGTTATTCCTANTGTGGGAACGGGCAGTGTTGTGGNNGTCGCGATCGTTGTTGTGGTGGTTTCGACTGTTGTCGTCGGTTGTTCCGATGTGGTGGGAGCGATGGAGGTGACTGGGATAGTTGAAGGAGTAGACGTGCTCGTTGTTGGAACTTCGATCGTTGTGCTTGATTGTTGTGGTTGAGTGGTTGTGTCGCTGGCAGCTCTATCTGAGGTATCGGGGGCACACGCGACGATGAATACCGTCAATGCACTACATAGGACGTGCCAGATACGGCACTTAGAGCGGAGCACGGTGCTGGAAGTTATCGCTCTTAGGTGACCTTCATTGGTCAATCGGATCAATTTGATCTGCCATGTCAGCAACCATCTGCGGAAAATCCGTTGAGGCAGCTCGACCCACGGCATGACGCGCGAGTTNTTTGATTGATCGCTCCCAGGAGACGATAAGGAACGCTGCCTGAGAATCACGATATTGATCGACAATCGCGGCGAGTTGCGTCAGGTCTTCTGGAAGGTTTGTTTCAGGGATNTCTTCAGGTGAGTANACCGGTANGGATGCTTGAGCTGGGGGTGGCGACAAGATGACGCCTTCGAAGGGCAGTCCACGCAATAGCGTCGCTAGTGATGTTTTGGATGTTGAGGGTCCTCGGAAGATGACCATGGTTCGACGTTTGGTGATTTGGTCTAGAACTGAGATCTCTTCAGCCAGTGTNGTTGGGTGAACATCGTTACCGTCTACGTCAACGACNATGGTGACATGATGAGTGACTGTTGCTATTGCGCTTGCTTCAACGCATTCTCCGCCTCGTGGGCCTGTAACTACGACGCCCCATATGCCATGTTCGTCAGCTTCGCGCGCTAGTTGTTCACGCTCAGCGAGTTCGCTTACGTTTCNTAGGTCTAGGAGGAGTCTCATAGTTTCACTCCTGNGTCTTTGACNAGTGGGGCTAGTTCGCGTCCTATGCGTTCGATNACTTCGGTCAACGCGGNTCGAGGCGGTTGGTCGTAGCCGATNCGGCATACGACTAGGTCGACGTCGTAGCCATNNAATTCTGCGGCGATCTCTTCNGCTGATCCGACGGTTGCNGACTTTTCGACTTCGTCCATCGATGTTTCTATCTGGCTTACGAAGTCNACGCCTGTGTTATCTGCACCCCAGCCGAGTCCCGCGTACACCAGATAACTGGACCGGACCCAGTTTAAAGCTTGACGACGTTCGGCCGGTGAGTCGACAATCCACAGATTTCGAAGCAGNCCCACTGGCGGCGGGGTGTCCTGGTTGGGATCTGATTTTTCCCATGCGGTTCTNTGAGCTCGTATGAGTGTGTTGACTACGTCTTTTGAGAACGCTCCTGAGATAAATAGGCCAAGTCCTCGTCGTCCTGCTCGTTCNGCTGCTTTCTCGCTGCTAATACCTACCCAGGTNGGGGTTTGTGTTGTCGAATGCAGCGCATCGAGACCGGCGTTCATTAGTTTCAGCCGTTGACTCATATCTCGTTGTTTGATTTCGAATTCGATCGGTCGATACCCCATNCCGACACCGAGGTGGAATCTGCCCGAAGATTGCTCATTGAGAAGGTTNGCTGCGTTGGCCACTCGATGTGGTTCATGTAGNGGGAGCAATAGCACCCCGGTGCCTATTTGGATACTTTCAGTCGCTGCGAGCGCTGCGGCGGCGGCGGGCATCAAAGCTGGGCAGTATCCGTCGTAATACGCGTGGTGTTCAGACAGCCAGAGGCTGTGGATGCCGTTGTCTTCTGCCATTCGGGCATCTTCGACAAGTTCTTGATATGCCTGTCCGAACGAGCGAGGGTTCGTTGCTGTTGACTGCAAACACCAAAGGCCTATTCCCATGTCCATGCCACAGTGTGGCTTGCGGGACGGTAGTCGCGCTCGACTATCGGGATTTGCGTGTGGTCAGCAACTATCGAATTGTTGTCTGGCTTGTTCTCGCTGCTCAGGTTCAACGGCGATTGCTATGTCATTAGCTGCAAACAGGAGACAGGATTTGGAGGCTCCTAGTTTGATTTTGTCTTCAATTTCTACCGCTAAAGGCGTACATAGGTCNTGTTTTTCGTATCCAGCTTCTCTTCGGCATGCGCGTAGGAAATTTGTTTTGTGGGATTCGTCCCATTCGGGGCTANTGCCGCACGATGAGGCNATNATGATGAGNGNTAGGNCAACGGCCTTCANACGCATGAGTTAATTGTTGCAGCCCAGGTCTTTACTACCAAGCCAGTGGTGTCTTCAGGTTCATAAAAAAACTTAAGCGTGCTCGGCGAGGAACGCTACATCTGCGTCAAGGGCTTGTTTGAACAGGTGCGAGTCTTCGTGGAGAAGTCCGAAATGTCCACCTTCGATATCTTCCCAAACTTTGGGGCCGGCGATGGTGTCGAAGCATTGCTGTGCTACGGCTGGCGATGCGCCGGCAACTTCGTCATCAGACGCGACTACATACAGGGTTGGGACAGATAGTTGAGCGGCGACGACTGGTACTGAAAGTTCTGGTGCTTTTCTCACGACGATGGTGACGTCGTTTGACCACAATGAGCCCGCTCGTTGACCGTAGGTTTTCGCGTATTCCAATGCGGCTTCAAAGTTGAGCATGACTGGCGCTTCACTAGTTGGNAGGTCNGCGAACCTGACGGGTATCGTCGTGGCTGGCTCTTCGGTGAGGTCCCCATCGTTTGAATAGGNTTTGAGCGCTTGAAAGTCGCTNGAGTCGGCGGCCGGCTCGACGTATTTTTCTCCGCAGCCAGGAGTGTGAGCTATGACCGCCGTGACTCGTGGGTCGAACGCTGCGACGTATTGAACGTTGGCGCCTCCCATGCTTTCTCCCCAGACAACAACTTGGTCAGTCTCCACACCAGCTAAACCCAGCGTGTGTGTGATGGCGTCGCTGTAGCCACGAACCTGGGTCCATTGGTCAAATCCGAACCTCGGTTCACCATCGCTCACTCCGAAGTTGCGGTGGTCGTATGCGACGACGTGATATCCGGCCTCCGCGATGCCTTCGGCATATGCGTTAANTGACATATGTGCGGTCGCAGAAAANCCATGTGCGAGAACAATTAGCGGGGCATCTGCCTTAGTTCCCCTATGAAATCGTCCTCGGAGCGTCGCTCCTGCCGATTGGAATTCAATGTCTTCGTAGGTTGCGCTCATAGCGGTNCCTCCTGTGTCGTTTCTCTGATCCCCTNCAGATGATGNTTATANGGCCTTGNCCACGTAGCTGAGATGCATCTTGGTAACNGGCGAGTTGAAGCCGTCGAATGCTGCTGCTCGTTCCGGTGAGTCGTTGTAATCGCCNAGAGCGGCTTCGAAAGCTTCGATATCGCCTGGGTAACTGACAATCCACACGAATTCACTGTTTTCGGTGTCGGCGTATGCGGCTTCGATGGTGAATCCGTATTGATCTCGGACGGCTGCGATGGTTGGGAACCACTCCACTAGGCGGTCCATCTGGCCTGCTTCGACTTCATAGCGTCGTAATTGGGCAGTCATTTCTCTCCGGTCTGTTGAAAGTATCTTTCCACANAACAACATCGCGCGATTTGAAGTTGTGGGCGAACTAGTTTCGTTTCATGTCTCAAAACTCTTCATCCGACGCGCTCGGGCTGCAATCCGCTACCGATTTGCTCGCAATGCTTGCTTCTCGGGAAGTGTCGAGCGTCGAACTCCTCGAACATTTTGTGCAACGCAATGCAACGTTGGATGATCAGATCAACGCGATTGTGACCCTTGACCTGGATCGAGCTACCGAACTGGCTCGAGCTTCGGATCAGCGCAGGGCCGAGAATCAGCCCAGCGAAATTCTTGAAGGGTTGCCNATGACCATTAANGACGCCATTGCCGTTGAAGGGGTCCGGTCGACTGGTGGAGCTGTTGAATTGGCCGATCACGTGCCAACCGAGGACGCCGAAGCGGTGTCCAAAATTAAGGACGTTGGCGGAATTATTTTTGGAAAAACGAACCTGCCTCGCTGGTCAGGCGACATTCAAGCCTTCAATGAAATTTTTGGTGTCACCAACAACCCGTGGAATCTTCAATGCGGTCCCGGTGGTTCCTCGGGAGGAGCTTCTGCCGCTGTCGCGTCTGGGCTCACTCCTTGGGAGGTCGGCACCGATATCGGTGGGTCAGTTCGATTACCCGCGCATTTTGCAGGGGTGTGTGGCCACAAACCCAGTTACGGCATCGTTCCTCAGCTTGGCTACGTAGATCATGTTTCTTATGGGTTAACTGATGCTGACATCAATGTTTTTGGTCCGTTAGCAAAAACCGTCGACGATTTAGAGTTGCTTTTCGATGTAGTCAGCGGCGCTCGCCGCGATATGCAAAGCGGCTGGCATCTCAATCTTCCTTCATCTCGGGGTTTGCCAAGAGACTTGCGGGTTGCTTCTTGGTTGGATGATCCTGACTGTCCTGTAAGCGAGGCCGTATCCACCGTTTTGGAGGCTGCTGTCGAAGCGGTTGAAACTGATGGCGTGGGCGTGAATCGTTCTGCACGGCCTGGTATCGCATTTAGTGATGTACGCACGGTCGGTCAACCATTAATTTCAGCAGCTACCTCTCCTGGTCGCACTGAGGATGAACTCGCCGCGTTGCAAGCAATCGTCGACGACCCCTCAGCCGATGAATGGTTACGTATGCGCGCGGCGTCATCAACAATGAGTCATCGGGACTGGTTGTTACTCACCGAGACACGTGACAGAAATCGTCGCTTGTGGTCAGACTTTTTTGACGACTTTGATGTCTTGTTGGCACCGGTCGCTTTTATTGCTGCGTTCGAACATCAACATGAGGGCACTCTGTACACCCGAAGCCTCACAGTGGACGGCCAAACGCGCCCNTACTCAGATCTCATCGTTTGGACATCTCAATTTGGGTACGTGTATTTACCGTCAACTGTTGTTCCCGTCGGATGGACCGAAGATGGACTGCCGGTNGGAATTCAAGTGGTTGGCCCTTACCTCGGTGATCGCACCACTTTGGAGTTCGCTCGATACCTTGAACGCTTACTTGGCGGATACCAAGTTCCACCCATCGCAGATTTCTAGAAAATTGGGGCCTCGGCTCTCATGTCTTGAAGGGGATTGTTCAGCTATAAGTTGAAGCGCCCCATGTCTCAGAGAAAACAATCTCGTCGAGGCCCATCCGGTCAAGCTTTGTGGGAAACGCTTTAGTTCTGTGACCAACCGCTATGTGCGCAACTGTTGCTGCGTCTTCGGGCATTTCTAGTAATTCTTTGACCTGCGGTTCGAATAGGCACAGCAAAGTGGTCAGAGACGCTCCTAGTTGTGCTTCGCGGCATCCCAGAATGAAGTTCTGTACTGCTGGGTATATCGACGCTCCTCCTACTACAGATAGTCGTCCTAGCTCGGTGTCGGTTGGGTGGGTGTCTTCGAGGTGTGCGCACGCGACAACCATGACTGGAACTTCCTCGAGGTGGTCGGCAAAATGGTCAGCGTTTTTGAGGAGTCGCGCTGCTTTGTCTGATCCGATGTTGATGTCTCCGGTCTGCGCGTCAGCTAGATAGGCCTTCCAGGGGACCCGGTACCACTCCGCTAGTTGGTTTCGTTTCTCTTGGTCTTTGACCACGATGAAACGGACGGGTTGGCGGTTTCCGCCTTGGGGGGCGAAGCGGGCATAGTTAAATGCTGTTTGAAGTTGTTCGTCCGTGACTGGTTCGTCACTGAAGTATCTGGTGGTAACTGCGCTATAGATGGCGTCGCCAAGTTCCATATTTCCCCCTTATGTGGCTCACTGTTTGAGGCACAGGTTGATTGTTGGCCAGCGTCAACTTAGACCACCAAAGTTTCAGTTACTAAAGATCTTGGCAACTAAGCGTNGTNGGCGTGTTCAGTCGCTCTTCAACAAATTTTTGCCGAATTTGTCGTAGGCAACGTTTGAAGCAACATGGTGGAGCGCTGAACCATGNGCGTCTCTGAAGCAGCGTTGTAACACGTTGTCACTNAACAATGATTCAGCGCCAGCGAAGCGGTAGAGCCGGCTAACTGCATCAACAGCGGCTTCTGTTGAGAATGCCAGCATTGCTACAACTTTGGTTTCTTCAGATTCGCTTAAACCACTGTTTTGTGCGCATTGGTGGTGGGCTTCGCCCAAAGTTTTGAGACCGAATGACCTGGCGGCATCAACTTCGAGTTGTGACTTTCCTAGTTCGTATTGGAATGCGCCTCGGTCGGCTAGCCGGCCGTCGAAGCCGCGAGATTTGGTGGTCGCATATGTGACCATTTCGTCAAGCAGGCGTTGGCAGACGCCTAACGAAAAGCCAAGATTTTCCCCGGCCACGTATGCTTGGTAGCCGACTTCGTACATTGTTCCGCCGCGTTCGGGGGGAACAAACGGGTCAGCTAACAGGTGTTCGGGAACAAAGACTGAGTCAAGGGTCACATCAACGCTTCCTGTCCCTTTCAGTGCCATTACATCCCAGTCGTCTCCAAGTGTTACTTCTTGAGCGGCTACACAAGCAAGACGCACTGATGGCTNTTCGCTGGNNTCGATACCGGTAAANAAGAACCATTCGGCGTGGGTTGCTCCNCTCGCATATCGGTANGTACCGCTGAGTTCGATGCCGCCTTCAACTGAGATGAACTGACCAGAGGGNGCNGCCACAGCNGCGAANAATGGGACGGCNCCAGACCCGAANACGGTNTCNATGCCTAAGTCGTTTAGCCTCGCCCCGGCCATGCCGGCCGCGCCGGCATGATTGAATCCNGTCCACCCGGCAGTTGGGTTGGAATAACTGAGTGCCTCGAAATAGCTGAGCTGGTCGTTCATNGACANTTGATCGCCGCCCGCCNCCGCTGGGACCTTGACCAGGGGAACCTTCAGATCTCTCATGATTTGGACTAGTTGGTCGGACGCTTTTCCTAATGTTTCAGCTTCTTGGGCGTGTGCATCGAGGTCTTGGTGTCGAGCCTTTATGCCTTTTGTGAGTTCTTCGATGCTTCTCATAGTGGTCAGTTAGCTCTTATTTGACGGCGGAGTCAGTTGGGTAGCCCGGCAGCCTCGCGACCAGCAGCGATGGTCGCTATGTCGGTGGGGTTGAAGAACACCTCGGGTTCTTTCGGTCCCCATACTGAAAAGCCGGCAGGACCGTCTGAGCCTTCCCAATCTCTACGGCCGAAATCTCGGTCCCATGCTTCGTCATCAACGATTTGATCGATGTCGGAGAAGAACTCGAACATGTTTCCTTGAGGGTCAAGCATGTACCAAAACATGTTCGATCCAAGTACGTGTCGACCGACGCCGACGACACTTGCGTCTTCGCGTTCAGCGAGCACCTCCATGCCGGCCTTGCCAATGGCGTCCACGTCGTCCATTTCCATCGCGTAGTGGTTGAGGTAGGAGGTGGGACCAGGGTGGATCAAAAGATTGTGATGGTCTTGTTCGACCCTCATGAAAGTTGCGACACCCTTCAAGATCTGGTCGGAAATCTTGAAACCTAAACCCTCGACGAAGAATTCGGTGGCTTCTTTAAAGTTCGGTGTTCCTAATACGAAATGGCCGAGCCTTCGCGGAGGACGAGGAGCTTTTTCAACTACTGCTTCCGCTCGTAGGTTCACGCGGTTCTGTTCACCTGGAGGGTTGTGGGCTCGTGATTGTGTAGGAGTGAGAGGGTGAGGGTCTGTGACGTCAACAACAACTCGGTGGCAAAAGATTGGGTCTACACAAGTGAGCCGGGTGTCGACTATTTCTGAGTCGACACCCATATCAGCTAGTCGTTGGGAGATGTCGATGAGATCTTTTTCGGCTTCGCAGCCAAGGTGAAGTTCCGACATGTGTCGNTATGTGCCTTCGACGGNACGTATTTGAACGTCNCGGTCNTCGGTNCCAAGCACTCCTGCGGCACTTTCGAGCATCCCTCGACGTACCCAGAAATCAGTCAGAGAACTCGGGTCCGGCACACTCAACTCAATGTCTAACAAGGCATTTAGAGCCATAGCTAGTGTCCCCTCAGATCGTCTTCCACCCAACGTATCTGCGATGAGACTACTGGCTTACTGAAACATCTGAAAACAACTGGGTATGAGATATATCGGTGGTCCGCGCGCGAGACTATCTGTGATGTTGACCGCCTTGATTACTGGAACTTCGACTGGAATCGGTCGCGCGACGGCCCTGGAATTAGCCCGAAGTGGACTGACGGTCTGGGCTTCCATGCGTGACACCTCGATGGGTGCATCTCTGGAATCCATAGCGTCTAGCGAGAATCTTGACCTTCGCGTTCTCCAACTGGACGTCGAGGATGACGACTCAGTAGACGCTGCATTTGAAAAGGCAGGAGATATTGATGTCCTTGTAAACAACGCTGGTTTGAGCCCGATTGGCTCGGTTGAGGAATTTCAGGTGGATGCTTGGAAGCAACTGTTCGAAACCAACGTATTCGGGTTGATTCGTTGCACGCAGGCCGCCCTCCCAGCCATGCGCGACAACGCTTCCGGGCACATCATCAATATTTCTTCTGTCGCCGGGCGAGTAGCCATACCGATGTTTGGTCCGTACTCATCCTCAAAGTGGGCGGTTGAGGCGCTAACCGAAACCCTCGCCTGTGAAGCATCGATTTTCGGGATTCACGTAAGTCTTGTTGAGCCCGGAGCCGTCGCAACACCCATCAGAGAGAAAACTGGTCGACCTAATCGGGACAGCCCATATCGCCCTGTAGCAAAAAACTGGGGTTTCAGCGTTGGGTACGACCACGCTTTTCCGTCAGAACCTGAGGATGTGGCGGCTTGCATTGGTCAACTGATTCGAGATCCTTCTCCCCCACTTCGGGTGACAGTCGGCCGGGGCGTAGAACAGATGGTGGATTTGCGATCTGGTCATAGCGACAAGGAGTGGGTTGATCTCTGGTCTTCGGAGACTTCAAATTTCTTGTCGGCTTGGGAGTCACTCACCGGCGATGATTTGACTGATCTTTCGACCACACCGGACAGCTGATTTCGTTTCTAAGGAGCTCTACCGGACAGGAACTGCTGTTCAGCCCACCCCTTGCCGTAGGGAGAGAAGAATGCAACGTCGATGCTTAAATGGTTTATCAACCACGCGCCGTCTGATTTTAGGTATTGATCGTTGTAGGTCGCAGCTAGCCACACTGCCTCGCCGCTGGTGGCATCTGTACATGGTTGAAACAAAAGCCAGTGTCCAGTTGCTGATGTTCCGTTGACCTCAATTATTGGGTTCATTACCTGATGTCGAGCGATGGAAATTCTGCTACCCGCACCTTCAAAGTGTCGTCGTATCCCGTCTCGACCTTCAGCCACACCNAATGTCCGACCTCCATCCCAAATTCCGTCTTCTGTGAACAACCCGGCAATTCCATCGGGGTCATATCCCTCATCGCAGAAGCGGCAGTACTTTGCCTTCAATTGTTTTATTTCTTCTATATCTTCCAAACGTTCAAGTCGACTCTCGATAGTCATCAAGGAGTAAGTCCCTTCCCCAGGACCANCTAGTTTCGAGGTGAATCCTCAAATTGGTCCTAANAGGACACAATTACAGCACGATACGAAGGAGCTCTGTNCATGAAAATCGGTCTCTACGCCAACACTCATGGCATCGGTTATCGAGANGACGTCAACAATTACACCCGCAGCGTCCCCGGCCANCTGTTACAACCAGTNGAGGTTGCCCAAACTGCTGAACAAAGTGGTTTNCANTCAATGTGGTTTCCCGATCACGTGTGTATGCCTTCAGAAACCTCGAGCGCCCATATCGCAAACCAAACAGGCGCCCGGACTTACTCTCCGCGACACGAGATGCTCGACGCCGCTGTCGTCATGGGAGCTGTCGCCGCNGCTACGACTGAATTGCGACTCGGNACCAGTGTCCTNGTNGCTCCTTACCGTCANCCTTTGAGCGATGCGCGACAGTTCGCGACAGTNGACGTNTTAAGCNCTGGNCGCCTCCTGTTTGGNGTAGGCGCNGGTTGGATGGAAGAAGAGTTCGATGCNCTNGGAATCAACTTTGGTGAACGGGGTAAAAGAACCGTTGAATGTATAGANATTTACAAGCGAAGCTGGAGCGAAGGTTTCGTNTCCTTTAATGGCGACTATTACGCTTTTGAAGANATTTCNATGGATCCGAAACCGCTGCAAAAGCCTGGCCCNCCGATAATTTACGGTGGCGTNTCTCCCTTGGGNGCGAAACGAGCAGCTACTTATTGCGACGGNTTTTACCCGGTGTTCCTCGACCCGTTTGCNGACCCCCACCGGCACTCNGATTTACAGGACATCATTAGCGAAGAGCTNAANGTTCTCGGACGANAAACATCAGANTTCATAATGATGGCTGCNACAACAATGCGCGTNACNGACTCCGAGGACTCTNTATCGGCNACAGCGCNANGAAAAATCTGCTCNGGTTCNGCAGAGCAGGTNATAGAGGACCTGAACGAATTTGCACTTGCGGGATATTCGCTCGTGGTCGCGAAGATGGATTGTCCGTCAGGTGAAGTGGCGGAGGTCAAAGAACAAATCGAAAGGGTCGGTGCGGAGATAATTCCGCATTGCGACTCATTAAGCATCAGTGGTGACTGGAAAACCGACTTCTGAGCTGACCTTCCGCTGTNAGGTACCAGTTAACGGCGAAGCTAGGCCCGCAGTTCAAGTGATTCAGGACCTCGGAAAACAACCGTGTCACGCCAAGATATCTGTTCTGAAGCCAGGCTCATCGAGGGCATTTTGGTTGCTAGCGCTTCGAGAATTATCGATACTTCCATACGAGCTAACGCCGAACCCATGCAATGGTGGGGACCGAGGCTGAACGTAATCGGTACGTTGTTTTCTCGCTGTATTTCGAAGTCATCTGGATTAACGAATCTGTCGGGGTCGTGGTTACATGCACCAAGCAGCGGGAATACTGCTTCTCCTTCAGCAATCGGGTAACCGGCGATTTCAGTGTCTTCGAATGCCACCTCCCAGCTTTGGACCACTGGGGCGTCGTAACGCAAAGACTCTTCGGCGGCGGCGGCGGCAAGCTCAGACGGCCGTTTTGTGAGAGTTTCCCATTGGGACCGGTCACGCATCATCGCTAAAACTCCGCTACCGACTGTGTCGCGGGTCGTTTGATGCCCGGCTGAGAAAAGGAAAATGCAATTCGACACGAGCTCTTGGTGGCTTATTGCCTCATCTCCTGCCGATGCCCGAATGAGATCTGAAAGCAGGTCATCGCCTAGGTTGCGTGAACGATCGCGAATTAAGTCCTCCATGAGCTGCCATTCGTCCCCTAGGGCCGACGCCGCGTCTGCATATTGGGATTCGGTGATGGCCGGTGAGACAAGATGAGCGATGCGTTGAGTCCAACCATCGAACAGTGCACGATCTTGAATCGGCACCCCTAGGAGTTCACAGATCACCAGTGAGGGCACTGGATGCGCAACGACATCTAGGAGATCGAATTGATCTCCCGGTTCGACTTGATCTAGCAGTTGGTTGACAAGGTCCACTATGAATGGGCGCAACGATTCAATTCTTCTTGGCGTGAACGTTTGCGCAAATAATCCCCGTACTCGTTGATGGTCTCCGCGATCCAGGTACGTCATTCGTTTGATCACATACTCGTATGGTTGTCCAGCGCCGAGCGATTCGAAATACTGCTCTTGGAAAGTGGAAGCGACTCGCCCAAACTCATCTCCTAATAGGACTGATCGGGCGTCGTCGTACCGGAAGACCCAATGCGCTCTGCCGTCCCAGTGCACCGGGGATGACTCGCGCATCACCGCGAAGGTTGGAAAGGGGTCGATGCGCATCTGTGGGTGTAAGAAGTCAAACGATGAGGTATCCCACGCACCGGGTTGGCCATCTAATGCAACCGTCATGTTGACCTTTCAGATCGACATCTCCATCAGATCACAATCCGATCTTGCTGTGCCGAGGATCTACTGGTCACTTACGGAGCCGTCTTGACCTATCCGCTGTGACCGTGAACTACTGAAAGCCTTTTCCTGTTGGACCTCGAATAAACGAATACGATCGTGTTGGGGAACAACAACCGATTCGAATCGGTTTGTTGGAGGGGGTTACTCGTGATTCAGACTTGGGAAATCGGTGAGGCAAAGATCACCAAAGTGACTGAAATGGAGCAGATATGGCCCGGGTTCGCGGTCATTCCGATGGCGACGCCTGAGGCGATGCTTGAACACGACTGGACACTAGGTCCGTTTGCTGATCCCGCTACCGGACGAATTCGATTGTCGTTTCACGCGTTCTGCATCGAAATCGGTGACGAAAAGATTGTTGTTGATACGTGCGCGGGTAACGACAAACACCGCCCCAATTTTGAGGCCCTTGGTGGCCTTGACACCGATTTCATGGACAGGATGATCGAAGCTGGTTTTGGGCCCGATGACGTGACTGCGGTGGTGTGCACACATCTTCATGTTGATCATGTTGGTTGGAACACTCAGTTGGTTGGAGATGATTGGGTGCCTTCTTTTCCTAAGGCGCGTTACTTGTTTGGTGAAAAAGAGTGGGCGCATTGGAGGGTTGAACCACAGGTTTACGGTGACGTGGTCGGAGACAGCATTCAGCCCTGCATCGATGCCGGGTTAGCAGAACTTGTCCAAAGTGACATGCGTCTCAATGATGCTGTGTGGCTTGAGCCAACACCGGGTCACACTCCTGGTCATCACAGTGTCCGAATCTCATCGAATGGCGCGGATGCTGTCATCACAGGTGACCTTTGCCATCATCCAATTCAATTTCAGCTGCCGGAATGGTCAAGTGAACCAGACGTTGACAAACCGGCTGCTACCGCGACCCGTCGGCAGTTCGCTGAACGTTACTGCGATGACCACACATTGATTCTGGGGACCCATTTTGGTGGTCCTTCTTGTGGGCTTCTTCGACCCGCCGAAGGTTCTTGGTGGCTCGACTCTGCAGGTTTCGCGGACACCGTTGACGAGTANCAGGTCAGCAGTCGATTCTCAACGCTGAAACCACAGCATGTTCAGTTTGATCCATCGATAAGNCCCAGTGTTGCTTAACCGCGATCCACGCTGCGAGGTACGAACAGTGAAAGTCTTCTGATGGTGGCATCCATTCTGCTGGGTCTTTGGCGCCTTTCGATCGNTTCGAAGAAGCAGATACTGCAATNAGTGACTCGGGGATCGACATGTCGTTGGCGAACGCTTCGCGCCNTGTNGGNTCCCAGGCCCAAGCGCCNCTGTCCCANGCNTCTTTCAAAGGCACCATGTGATCAACATCAAATGTTGAAGGATCGGTAGTTTCGATGCCGTCGAAGGCGCTGTACCAACGGCCNCCTTNTAACGAACATTTCCCAGCTACCACTACCNCAATNAGTGACTCTTCGATCAGAACTTCTCGTCGNGTGTCGCAACCNTCGTTGTCANNGTCCGACCAGTGCTTAAACANCTTGCGTTCNTAGCCACCCTCATGTTCAGGTTCAATCANNANGGATNNNGNCNGTTGACNAGTTGNNGTTATNTGTGNGACCACCGGCTNGCTNNTTGTCGTNGTGACAATCACTGTTGAAACGGTTGATAGCTTCTCTGTCTTTGGTGGCTCGGTCTCTTCTAATTCAGGAAGTGTGCAAGCAGCAACCAACATCAAAAGGAACAAATATGAGAGCTGTCGCTTCATCAGGAAGTTTCCTTCCAAGCAATGTCGTCGGGTTTGTTTCTGGAATGCCAAGTGGCCAACAAAATCAATAAGAAAGCAATGGCGA
>PAVP01000040.1 GCA_002713975.1 Acidimicrobiaceae bacterium | reverse complement strand
CTCATGGGGTAATCCTTCCCTTCTAGGCGAAGTTGACCGGCGTCTCGCGCTGCGGACCAAGATCCCAATGCAAGTAATTCATCAGGGGCAATCACTTCAGCTCTTATGAATCCACGTTCGAAATCTGTATGGATTCTGCCAGCGCATTGGGGTGCCTTCCAGCCATCTTTGAAGGTCCAAGCCCGCGATTCTTGTTCGCCGGTCGTTAAGAAAGTTCGCAGTCCCAACAGTTCATGTGCGGCGCGAACGAACAGCGGAAGGGCACCCTCTCCCAATCCCAAACCTTCAAGCAGATCAGCTCTTTCTTCATGAGGGAGCAACGCCGCTTCGGCTTCTAATTGAACCGAAAGCGGCAAGACTTCTGCACCGGGAAGTGCTGTGCCTAGAGCAGAAGCTAGTTCGTTGGCTTCTGCCAACTGATCTTCTCCTATGTTCAACACCGCCATTACAGGTTTGTTAGTCAGCAAAAAATGTTCTCGTAAAGCTGACCGACGTTCGTCAGAAAGATCGGATTGATAGAGGGGCGTTCCCTCCGAAAGTAAAGTCAGCGCCTCTTCTAAAGCATCGACTTCTGCGACCAACACGGCATCTCGGGGGTCAGCGCGCAGTGCTTTGCGGCGTCGGTCAATTCGACCTTCTACTGACTCGATGTCAGCAAGTGTGAGCTCGATTTCTACAACACGGAGGTGCTCGATCGGGTCAGTCGGGCCCGGCACATCCTCATCATCAAAGGTTCGGAGAACTAAAACCAAGGCATCAACTTCTCTAATCCCGGCAAGAAATTTGTTACCGAGTCCTTCCCCCTGGCTGGCCCCTTCAACTAGTCCTCCTATATCAACGAACTCGGTTGTTGAGTTAACAACTTTTCGACTTTCACTCATTTCAGCGAGAGCATCTAATCGTTGATCAGGAACCTTGACGACGCCAACATTCGGGTCGGTGGTGGCGAACGCATAAGGAGCAGCGAGTGCTCCGCCTCCAGCTAGGGCGTTGAACAGAGAAGACTTACCAGCATTGGGTAGGCCGACGAATCCGAATCTTTCCATTGGCAGGCGAGGTTACCGCCACCGGGACGCAAGTCACCCATCAGCCGTGAAGCCCGCTCCCTGCTGTGAAAGAATCTGGAAACTAGTTCTTAGGGAGGACGTTGTGGGACCACTAAGTGGCGTAAAAGTTGTGGAGTTAGCTGGCATTGGGCCTGGGCCTTTTTGCGCCATGCTCTTGGCGGACCTAGGAGCTGATGTAGTTCGGGTTGATCGGATGGCTCAAGTAGATCTCGGGATAGACAGGGGCAGAAAGTACAGCGTTCTAAATAGAAGTCGGCGTTCGGTGTCGGTCGATCTCAAGAACTCCGATGGTGTCGAGACCGTTCTTAAGCTCGTGGAAGAAGCAGATGCTTTGATCGAAGGTTTCCGTCCGGGAGTTACAGAGCGACTCGGCTTGGGTCCCGACGAATGTCTTGAACGGAACCCGAAACTGGTTTATGGCCGAATGACTGGGTGGGGACAAGATGGCCCAATGGCGCATGCCGCAGGTCACGACATCAACTACATCGCCCTGACTGGAGCCCTGCACGCGATCGGATCGTCAGACAAACCATCACCTCCCCTCAATCTCGTGGGTGATTTTGGTGGTGGCGGAATTTATCTCGCGTTCGGAATATGCGCTGCGCTGCTTGAATCAAAAACATCGGGCACAGGTCAAGTTGTAGACGCCGCAATGACTGAAGGTGCTGCTTCCTTAATGGCATCTATTTATGGGATGCATGCCTCAGGCCACTGGTCAGACAAGCGTGAGGACAACGTCCTTGACGGCGGCTCTTATTATTACGGCGTCTACGAAACTTCAGACCAGAAATTTGTATCCATCGGCTCTATCGAGGGCAAATTTCACGACGAACTCCTCGAATTGACAGGCCTAACAGACTCGTCAACAGAGGCTCGCAACGATCAGGAAAGTTGGGCTGAGAAGAAGTCTCGACTCGCAGAAATAATTAAGTCACGAACCCGCGATGAGTGGGATGAAGTAATGCTGGGCAGCGACGTGTGTTATGCCCCGGTTCTCGACTTGTCTGAAGCACCAGGGCACCCCCACAACGTGGCACGGGGTTCTTTTGTTGAGGTAGACGGTGTGATGCAACCCGGGCCAGCTCCCAAGTTCAGTCGTACTCCTGGTCAGGTACAAATGCCGCCCCCGGCACCAGGACAACACACCCTCGAAGTACTAACCGATTGGGGATTTTCAAGCGAGGACGTCGAGAAGTTAAAAGACGTAGGAGCTATCAGTTAGGCACTCGAGTTTCCTATCTCTAGGGAATCGATCAAGTCCCCTGTAGCCTTGGGGACATGTCGAAGCGCAAAAAGAAACTTAAGTTACGCGCTCGTCGCAGCAAAGCCAACCACGGTAAACGGCCAAACTGCGGCAGGGGCTGACNNANNAGTTCANCNGGTCAGTCACTTCTTTCCTCTATNGCCGCAACCACNGCNGCTGAGATGAGTCGAGCNCCANTTGACTGGTAGTGGGTACCGTCGTCTGTTCGTACCTCAANTNNTTCNCCATTCTCGTCCAAAATATGTTTGGTCCAGATGCCGTCTGGTGAGACGATTGCTGCNGCGTCTATCCATGCAGNTCGGTCACCGTCATGAAATACCTCNTGAGTGATTGGGTTCACAACATCAGGTAAAGGCACCATGAAAGGGATCCGGAAATGCGGCATGCCGACCCAGATGACCAAACGACCTGTTCGGTCGACGGTCTCCAACATTTTCTTGATCCTCTGCTGATATTGCGCGATCCATTCCGCGCTTCCTTTATCTGAAGGCCCTCCACGAAAACCTTGCCAATCGTTACCTCCTATTGAAAGCACTANGACCTGGTAGGGGCCATCGGCCACTTCGTCTCGCANATATTNGANCCAATCGAAATACCAATCACTNACCACGCCGGTCGACTTTCTGACATCCTCTGTGTAAACCCAGCGNCGTTCTCGGCTCACNAATTCTCNAAANCCNAGTGCNGCNCCTCCGGCGAGGGAGTCACCGCCNACCCAGATATTGAGCGGTCTTGNCTCAATTGCTTCAGGCAAAAGTGACTNTCGATCTTCTCGACTCCAGTGGTAGTAGGCCTTNTCTTGGCCTANGTGCGAAGTATGNAGNTCAGGCCATCGANGATGAGGCGCNCCCCAAGGGTCGAACCGAGAANCCTTNNCAGTANCCNGTAGCGACGAGTTGTCTTCCTCTCCTTCCGCGGCGCTGGGAANGCCAACAATCAANCCCGTCGCCAANAGGGNGACAACGTAGACANCGAANCGGNATTTCANTCGTTCCATAGCTCTNCAACTTCNGGAGACTNCTTAATTTCTNTNAGAAGAAATTCGGATAGCCACTCACCGCCCCAATGACTCANATGCACTCCATCAGTCAACCGCACNTCTANTAATTGCCCNGAGGANTCAAGAAGATACCGAGCATAGTTNCCNGACTCATCGGTAAATAANGATCGNAGATCGAGATAGTGGACTCCTTGTCGTTCGTNTGCTTCTGCGCGATAAAGGTCGTTCAATTGCTTCATGCGCGAGTCAAACCCGAGCCCACGCATTGGCGGCTGACCAACCCAGAGCACNATCCGTTCAGGTTTAGANGCTGCTAGATCCATAACAAGNGCTATNCGTCTTCGATATTCTTCTTCCCATTGCTCGCTAAATCGNTCGAGCCATCTNCCGTCATCGGCNCTNATGTTTTGCGCGTCATTTCCACCGAACATCANGATCACNGCGTCNGGGTCNTAGGTAGTCATCACCTCAGAAATGCGCGNTGGCCAATCGAAATAGTCAGGCCGACTCAATCCACTAGCTAATTTGGGTTCNGCCGTGGCNGAGACCGACGNAGATNTTTCNGCCATCATCACAAAAGTCTCNCCAAAGAATTGGACCATTGAGTCCCCTAACACCCAAATGGTGAANGGGTTTNCAGGNTCCCAAATTGNCTCCGAAGTGTCTGTTGCACCTTGGTCTAAATGAAGTTCNGGGCCTTGTTCTTCCTCGNCTGANAGNANNAACCATTCTTCGCTNTGCGGTTCAGNCACNGNTTNGATGTGCTCGCGGCGAAGAGTTATNTGTCCCTCGTCGCCTGACCNGCCCAGCANNGAGTCACCGACCGTTCTNGGCCANGTCANCTTAAGCGTTGAAGCTGCNGCCTCAATTGGGGTCCATATCGCAACTGACAGCGAACGACNCCTGCTGTCTGGAAGACGTTCNGCGTCGGTCAGNAAGGCTGAAGAATTGATAAAGGCGGCGAGCGTTAGGCCCGCTATCCCACTTAAGAAGACTTGNCCCGCGGGNAANCNGNCNGACCTCGATTGAGGNTTTAGCTCNGNGCCAGTNCCGTTTTCCATCAGAATTGGAAGTAAATAAAGGGCGCAACTCCNTCAGGTCCGAACATGTCAATNAAGACAAGNCCGACTCCGAAGGNCAATCCCTGGGTCAATATTNNGCGCCTATTCAACCATCGCTTCANGTCCTCAGATCTGGAATCTGGAATGAATTGCGCNAGCAACATGGCNGCTANNACAAGTATCAANANAGCATTAGACAGATCCGTGGGNCCTGACGCGATGATTATNGCTTTGAGGACTTGTANGGCCGANGAAAAGGATTCAGCTCTGAAAAAGANCCAGGCGAANCACACAATGTGAAANGTTGCGANCCANCGCANCNCAGGGTGGANCTGTGATTTCGGCAACAGCCGCTCGACNGCTAGNGCTACCCCGTGGATAGCNCCCCAGATTACGAAATTCCAAGTGCTGCCATGCCACAAGCCACCCAAGATCATGGTGATAAGCAAATTGCGNTAGGTATCCNCCTTCTTNCCGCGATTGCCTCCCAAGGGGATGTACAGATANTCACGNAGCCAAGACGACAGCGTTATATGCCATCTCTNCCAGAACTCTCTNAGTGAAAGAGCACTGTACGGGCGGTCGAAGTTAGTCGGGAAACGGAANCCGAGAAGCAGNGCTACACCGATAGCTATATCGGTGTAGCCGGAAAAATCNGCATATATCTGGATTGCGTAGCCATAGACACCNAGGAGCACNTCTTGGCTGCTATGACCCTCNGGGTTGGCGAANACNTCATCNACGATGGTGCTNGCCANCCAACTGGAAATGACAACCTTCTTGAATAAACCTCGAAGTATCAGTTGGAAAGCCTCTCCNGAGGCNACCTGTCGNGGNTCTGGCCGTTGACTGATTTGNGGCGCCATTTCAGANGCCCGAACTATCGGCCCCGCTACGAGCTGAGGGAAAAAGGAAAGGTANACAGCGAANTCGAGGANCGGCATAGGTTTGATGAGCTTTCGATGCATATCGATCACGTAACTCATCGCTTGGAAGGTAAAGAAAGAAATCCCTACCGGCAGTGTCAGTTCNAGCAANGGGATTGCGGTNCCNCTGCCCAAGAGATTGGACAGTTCAACCGCAAAAAAGTCGTAGTACTTAAAAACNCCTAGTAANGCGAGATCTGCGACTATGGCCGTGCGCATCCAATTTTTTGCCNAGTCTTTGCTTCCAAGCTGGAGNTGCTTGTCTATNTGGGTTCCNGCCANCCAGTTNGAAGCAATGGCCCATAAGAGNAGAAAAACGAACCGCCAATTCCACCATCCATAGAAGAAGAGACTNGAGCAGAACATCGTNATTTTCCAGATCAATGGGTTTGGGCGCGTCAACCAATTGAGGAGGAATATGGCTACGAAGAACAGGCCGAAGGCCAACGTGGGGAAAAGCATCTGGTTATCAATGGTGAAAGGGCAACGCTAGCGTGCCGGATGAGGCAGGATGGCTTAGTGCGTGATGGTTCATCAAGACTTTTAGTCCAGCCAGAGGCTTGGATCAACGCGGATCCGGACCCGCATACGCGTTCCACGATCGAGAAGTTATCTTCTAACTCCGATCTCATTGCTGCTCACTTCGGCGCCAAGCTTTCGTTCGGCACAGCTGGTCTTAGAGCTGCGCGTGGTGTGGGGCCATCGCGGATGAACCGAGTGTCAGTTCGCGTGGCGGCGCGCGCAATTGGCGGCTATTTACTTGACCGCGGACTGTCCGAAAAGGGAGTCGTCATCGGCTACGACGCTCGACCTGATTCTGATATTTATGCACTTGACTCGGCTCGTCTGTTGACCGCATTAGGCGTTCGATGTTTGTTAATTGATGAGCCCTGCCCCACCCCTGTTGTTGTATGGCATCAAATGGCTCGAATGACTGCAGGAGCAATTGTGGTCACCGCCAGCCACAACCCGTCGAGTGACAGTGGCTACAAGGTATATGGCCCCGACGGAACTCAAATCAGACCCCCAATTGACCAAGAGATCGAGTTATTAATGAATTTCGATTCTCTACCCACGGACACGGAGCTCGCTACTTCTGAAGAAGTTTCTCGCTTGAGCGGTCAGGACTCGATTTCTGCTTACGTTCAAGCAGTCATTCCTCAAGCAGATGCGCCACATATTTCTAGACATTTGACGGAGTGGGTATACACGCCCCTATGCGGCGTCGGAGGCGCCACCTTGGAGGCCGCCTGCTCTCAGGCCGGTATTTCTTCTCCGATACGAGTTGATTCTCAATTTAAGCCAGATGGCTCGTTCCCAGGCCTACCATTTCCCAACCCCGAAGAGAAAGGGGCCTTAGCTGAGGCTTTCCGAATCGCTGACCGGAGAAACGTGAATTTGGTTCTTGCTAATGACCCGGATGCAGACCGGCTAGCTGTCGCGGTACGAACTAAAGATGGCTGGAATCAATTGTCGGGTGATGAGTTGGGTCTGTTGCTATGTGATCACCAACTCAAGACCACCAATGGAAAGGATCGGCTGACAGCAAGTTCGGTCGTATCTTCCGAAGCAGTTGCGACTCTCTGCGCTAGGCACGACGTCGAACATGTTCGAACACTCACTGGCTTCAAATGGATTATGGAGCCGGCGGCGTCAAGACCAGACAGCAATTGGGTCTTCGGTTACGAGGAGGCTCTGGGGTACTCAGTTAACAGTGCCGTCTTGGATAAGGATGGAATTTCAGCCGCGGTCAAATTTCTAGAAATGATTGAAACTCTCGACGCAGTGAACCTGGGTCCGTTGGAACGACTAGATGAGTTGGCGTTTGAAATCGGTTTGTTCGTGACACATCAGGCCAGCGGACAGTTTGACTCCATAACGATCGAATCGGTTCTCGATGCTCTGCGTATCACCCCGCCTGAGGAGGTCAATGGAAGTCAAATAGTCGCCACCATAGATTGGCTTGAGAAGCCTCATCCCCTTACGACCAATTTGATCGAGTTTCGATCGAAAGACGGTCTGCGAATCGCAATCCGGCCCAGCGGCACTGAACCAAAGGTCAAAATCTACTTGGAGCAAACCATTCCGAAGCCAGTTGGCGACCTGGCAGCACTTCGCTCCTCTTGTTCTGAGAACTTAAAGTCGGTCGGAGCTGCCACACTCTCATGGTTTAATTAAGCACCCCGACTATGCGAGCTCTCCTGCCAGATCTCTAAGCGATATCTCTGGCCTGGGCCCGATATGTGCAATCACCTCTTCGGCAGCTAGTGACCCCAACTTCCCGCATCTCTCTAGGTCGTATCCTTGAGCCAGTCCATACAGAACACCTGAGGCGTATAGGTCTCCAGCTCCCGTCTTATCAACTACACGAGCTACTGGATCAGCTTGAATCGTCACTCGTTCGTCTGAAGTGATGAGTACAGATCCAGACGCCCCCATAGTGATGGCCGCCAGCTCGACCCGTTCTTGAACTCGGTCTAGTGCTACATCAAGTTGTTCAACTTCGAACAGAGACATCACTTCATGGTGGTTGGCGAAAAGCACATCGACATGGTCATCAATTAGATCCATGAAAGAGGTCCTGTGACGTTCGACGCAGAACTGGTCGGAGAGGGTAAGAGCGACCCGCGCGCCCTCGCTGACACCAGATGCTGCATAACGCATTGCGGCCTTTGCCTCAGGCGGGTCCCATAAGTATCCCTCCAAAAAAAGCAGTTTCGCCCTGGCAATGAGCTCCAGGTCGACATCTGAGGAAGTCAGTCCGTTAGAGGCCCCAAGAAATGTATGCAGTGTCCTCTCACCATCAGGGGTGATGAAAACTATGCAGCGCCCAGTTGGGTCATCAGCGGGCGCCCGAGGGGTCGAGTGTTCTATGCCTAATCGGCTCATATCTGAAGCGAACACATCACCAAGCTCGTCGTTAGCTACTCTCCCCACATACCCAGAAGTACCCCCAAGAGAGTTGACGCCGATGACCGTGTTGGCGGCTGACCCGCCCGAGATCGTTACTCGTTCTCCTATAAGTTCGTAAAGCTCTGCTGAGCGCTTCGCGTCGATGAGATTCATCGCTCCTTTGGTTGAGCCGATTTGATCGATGAACTCGTCTTCTTGATGAGACAACACGTCCACAAGAGCATTACCGAATCCGACAAGATCAAGGTCTAATTGAGATTCAGGAGTGCTCATGGGTCCTTTCTATGTGGACTGCAGAGCACCCTAGCGACTCAACCTCTTTAAGTCTGTTTAGACCGCTAGGGTTCGGCGTGTGACAGCTCAAAATCCCCATCGACTCCCTAGGCATGTACTTCCGAAGCACTACGCGATCGAACTGGAACCTGACCTCAAAGGCGGCTCATTCACTGGTCAAGTTGTAATAGATCTTGAAGTCATAACCGAGACTGACACAATCGTTTTAAACGCTGCTGATTTAGATATTGAAGATGTCCAAATTGAACAAGGCGACTCCGTGCCCGCAAGTTCAATTGCCATGGACGACGATGTCGAACGAGCCGAGTTCGCCTTCCCAATCGTTCTCCAGCCCGGACCTGCTCGACTTTCCTGCTCTTTCAAAGGAATTCTGAACGACAAACTNCGGGGCTTTTATAGGTCCACTTGGAGAGACGATGCTGGTAACGATCATGTGATCGCGACCACTCAATTCGAATCAACGAACGCGCGCAGAGCGTTTCCTTGCTTCGATGAACCAGACCTGAAGGCGACTTTCGGTGTGACGTTACGCGTTCTCGATTCATTGATGACCGTAAGTTGCGGTGAACTAGTGAGTTCTACTGAACTTGAGAATGGTCTTCGTGAAGATTGCTTCGCTGACACCATGGTCATGTCCACCTACCTAGTCGCTTTCATTGTCGGGGAGCTTGAAGCCACTGAACCAATTGACGTTGATGGAGTACCGCTCCGGATAGTGCATGTTCCGGGCAAAGGTGACTTAACCGAATTTGGATTATTGGCCGGTGAGTTCAGTCTTAGATGGCTCGTCGACTATTACGACATTCCTTATCCGGCGGGAAAGCTGGACCTCATAGCGGTGCCTGACTTTGCGTTCGGAGCAATGGAAAACTTAGGCTGTGTGACTTTCAGGGAAACTCTTTTGCTCGCAGATCCAGAGCGGACAACCCAAGCTGAGCTAACTCGTATCGTTGACGTGATTGCTCACGAAATAGCGCATATGTGGTTCGGCAATCTGGTGACCATGGACTGGTGGAACGGGATATGGCTTAAGGAAGCCTTTGCCACGTTTATGCAGGTTGCTACCACAGACGCTTTCAGACCTGACTGGAGAAGGTGGGACGGATTCTGCGTTGAACGTGGGGCAGCTTTCGATACTGACTCCCTCGCCTCTACTCGTCCTATCGAATTCGAGGTCATTTCACCGCAAGATGCTGAGGCGATGTATGACGTCTTGACCTACGAAAAGGGTGCCGCTGTAGTGCGAATGCTCGAACAGTTCTTGGGACCGGAGGACTTCAGAAGCGGCGTTAAGCATTATCTGACTACCCACAGCTATGCCAACGCCACTACCACAGACCTCTGGGACTCTCTCGAAGTAGCCACTGGGATACCAGTCCGAGCAGCGATGGACACCTGGATCTTCCAAGGCGGGCACCCTGTCATCTTCGTTCAGAAGTCTGCTGAAGGAATCACGGTCAAACAGACACGTTTTGGATACACCGACATCGAACAAGCGTCTTGGCATGTTCCGATAATTGTTCGNGCTCAAGTNGGATCAACNGAAGTGGAGAGTCGGTTACTCCTCGAAGANGNCGAAGCCACAATCGANCTTGGNGGTGCACCTGATTGGGTCGTAGTNAATGCCGGNGGTCANGGATTTTACCGCGTTGCCTATGACGCGANTCTCNTACAGGCCTTGTCTGCNCAGGCNCTCGAGGTCCTTTCTCCATCCGAGCGTTANGGNCTNGTAGATGACACGTGGGCATCTGTGCTNGCAGGCCAAATTGACGCTGAAACACATCTNGCGCTGGTTACNGGCNTAGNGGCAGANACCGANCTAGCAGTCTGGCAACGCATNCTTTCNTCACTNGAACATCTGTATTCNATTGCNGACNAAAACGGTCGGACNCGATTGCAGGTATTAATCCGAGATCTGTCGACCACTGCNCTCGGCGTTTTAGGTTTAGAGCCATTGGAGACTGAACCTGACTTAGATAGAGAGTTACGGGCTTTGCTGTTCACAGCAGCAGGCACCACCGGTAACGACAACTCCGTGCAAGAACTAGCTAAATCTATTTTCGTCGATAGTAAAACCAACCAGAACACTGAACCCAACCTCACTGCCGCCGCAATTCGAGTTGTGGCATCGGCAGGCAACGAAAAAACNCACTCAGAACTTGTCGCTCTTTACCGCGAAGCTCCAACTCCGCAATTAGAGGTTCGCTATTTGATGGCGCTATTGGAAGTCGAAGGAAGTGAACTTTTCGAACAAACTCTTGACCTCTTTACTAACGAAGTTCGAACTCAAAATGCTCCGTACCTTCTAGGAGCGGCTATGGGCCACCGCAGTCACGGTGTTTTAGCTTGGGAGTTCATTCGAGACCGTTGGCAAGAATTGAACAAGAAGTTTCCCCAAAACTCGATCCCAAGGATGGTGGGTGGAATTCGTTCTCTGTCTACTCCCCAACTCGCCGCTGAGATTCGCGATTTCTTTGTAAGCCATCCAATTCCACAGGGACAGCTCACGCTGGATCAGCATTTGGAGAAATTGAGTGTCAACGTTGCGCTTCGCGAACGAGAAGGCACCAAGATCGGGCGCTGATTCTCATTTGGGCGGCTTACCTGCCAGAATGAAGATATGTTCGGCCGCCCCACCCGCAGAAGGCTGGGTCCCCGTTACACCCTGTGGTCGTCCCTAGTTTCGGTGGTGCTGGTATTCGGTTTAGTTTGGGCTGTCGTCTATTGGTCGGGATCAGTGCTTGATTGATGAAGCTCGCCCGATGGTGAGGTGGGCTTATTTGGGAGCCGGGCCTCAGCGCTTTCGGCGCGACTAGCTTCACTCCACCGATACATCAGAACGACGATGGTGCCCCAAACAATGGGAATTCCTCCAAGCTTCATCACAAGACCGGCTAATTGTTGGTCGGTAGTTGCTCCTAGGCCATGAACTCGAGGAGCCAGCTCGTAGATCGCGTACAGCGGGAAACTGGCGAAAGTCAAAAAGCCCGCCGGAACAGCTGGTATGACCCCCAAGGCTAGGAATAAATACGCCATACGTCCTGGGTAGCTGGTCATTCGATGCTCGGGGATCGGAGACACCAACGGCGCCCAGACTAGAAGCCCTCCGATTAACCACAGAAGATCCATCGCAAAGGAACCAAACTGCGTGGCTCTCAAATTGTCCACGGCCCACGGCGAATGACTAAAGATCAACATGCCGTTGAACAACAATCCAGCGACAACTGGTTGCGTGCACCGGCCCATAAGTCGATACAAGCGCATGCGACCAGCTAGGCGTCTGGCCATCCATTCGGGAATTCCTAACAACAAGATGGGTGCCACCGCCATCGTGTAGATAAGAAATTGCAACATATGCGCAGAGGCCAAGTAACTGGCACCCAATAGTCCCAGAGGCCAATCAGTTGCTACCCATAAAAGAAGTACACCCAGTACGAAGAGTCGTTTCTGAGATCCTCCNTTTTCAATTCCTTTTGGTGCCCTGCGTTGAGAAACAAAATACGGAATGACTAAGCAAAGCATTGCCAGCCACACCCCCGGGTAGGCCCGAAAACTCCAAGACCACGGCTCTTCGAGCGTTGAGCACCAAAATCTCAAAGGATTAGCCTCTTCTCTTCGCTACGACCGGTATCAAACTTGGACGCTATCGGAGGGTTGCAAGAATAGGTAAGTCACGCGTCCATGTTGTCTGTCGAGTTGGATGCGGGTACTGGGTTCGACCAAGGCCATCCGGGGCAAACGCAAAAACTCGACCGTCGTGACCTATATCTTGCGCTTCTCCATTTTCGTCTACCGCCGGTGATGCTACTAGGGCCGAAAACTGTCGTTGAACTTCTATCAACGTCTCTTTGGTCCCGGTCAAACCTATGAATTCAGCACTGAATTGATCAAGAAAGTCTCTAATAACTTCAGGGGTGTCGGTCTCCGGGTCAACTGTGACGAACAAAACCTTGATATTGGGGGGCATACCCGGCCGAGCCAAAACGTCACTCAGTTGTGCTAGATGAATCGGGCAGATATCTGGACAAGACGTGAACCCGAAATAGACCAGTCGCACCGACCCTTCAGTGTCCGCACGCGTAGCAAAGGGTTGTCCTTCAGTATCAGTAAGCACGGAGTCCGGCATTGGCTGCGGCTGATCCACTTCGAGCCCTGAGAAGAGACGTTCNGCAGAACTCNCAGNGCATNCTGNGGTCAACAAAAGCAGNACCANNGCNCNTAGCAAAGCTTTCAGGANNTANCGACACNACATCNCNGTNCTAACTGNCGTGGAGGTGAGGGGAATTGAACCCCTGGCCTCTTCGATGCGACCGAAGCGCTCTACCAACTGAGCTACACCCCCATAGGGACGTTTGGACGATACAGCAAAACGGGTCGATGCAGATGATTGTGATGGCGACTCAAATCGGTTGCTTGAACTATTTGGTGGCGCTTCGTCCAGTGCCATCGTCTGCGACTTCTCCAGCTATAGCTATTTGCGGCTTCAGATAGTGGACTTGGGCAAGCCGTTCGATCTCTTTTTTGCGTCGTTGATTCAAAAGTGCGAGGTAGATGATTAGGGCGGCATCAAAAACTAAGTGTGTTGCCCCAACTATTGCGAGGCCTCCCACAATCCAACCGAAAAGAGTTAGAGCAGAACCCAACGCTAAAAGCCTCAAGACATCGCGACGTCGCACCGCGGCCTCGCGACTGTTGTTTGGAACCGAACTTCGTGGACGTCGATAAACACCTCTTCGGTCGACTGTCGCTACGCGAGCTCCAAACGGCGCGGGCATTCCGGCCGCAGGCGAAGAGTCCGACAAGGTGCTTAGCTGACGCTGCCAAGCGACCATTGGAGTCCGACGGCCTCCGCGATCAAGGAACGCACGAACCCATCCGGGTACAAGCACTAACGCCCACACAAAGGCCAATACGAGGAGAACTATTTCGGTCAAGTTGACTTGCCCTCCAAATCCTCATCGTGTCAGTTAGCCATCGATGCAACGGCGATCATCCCCACACGGGTATGCGTGTCTTGATCACAGCGACATCTAGGGCTAGATACGGCCAACTAAGTATTACGACCCTATGCCGTCGACGCAATGCCTCATTTCCATTAACTAGAAATTAGTTCTTGTGAAAGTCATTCACGACTGTAGGGGCCAGACTTTCCGCCGGTCTTCTCCCAGAGCGCTAATTCGCTTATCACCATGTTCTTGTCGACCGATTTACACATGTCATAGATAGTTAATGCAGCGACAGAACATGCAGTTAGCGCCTCCATTTCGACTCCCGTACGGTCAAGAGTCTCAACCTCGGCAGTGACCCCTACATGAGCTTCTTCTATTTCAAAGTCGATCGAAATCGACCCGATCATCAAAGGGTGACACAGGGGAATCAATTCAGAGGTTCGCTTGGCAGCCTGAATTCCTGCCACCCTCGCAACCGCTAATACGTCACCTTTTATTAGGTCTCCACTCCCAATCACGGCGGCAGTCGTGGGATCCATCTCAATACGACATTTCGCGACCGCTCGACGGCGAGTTATTTCCTTCGCCAACACGTCGACCATGTGCGCCTGCCCAGAGGAGTCCAAATGGGTTAACTCTGGGTGCTCAGAGCCAGCCATTGTTCAACCTCCGATCTGGCTCATGGTGCGTTTGGGACGAATGAAATTCACTTGACCAATCGCGTGACCCGCCCACTTAGTTCCCACCGCATCAGAGATTGCTTTTGCGACGACTTCATCCCCAACTTCGCTTCTGAGAAGAGCGCGCATGTCGAATTCGTCTACAGCAAAAAGGCACGTACGGAACTGGCCTTCCGCGGTGAGGCGAACCCGNTCACAGTTGCCGCAGAACGGNTTGGTTACCGAAGCAATAACCCCTACTTCCCCATTGCCNTCGCTATATCGCCATCTCTCAGCTGGNTCATTTCCGCGGACCACCGGCTCTAGGGGAAGGACCCGATTAATTGTTTCGACGATTTCCTGCGCCGGAACGACCAGTCCTTCGTTCCATACGTCTCCGGCTTCAAGTGGCATGAACTCGATGAANCGAACAGTCACGCCTTTGTTTCTTCCAAATTCAGCGAAATCAATTATTTCGTCGTCATTTATCCCTCTCATCATGACCGCATTGATCTTTACCGGATTCAGCCCGGCATCGAGAGCGGCATCGATNCCNTCCAGAACACGGTCGAGTTCGTCGCGTCTTGTTAGCTCTAAGAANCGTTCTTTCTGCAGTGAGTCAAGACTTATATTGATTCGTTTCAGCCCAGCGTCGGCAAGCGCTGAGGCATGAAGTCGCAGCGTGGCGCCATTGGTGGTAAGTGCGACGTCGACACCTAAGCGAGCCAACCGTTGCACTAGCTCCGGGAGATGCGCTCGGACGAGCGGTTCACCTCCGGTTAGGCGGATACCGTTAAATCCGAAAGCTTGGATACATATACGAGCAAACCGTTCTATTTCCTCGAAAGAAAGAATCTCCTCTCGCGGAAGCCATTGCATTCCTTCTGCTGGCATGCAGTATTGGCATCGAAAATTACAACGGTCAGTTACGGAAATACGAAGATCGCGAACTGTGCGACCGAATGGGTCTACTAAATCCTGAGCCGAGCTTTCTTCATACATGATGGTTTAAGGGTAGCGACGCTTGGAGGTCGGCACTAGTTCAACAACTTTTATGTCAGTCAAGGAGCAACACGTCAACTTGTCCACCGGCTTCACATCCTTCACCGTCGGGCAACACGGCAAGCGCGTTCGACCGTGCCATTGACGCCAACATGTGCGAACCCTGACCCGACACCGGATACACGACTGTTTTTCCGTCTTCATGTTTTGCGAGCACTCGCGCATAATGAATTTTTCCATCTACTCGTCTAGTCAGTGGGTCTGCTGCGACACCTTGAACGACGGGCCTGATTGGTTGAGGAAACCCCATCATTGAGCGAAGTCCCGAGCGAGCAAACAATTCATAGGACACCATTGACGAAACGGGGTTCCCAGGCAGACCGAAGATAGGAGTGCCCTCGATCGTGCCGAATGCCAGGGGTTTCGCAGGTTTGATCGCGACCTGCATCCACCTCATATCTCCTATCCGATCGAGTACTGCTTTCACATAGTCGAAGTCACCCATACTTACGCCGCCCGAAGTGACGACCGCATCACAGTTTTGGGCGCCTTGGACTAAGGCTGTTTCGATTGCTAGTTCGTCGTCGGCGATGAGGCCTAGATCAACAGGTTCAAATCCGTCTCCGCTCAGTAATGAAAGTAACGTTCTCCGATTTGAGTCACGTATTTGCCCGGGAGCTAGAGGTCCTCCATCGTCTACTAATTCGTCGCCNGTGGATATAACCCCTACTCGAAGACGNGGGTATGTCTCAATTTCGNGAAGNCCCAAACTGCAAAGGAGACCTAAATGTCCAGCTGAGAGTTCCGTNCNCGNCGGGAANACTAAGTCACCCTCNACTACGTCATCNCCAGCGGGACGAATATGGTTGCCGGGTTCAACTTGNGTCTCGATCGAGACGGTATCTCCGTCAACGGAAGTCTTTTCGACCATCACGATTGCGTCTGCTCCGTCGGGGATAGGCGCTCCTGTCATGATCCTGCTTGCTTCACCTTGGCCGATAGCTCGGCTTGGGCTATGGCCTGCC
>PAVP01000039.1 GCA_002713975.1 Acidimicrobiaceae bacterium | reverse complement strand
CGCCGCTGATTCCTTGTTTTGGAACGAATACCCCGGCACACGGACTTACGACAAGGCGTTCAGTTACATAAAGGTGTTCCCCGGCTCCGCTGCTGCCTTGGGTAGAAGACCCCAGATCAGTGACAGTCGCCAATAAAGTGTCTACGTCTTCTGGCGTTGCGACTGACAAAGTATTCACTTCTTTCAGCGTGCGCTTCGCCATACCAGTAAGGACTGTCCCCGGGCCTAACTCAACGAACGTCGAGCAACCCAATTCCTGCAGCGTATAAAGACTTTGCCTCCACTGAACTGGACTACAGAGTTGACTTGCTAGGAGCTGCGGCCATTCTGGCGCATCTTCCCTAGCAACGGCATCAACATTGGCGACAACAGGTATCGCTGGCGCTCGTACTTCGACCTCTGCGAGTGCTTTACGTAAGCGATCTCTTGCTGGTGCCATAAATGGTGTATGAAACGCCCCTCCCACGGGCAGTCCCATAGCTCTTTTGGCCCCCAACTCTTTGGCCTTATCGCTGGCATCTCCGACTGCTGTCGGGGACCCCGCTATCACGATCTGGCCAGGTGCGTTGTAGTTCGCTACCCAAACGTCACCATCTACTCTGGCGCAGGCACTCACGACGAGATCATCATCTAAACCAAGTATCGCGGCCATGGTGCCATCTTGTTCATCTGCAGCTACTTGCATAGCTTCACCACGTTCAGCGACTAACCGGACGGCGTCTTCAAAAGAGAGGGCCCCGCTTGCGCAAAGAGCGCTGTATTCGCCCAGTGAATGACCAGCGGCGAAGTTAGGGGCGACACCGGTGCGTTCTACCGCATCCAAAACCACCATGCTGAGAACAAAAGTTGTTAATTGGCTATTTCGTGTTTGTTTTAGTTCGTCGGCATCGGCCTCAAGTAGGAGCTGACTGACGTCACGTCCACACGCCGCAGATGCCTCGTCTACTAATTCCCAACTTTCGTGCTCAACCCATTCCGAACCCATAGATGGCTTTTGTGAGCCTTGACCAGGAAATGTGAATGCCAGCACGCAGCCTCCTATGCGGTCGCCTTCTTGTGGGTTGGACCGCATCGTGGTCCAAAAGGTTTCACATGGTCATGCGAAACTTATGGACCATGGCTGAAGGTAGAGGTTACGGGAAACATCGATCTCTAGGTGGGAATGAGCACAATATGCGTCAACAACTCCTTAAAACACTCGTTTTGGCGGGTAACCTCAGCCATTGCCGCCCGGGTGGTGGAATGGCAGACACGGAGGATTCAAAATCCTCTGCCCTCACGGGCGTGCGGGTTCAACTCCCGCTCCGGGCACTAGATCCTTTGGGTCAAAGCCATGCAAGGATCACACCGTTGCCTCTAGCGTGTACCCATGGCGGTTGATCCCTATTCTTCATGGAGTGACGACGAGCTCGCATNGCTGCCTCACGGTTTTCGGGACGACCTATACAAGGGTCAGGTAGCGCTAGTAACTGGGGGAGCCGGAGGCATTGGCAGAGCGATTTGCATGCTGCTGGGGCGCTTAGGCGCGCGCATCGTGACGTGCGGTCGAGATCCACACAAGTTGGAACAGTTGCGAGAATCTCTGGAAACTCAAGGCATCGATGTTCAAACGGCCCAGACAAATGTCCGTGACCCTGAACAGGTAGCCAGTCTTTTTGAAAAAGTTTGGGAAAAGTCCGACAGATTGGACCTCGTTGTTAACAATGCGGGTGGTCAATTCCCCGCACCGGCGAGTGATATCTCACCGAAGGGCTGGGCTGCTGTCGTCGAGACAAACTTGTATGGCCCCTGGTATGTGATGCAAAAAGCAGCACAAACATGGATCGATCGAGGGGATGGGGGCTCGATTGTGAATATAGGAACAATCACCGGTCGCGCTTCGGTGGGTATCCCGCACACGGCTGCTGCAAGAGCCGGAGCGGAAGGTCTGTCGGCTTCGTTGAGTGTGGAATGGGCACCCCACCAAATACGGATTAACACAGTTGCAGTTGGTGTCGTGCGCAGCCCAGGTTTAGTGAACTATCCCAAACAAGCGCGTCCCTCCTTTGATCACAATCCGCAACGACGATTAGGCGATGTCCACGACGTTGCCCAGGCTGTTGTATTCCTCGGTTCTCCTGCCATGTCCTCGTTCGTGACAGGCGAAACATTCCACGTAGCAGGAGGAGAACAGGTGTGGGGAGAATACTGGGCGCTAGGAAAACCCGACTATTTCCGCGTGATGGACGCATCAGAATTGCAATAGTTGAGGAAATTGGAAAATGAGCAATCGAATAGACACCACTCGTTTACAAGAGATAGCAAGGGCCTATACCGCGTCGGCAGTCTTGTATGCCGCCCTTGACGTAGGCCTGTTTACTCAGGTGAGCGGCGGATGTAGGACAGAAGAAGCTCTTGTAGACGCAACCGGGCTGCGACCAATAGATGTAGACAGGCTTGTCTCTTGCGCTCTGAGCCTCGGACTTCTTGATTGGGATGGCGCAGAGCTTTGCAATGCGCCCGACGTTGAGGCTTATCTGGTCGAAGGAAAGGAACGATACGCAGGTCCCTGGATGATGTTCACCCGACCTGATGTGACGGGCTGGTTCCAAATGACAGAAAAGATGCGGGACCCAGATTCAACCAAACTAGGGATGTATGACGACCTGACCGTTGAGTCAGCCCGTAAATATCATCAAGCGACCTCAAGTATTGGATTTGGCGCTGCTCGAAGGTTTGTGCGAACAGTTGACCTATCGACCCGCACGCATCTACTTGACCTAGGAGGCGGGTCAGGTGCTTACAGCATCACCTCCGTGGAACAGTTCGAGGGACTCAAAGCAACGGTGCTGGATTTACCGCCCGTTGTTGTAGCGACTCAGGAATACATCAACGATGCGGGCGTTCAAGATCGTGTTTCAACGATAGGTGCCGATTTTACTGAAGGGGAGTTTCCGTCTCCAGTAGATGTAGTAGTGATGGCTAGCAATCTGCCCATCTATGACGGTGAAGTCATTGGAGGCGTCGTAGCTAGAGCTTTCCGTGCTCTAGAAGAAGGCGGAGAAATGCATCTCATAGGAGAGATGCTTGATAACGACCGGAAGAGCCCAGTCGACGCAGCCATGTGGGGTATGAATGAACTGATATGTGGCAGTCAAGGACGGGCCCACACTCGCGCTGAATGTGAAAACTATTTCAGATCAGCAGGATTTGTTGATGTGGAGGTCACTGATTTTGTGCCGGGCATCCTTGCGCGATGCGTCGGGAAGAAGCCTTAAAGGCTCCGCGGAGGAAACGTAGGCTTTGTCGGCTAGATTTCCTGCCCCATGTCTATTCGGACTGTAGAGCGGCAACTCCGTCGAACGAGCGAGCAAATAGTTAATTTGCGAGCTGAATTAGTGTTACTTGACGAACAGTTTGCTCATTTTTCTGATGAGGCTGAAACGGCGAGAATATACGCCTTGGTGTCTGAGACACCCATTTCTGAAAGAACCCACCAACGAGCCGCGCGACACGCCGACGTGATCAGCCGACAGCGTAACGAGTTGGTTGACCGTCTGGCTCAGCTAGAAGGACAACAAGATTCGTTATTGGACCGTATTACTGGTGGATTGAATTGATAGAGGCCTTGTAGCAGAGAGACGCCACTTCAACTGGCTAGGGTTATAAGGCGCACTCCTGAGGCTACTTACCTCATAATCCACGAGGAATCCGTTGTCGAAAAGCGTTGTCATAGCAGAAGATGAAGCCATTATTCGGCTCGATTTGCGCGAGATGCTGGAAGAAGAAGGCTATGTAGTCGTTGGTGAAACCGGACGCGGTGATGAGGCCGTGCAGCTGGTCGAAGAACATTCACCAGACCTATGCATCTTTGACATAAAGATGCCCGGAATGGACGGGTTGGCCGCGGCTAGAGAGGTATCTGTTGGACGCAAGGCCGCCGTAGTGATTCTGACGGCGTTCAGTCAACGACATCTCATCGAAGAAGCTAGAGACGCGGGAGTCTTGTCGTATTTAGTTAAACCCTTTCAACGCGAAGAACTCGTATCCGCCATTGAAGTCGCGTTAGGCCGGTTCGAAGAGATATTGCAACTGGATGCCACAGTCCGTGAGTTGGAAGAAAAGCTCGAGGTTCGTAAAGCCGTGGATCGAGCAAAAGGGGTGCTTATGGATGGACATGGTCTAGCGGAAGCTGATGCATTCGCATTTGTCCAGAAGACTGCCATGAGTGAACGGTCGTCCATGTTGGATGTCGCTAATCGGATCATCTCCGAAGATTTAGTTCCTTAGCCTCGTTGTTNCATCTGCGGATCTCAAGGTCATCCGCTTGAAGTGTTTGGGGGCCTAGGGTTGCCACGTGGCCAAAGTTCTTTTGCTGGACGGTAATTCTTTAACGTATAGAGCTTTCTTCGCATTGCCGACAGATATGGCGACAGCGTCGGGTCAGGTNACAAACGCTGTGTTCGGCTTCACATCGATGTTGCTCAATCTGATTAAGGACCAAGATCCTGATGGCATAGTGGTTGCCTTCGATCGGCCGGAACCAACGTTCCGGCACGAAATGCTTCCTGAGTACAAGGCGCAACGCGATCCAACACCTGAATTATTGATCCAGCAATTCGGATTGGTTCGAGAAGTTCTGGACGCGCTCAAAGTGCCGGCTGTTGATCTAGTTGGTTTTGAAGCTGATGACGTACTGGCCACTATTGCCACAGAGGTAGCAGAGGCAGGCGATGAAGCGATCATTGTGACTGGAGATCGAGATATCTATCAGATGGTCCGAGACCCTNTCGTAAAAGTTCTCTATAACCGGAGAGGCGTTAGCGATTACGCCCTCTATGACGAAGCCGGCATTGCTGAAAGGACCGGAGTTACCCCAGATCTATATCCACAGTACGCAGCGCTGCGCGGCGACCCGTCAGACAATCTTCCGGGTGTGCCAGGAGTTGGAGAGAAGACAGCCGCCAAGCTCATTAACGCGTACGGGGGCCTGGATGGAATCTTCGAACACGTGGATGAGCAGACACCTAAGTTGCGACAAAATTTGACTGAGTTCGAAGATCGGGCGAGAAAAAATGTTGACGCTATGGTCCTGCGAACGGACGCTCCTGTTGACTTTGATAGAAGTTCCATCGATTGGGGCGTCGTAGACGTCAAGGAGGTTCAGCGCCTTTTCGAACTTTTAGAGTTCAACTCCTTGTATGAACGGTTGAGTGAAATTCTGGAAGGCGCCCTCCCGAGTCTCGACTCTGGAACCGCCGTGTTAGACGCAGAATTGGTGTACGCGACTTCCGCTGAAGAATGCATTACTGCTTTGATTCCAATGCAAGAACAGACGCAACCGCTGTCCCTTGGCTGGGTTGCCGATGAAGACGGTTCCTTGATAGCTCTGGCGGTGCTTCAAAATGGTGAGACGGCCGAAGTGTTGGTGATTGAACATGAATTACTACGGGATCCAGACCTTCTGGCTGCGTTGAGTAGTTTCACCGCCCAAGGAGGCATCGGCTTTGACGCTCATAACGCAAAGGAGCTCACTAGGGGTTTCCGGCAACTTGGTTTGGTTGGTGAAGGCCTGCGCCTTGATACGGCAATCGCTGCATACCTTCTTGACCCAACGGGAGGCAGATACCTACTCGACGACCTATTGATCCGGTATTGCCGACAAGAGCTTGTTCGGAGCGAAACAGCCAATGCCGGGCAGCTGGACCTCGGAGGCGATGGAGAAAATGCATTTCTGGACATCGCAAGAGATGCTCTGGCGGTAAGTCGTTTGGCCCCCACAATGCTCAACCTCATCGAGGAACGTTCGATGACGTGGCTTTATGAAGATCTTGAACGGCCGCTCATCTCGGTCTTATCTCGGATGGAAGATATCGGGGTAGGCGTAGACGTTAAAGAACTAACTCGGATGCGCGACCACTTAGTCGGCGAAGTTCAGCGACTCGAAGCTGCGATTCACGGCATTGCCGGGCGTGAATTCAATGTCAATTCAACAAAACAGCTTCGCGAGGTCCTCTTCGATGAGCTAGGACTAACTCCGCAAAAGAAAACGAAAACTGGCTATTCGACAGATGCGGCATCCCTAGAGAAGATACGTGATCAACATGAGGTGGTAGGGCTGCTCCTCGAATACCGAGAAGTTGAAAAGTTGCGATCAACCTATGGGCAAGGTCTGCTCGAAGTCACTGATCCGGACGGCCGAATTCGAGCGACGTTTAATCAGACAGTCGCGCGGACGGGCCGCCTGAGTTCAGAGTTTCCGAATCTGCACAACATTCCAGTGCGAACACCTCTGGGTAGAGAGTTTCGGAAAGCGTTCGTTCCGCAAAGCGGATACGACTTCCTAGTTGCCGATTACAACCAGATAGAACTTCGAGTTATCGCTCACCTTGCCGAGGATCCCGGGTTGATTGAGGCATTCGAAGAGGGACAAGACATCCATAACGCGACCGCAGCTTCAATCTTCGGGGTTGATCTAGAGGAGGTCAGCGTTGAGCAGCGCTCGCGAGCAAAAATGGTGAGTTACGGCCTTGCCTACGGAATGGAAGCTTACGGACTCGGCCAACGCCTGGGTATTGATACAAGCGAGGCATCAGAGATCCTTGATGCTTATTTCGCGGCGTTTCCGGCAGTCAGATCCTTTATGGATGATGTTGTAAAGAAGACAAAAGAAGTTGGCTATACCGAAACCATCTTTGGACGTCGTCGACCGATACCTGACCTAGCAGCATCGAACTTTCGGGTTCGTCAGGCGGCCGAACGGCAAGCAATGAACGCACCTATCCAAGGCCTAGCAGCGGATATCTTCAAGATTGCTCTTGTAGGCATCGACCGTTCGCTAAATGAAATGGAAGCCCAGAGTCGACTAGTCCTTCAAGTCCACGATGAAGTAATTCTCGAAGTCCACCCCGATGAATATCAAGATGTTCAACAAATGACCGTTGCGCAGATGAGCGGGGCAGCAGACTTACGTGTCCCACTTGAAGTCAACCTTGCTACGGGCCCTACCTGGGCCCAGGCGAAAGCCTGACGAGTGACTTCGGAAGGTAATGAAACACATTGGTTTGAACCAGTAGCAGATCATTTGAGGGAGGCTTACCTTCGCTATTCGTTTACCCGGAACACGAAACAAGAAGTGGACCACGCAATTTCACATCTGTTGCTCAAGCCTGGACAACGAGTATTGGATGTCGGCTGTGGACCCGGCCGCCATTCTCTTGAACTAGCTCGGCGGGGTGTTGGCTGCGTCGGGGTAGATATCTCGCAACGGTTCGTCGATCTGGGGAATAGCTCGGCAGCTGAAGAAGGTCTAGAACACTTGGTAGTTTTCGAACGCCTTGATGCGAGACACCTCGAGTTCGTTGAAGAGTTTGATGGAGTGATCTCACTGTGTGAGGGCGCTTTCGGACTTCAGGGTGGACCAGCAGCGTTAGATCNCATGAACCTCGCCGGCGATCAATCTGTAATTGCAGGCATGACCCGAGCATTGAAGCCAGGTTGTCGGCTGTTATTAGCTGCATTCTCGTCCTATTTCCAAATTGCACACGCAGACGGTGATCTCAGCGAGTTTGACTTGATGGCGGGGACACGTCACGAGGTCACTGGAATTAAGGATCCCACAGGCCACGAAATAGCAGNAGATCTCTGGACCACTTGTTTCACGCCACGAGAGCTTTGGCTTATGGCNCAGGCAGCGGGCCTCGAACCATTGACCGTTCGTAGTGTCCACTCAGGTGAAGATTGGGCTGCTGATTCGATAGATGTTGACCATGCTGAGCTGCTTTTATTAGCTCGCCGTCCGGAAGTATCGTCACCGTAACAAGATTTAGAACTGCCACTTGAGATGCTTCCAGCGACCAGCCGTGTAGCCTAGGGCTCCGTGTCCGGTGGGAGCTCTGCCACTGCCACGCCGTATCGCCTACCTAGAGCAAAACCTTGTGTCTGATACCACGGAATTCGGCAGCTTTACTGATGCCGGTGAATATATCCCTCGCACCATCGTCGAAAACGACCTTGGGGCAATGTCCTTTGCCGATGCCATAGATGGAACCATCGTCGAATTCGAGGACGGTGACCTAGTTACGGGCACTGTTGTTCGAATTGATCGCGATGAAGTTTTGCTTGACATCGGCTTCAAGTCCGAAGGCGTTATACCCAGCCGTGAACTTTCAATTCGAAACNCGGTGGATCCTTCAGAAGTCGTTGATTTGGGAGAAGAGATAGAGGCACTTGTCTTACAAAAAGAAGACCAAGATGGCCGCCTTGTCCTTTCGAAAAAACGGGCTCANTACGAAAAGGCTTGGGGCAGGATCGAGGAGATCAAAGAATCAGACGGCGTAGTTTCAGGGCCGGTAATAGAGGTCGTGAAGGGCGGCCTTATTATTGACATCGGTCTCCGCGGTTTTGTGCCTGCATCTCTTGTCGAACTTCGCCGAGTACGAGACCTCGATCCTTACATCGGTATGGACCTCGAGGCCAAAATCATTGAGCTGGACAAGAATCGAAACAACGTCGTGCTGTCCCGTCGTGCATGGCTTGAAGAAACACAGAAAGAACAGCGAGAAGAATTTCTCGACAATCTTCAACCTGGAGAAAAGCGGAGCGGTGTTGTCTCATCGGTCGTTAGTTTCGGTGCCTTCGTTGACTTGGGAGGAATGGACGGCCTGATTCATGTTTCAGAGTTGTCGTGGAAGCATGTTGACCACCCAAATTCAGTCGTGACAGTAGGTGACGAAGTTGATGTTGAGGTTCTGGAAGTTGATCGGGAACGAGAGCGAATTTCGCTGTCTTTGAAGGCGACGCAGCAAGACCCTTGGCAAGAATTCGCCGATGGCCACAAAGTCGGGGAATTGGTGTACGGCCGAGTTACGAAACTCGTACCGTTTGGCTCTTTCGTTCAAGTTGGCGACGGGATCGAAGGTCTAGTCCACATATCTGAGATGTCAGCTCATCATGTTGAGTTACCAGAGCAAGTAGTCACACCTGGCGAAGAATTGTGGGTCAAAATCATTGATCTAGATCTGCAAAGACGCAGAATTAGCTTGTCCATCAAGCAAGCCGCTGAAGGCGGAGTAGTTGCGGCCGAATACCAAGAAGCCTTCGGTGAGCATGCCTACGACGAAGCCGGCAATTTCATCGGCGAATTTGAATACGAAGCCCCGGTCGAAGGCGAGGAATCCGAAGCGGAGAGAGCTTGGCGCGAATACTACGAAGAGCACGGAGAAGAGGCTTACCGTCAAGCGGTTGCTGACTATGAGGATTCAGGTCAGACCGAAGGTAGCGCCGATGAAGCTTCAGAGAACGAGGCTACGGCTCCAGTAGAGGAAGCGTAGGCAACGACGTGATAGTCATCGGGTTAACCGGTGGCATCGGCAGCGGAAAGAGCACAGTTTCTGATCGTTTCGTTGACCATGGCGCCATCCTCATCGACGCCGATCAAATCGTTAAAGAACTTCAGCAGCCGGGCCAAATTGTCTATTCCGAAATGGTGACGCATTTCGGTANAGACATCTTGAACGATGANCAAACTCTGGACCGTCAAACCATCGCAGGACTGGTTTTCAGCGACAAAGAGGCGCTGAGACAACTCAACCAAATTGTTCACCCTCCCGTGAATAAGGAAATTCGGCGCCGAATTCGAGAACAGGCAGATAGTGAAAACCTGTTGGTGCTAGACATCCCGCTGCTCGTTGAGGGAATTATTGCTGGCGGACCTCCAAGGTACGTAGTGAGCGGAATTCTTGTGGTGGACACGCCTTCAGAAGTCTCGGTACAACGTTTGATTGAACATCGTGGATTTACCGAGGAGGATGCGCGATCTCGCATTCAGGCCCAAGTGGCGCGCGAAAGGCGCCTCGAGGTCGCAGACTTCGTTATCGATAACTCAGTCGCCTTGAACGAACTTGAGCCTCAAATAATTTCAGCCATGAGATGGGCCATGAATCTACCTGAGACCGAACCGACTCCTGAGCCTCCGGAGGAATAGCTCGACGCAACGCGATGCCGTCGAGCAGTTCATTAGGTCAACCGAGTACCACGACCACTAAAATTCCGACAAAGACCAATGCGCTTCCCAAGTAGTCGCGAAAGTGATGTTCCTCTTTGAATCGCACCAAGGAAATAAAAAACGCGACGACAATTTCNAGTTGACCCAAAGTCCTTACTTTGGCNGCGGTGGTGAGNGTCATGGCGGCNATCCANCCNGTNGTGCCCGCGAANCTTAGNATCCCCACCTGGAAACATTTNTTCCGATGNTCCCAGATCTTTAANAGCTGNTNTCTGTTGGTTACCCCCAAGAACANCCCATAAAGCATCGTCTGCGCGGTCAGCAAGGCCAACAAAGTCATACAGGTNCTGTGCCATATATCGCCTCCCGACAGTGAAGTTGAGGCGCCCCGAATGCCTATTGCCGATAACGCGAAAAAGAACCCAGCCATAACGCCGTACCAGGCAGCCGGGTCGCCCCACCGGCGCAGCGCGATTCCCAAACCTGACGTTGCAGCGAGAAGGACNACGCCAAGGAGAACCACCGCAGCACCTAACCATCCAAACGGTTCAAGAGGTTCCCCTAAAAAAAGGGCTGACCCTGCGGCGACAAGGATTACTTCAGCCTTGGAATAAACCGTACCGATTGCAAAGTCCCTCGCTTTAAAGGCATTCAGTAGCAGAACGGTTCCAGCAATTTGGACAACGGCAGCGCACATCGCCCAGAAGGCAAAGGCNGGCGAGATTTCGAGCCGNTGGGGCGTGAATATCCANGTAATACCCGCCAACAAAAGTGCCAGCGGCCACGCGAATAGAAANCTTACGTAGGCAGCACCTAGGGAAGTTAAATAGAGACGCAGTTCATGTTGGCGAGCTGTTCGAACGACTTGGGCTGCTGTAGCCCCAAGCGTCACAGGGATCCACAGGAGGCCGTCGGAGGGCATCAGTGAGGTCCAAAGACTAACAGAGCGCTGGATGCGCTAGTCAGATGGAAGAGACGGGTCGTCCGTGCTCTCCAGGCGCTGCTGGAGCCGGTTCATTCCATGAAGCCATCGGTCCGGATCAGCGGTTTTCCTCTCCATCCAGGTTTGCGCTATTTGATCCGTCAAGACCAAGAAGCGATCCTCGGCAACAGCATCCAGGACCTGCTGGGCCACTTCCTCCGGCTCTTTGATCGGACCTCCTGCCTGCGATGCCCATTCACCACCGGCAGCATCACCCAACATTGGCGTTCTTACCGCTAGTGGAGCAAGCAAGGAAACACCAATCCCACGGTGGGCATAGGTGAAGGCGAGCCATTCCGCTAGACCGACAACAGCATGTTTACTCACTGCATANGGAAGATTGCCGTGCGAGGAAAGAATGCCTGCCATCGACGCGGTGTGAAGCAAGTATCCCTCCCCGCGATCGAGCATTCCGGGGAGAACAGCTCGGACTGCATGAACGTGAGACATTAAGTTGACGTCCCACTGGCGTTGCCATTCCTCTATAGGGCTGTCAAAAACTCCGGACCCGGAACCGATACCGGCGTTGTTAAACAAAATTTCTGTGGGTCCGAGTTGTGTCTCAACCTGACTAGCCATCGTCTCAATGGCNGAAGGATCGCCAAGGTCNCAGTGGATGGCTATCCCCCCAACAGCGTCAGCTACTTGTTTGGCGCCCTCAAGGTCGACATCAACCACAGCTACCTGAGAGCCGGCGTTAGAGAAGGCCTGCGCACAGGCCGCACCAATACCACTCGCCGCTCCAGTTATGACAGTGACTTTTCCGTCCAGTTTCATATCCTCACCGAATCTTTATACGTTCAGTTGTGTGCCGCAATGAGGACAACTCGCGATGCCCGCGCGCATGTCGTATTGCGATTCTTTGACGAGCAGGAAGCACCCTTCACACAGAATTTCGTCTTCCTGTTTGCCAGGTATCCGATCACCTTCAGCCGTAGTGATGACACCTTCTTCTTCGTCTTCGTCTTCGTCTTCTTCGTCAGCTGAGGAGAGCCGTTCTTTCAGAATGGTGTCTAAGTCGGCCTCAACCTCGTCATCGTCGTCTTCATCGTCGTCATCATCAGCAGTCGGACGCGCACCTGCTGGNATCTCCTTNTTGTCTTCGTCAGAGTCGTCTTCATCCTCGTCTAGGAGGCCGTCGGCTTCTAGGTCNAGCTCAATTTCCTCATCCATTTCCTCATCTATGAGTTCAGGATCTGGCTCTACATCTTCGTTATCTTCGTCTTTGGAATCGTCGCTCATGTTTGCCTCGTGAGTAGTGGCGCCAAATGTTCGTGTTTGCCACTCAGCGCGGAGGATACCCATACTTCGGGCCTTGAGTGTGAATGAAACAGGAAATCCCTAAAGTTCCCGAATTTTTTTGAAACCATCACATAGGACCTTTTCCGGCCCTGATCAGTTCCTAAGCTGTTTCTTGTGACTTCCGAAGCGCTACCGGCCCCGACTGCAGCACACCCCTTTCGTGTGGTTTCAGACTTCAATCCAGCAGGAGACCAACCCAAAGCAGTGGAGCAACTCTCGCAGGGAGTTGAAGCGGGCCAACGGTTTCAAACACTTTTGGGCATCACCGGTTCAGGGAAAAGCGCGACTATTGCCTGGACGATAGAACAGGTCCAAAGACCCACNCTCGTCCTCGCCCCAAATAAGTCTTTGGCCGCGCAGTTAGCAAATGAGTTTCGGGAGTTCTTTCCCGATAATCGCGTCGAATATTTCGTGTCCTATTACGACTATTACCAGCCGGAGGCATATATGCCGGCCTCCGATACCTATATAGAAAAAGACTCGTCAATAAACGATGAGATCGACCGCCTCAGACATTCGGCCACAGCCGCTCTACTCACGCGACGCGACGTAATTGTCGTTGCCTCCGTGTCGGCGATTTACGGTCTCGGCCCGCCTGATGCGTATCTCGAGCACATGCTTTACATGAGAGTCGGGGAGACCCATAACCAAAGAGATGTCCTCGGACGGCTGATCGACATGCAATACGAGAGAAACGATATGAACCTTGTCCGCNGGAAATTTCGGGTGCGTGGGGACACCCTTGAGATACACCCTGCATATGAAGAGTTCGTCGTTCGCATAGAGCTATTCGGAGACGATGTTGAACGAATAGCCAAAGTGGATCCAGTTACGGGAGAGCGCCTAGCAGAACTAGAGGAAGTAACTGTGTTTCCTGCCAGCCACTATGTGACTGATGGAACAACCATCCACCGAGCGATCAACGACATTGAAGCAGAACTTCAGCAACGTCTCGCGTCGTTCGAATCGGAGAACAAACTGTTAGAGGCGCAGCGGCTTCGAATGCGAACTGAATATGACCTTGAGATGCTCCAAGAAGTTGGGTATTGCAACGGCATCGAAAATTATTCAATGCATTTAGATGGCAGAACCTTTGATGAACCTCCATACAGTCTTCTTGATTTCTTTCCCGACGACTACCTGTTGGTTGTGGACGAAAGCCATGTAGCAGTTCCACAGCTTCATGGGCAGTTTGCCGGTGATCGATCGCGCAAAGACACGTTGGTTGAACATGGGTTCCGCCTTCCATCGGCACGCGATAATCGACCGCTACGGTTCGATGAAGTTATGGAACGTCTCAATCAAGTCGTGTTCCTTTCGGCGACTCCCGGCGATTATGAGATCGGCGTCAGTGACCAGGTGGTCGAACAAATAATTCGCCCCACCGGCCTCGTTGACCCCGAAGTAATCGTTAAACCGACTCGAGGTCAAATCGATGACCTTATTGACCAAATAGAGAACACAGTGGGACGCGGGGACCGGGTCCTCGTTACGACGTTGACGAAAAAGATGTCGGAAGACCTGACCGACTACTTGTTGGAATTAGGAGTGAGAGTTAGGTATTTACACAGCGAAATCGACACCATCGAACGAATAGAGATCCTGAGAGATCTCCGATTAGGTGAGTTTGATGTGCTGGTGGGCATCAACCTGTTACGAGAGGGCTTGGACTTACCCGAAGTTTCCTTGGTTGCGATCCTTGATGCCGATAAAGAAGGATTTCTAAGAAGCCAGACTTCGTTGATTCAAACGATCGGGAGAGCAGCTCGAAATGTTGACGGACAAGTGATTATGTATGCAGACAACGTGACCGATTCGATGCAGGTCGCGATCGGGGAAACAAATCGAAGGCGGNCGCTTCAACAGAGCTACAACTTAGAGAATGGGATCGACCCACAAACTATTCGGAAGGCAGTAACCGACATTTTGCTGGTGCTTCGAGGGCAAGAACAGGGAGCGCCTGTCCCAGACAAGTTGGTCTCGGGACGGTTGCGACCTGATGAGCAAGCGAGGAAAGACTTAGCTGAGCTTCCTGAAGACGACTTGAACAGGCTCATCCACTCCCTAGAACTCGAAATGGAAGAAGCAGCGGAAGATCTTCGCTTCGAGTACGCAGCGCGGTTGAGGGATGAAATTAGGGAACTGCGGCGCGATCTGCGCGACGCGAGCAGTTAAGGAGCCCAAGCCCCTTTGAACTGTGGCTCATCATGGGCCTTGGCGACTATGTTGCCCGATAGGGCGATGACGTTATCGCGAGTAATGAACCAAGGGGGGCTTAGTCATGGCGCATGAAGTGCGTGGGGTAATAGCTCGAAGTAAAGGGACTCCAGTTTCTGTTGAAACAATCCACGTGCCCGACCCAGGGCCGGGAGAAGTGGTGGTCGACGTCCAAGCATGTGGTGTTTGCCACACAGATCTTCACTACCGCGAAGGAGCTATCAACGATGAGTTCCCTTTTCTCCTCGGTCACGAAGCAGCTGGTGTTGTCAGTCAAGTCGGCTCAGGGGTAGGAAACGTCGAGGAGGGCGACTTTGTGGTCCTTAACTGGCGGGCTGTCTGTGGTGAATGTCGAAGTTGTTTGCGGGGAAGGCCTCAATACTGCTTTTCCACTCATAACGCCCAACAAAAAATGACCATCGATGGGCTCGACCTCTCACCTGCTTTAGGTATCGGGGCGTTTGCCGAAAAGACTTTGATCGCNGCTGGGCAAGCGACCAAAGTGGATGCCGCTGCTGAGCCCGAAGTTGCCGGCTTAATTGGCTGTGGAGTGATGGCAGGACTCGGCGCAGCACTGAACACGGGAGGCGTCACTCGAGGTGACACGGTTGCAGTTTGGGGCTGCGGAGGTGTCGGAGACGCAGCGATCGAAGGTTCCCGAATTGCTGGAGCTCGAACCATTATTGCTATTGATTTAGATGACCAGAAACTTAAATGGGCTAAGGACTTCGGAGCGACACACTCGATCAACTCGTCAGGTATGACCAATGATGAGGTGATTGAGGCAGTCCAAGCACTAACCGAAGGNAATGGCGTGGATGTCGCTATCGAAGCGATCGGCCTCCCCGCTACCTATGAACAGGCATTTTTTGCACGAGATCTGGCAGGCACAGTGGTACTAGTCGGGGTCCCGAACCCAGAGATGCGCATCGATTTACCGATGATAGAAATATTTGGTAGGGGAGGGGCACTTAAGAGTTCCTGGTACGGAGACTGTTTNCCGTCTAGGGATTTCCCTATGCTGATTGATTTGTATTTACAAGATCGCCTCCAGTTGGACCGGTTTGTCTCGGAGAAAATAGGCATTGACGAGGTTGAAGATGCCTTTCACAAAATGGAGCGTGGTGAGGTGCTCAGATCAGTCGTTATGATCTGATTCGATTTGGCGCTTCGCTCCCCGTTTAAGAGATGGGGCCGGGATAGGCTCCCAGCACAATGGGAGATCAATTAATCGTCCGAGGAGCGAGAGAAAACAACCTCCGCAACATTGATGTTGATCTACCACGCGACCAATTGATCGTATTTACAGGACTATCGGGCAGTGGCAAGTCCTCGCTGGCTTTCGACACGATTTACGCTGAAGGGCAACGACGGTACGTCGAGTCCCTCTCGGCGTATGCCCGACAATTCTTGGGACAGATGGATAAACCCGACGTCGATTTTCTGGAAGGGCTTTCACCAGCCATTTCAATCGACCAGAAAAGTGCCAGTAGAAATCCGCGGTCAACTGTGGGAACGATCACCGAGGTTTACGACTATCTGAGACTCCTTTACGCGCGGGTTGGAATACAACATGACCCTGAAACCGACGAAGTGGTGCAACGCCAGACCCCACAAGAAATCGTTGATCGGATTCTGACGCTAGGAACCGAAAGCCGATTTCAGATCCTCGCGCCAGTGGTGCGGGGACGAAAAGGTGAATACCACACGCTNTTAACGGACCTTGCCTCGCAGGGCTATGTGCGNGCTCGAGTCGATGGGGAGATTGTCGATCTGGCTGAAACCGATGTGCTACCAGAAGAACGACTTGATCGTTATGTCAATCACGACATCGAAGTGATCGTCGATCGACTCGTTCTGAGAGAAGGCATAGAGCAACGCCTNACAGAATCAATCGAGGCCTCACTTCTGCTGGCTGACGGACATGTTTGGGTTGAGCTCATGTCCGAGGATGAAGACCCGGAGCTACTCACGTACAGTCAGCACCTATTTTCTCCGACCACCGGTCGGTCCTTCGAAGAACTGGCTCCGAGGAACTTTTCCTTCAACTCCCCATATGGGGCATGTGGAACCTGCGATGGATTAGGAACNAGGTTCGAAGTGGACCCTGAACTAATTGTTCCCAACGGTGACCTCAGTATTGAGGACGGGGCGATAGCTCCCTTCGCTACAGGTGCCAGCCGGTGGTATGGCCGTTTNCTGCGAGCTACCGGCGAAGAGTTCGATATTCCCGTGGACAAGCCTTGGTCCAAGCTGACAGCCAAACAAAAAAAGCTACTTCTTTANGGCAGCCCTCAAAACAGAACATTTACGGTCCGTTACAGAAATAGATATGGCCGTAGTCGGAGTTACACGACTCATTGGGANGGGGTCATACCGACCTTGCAGCGTCGTCACGCCGACACAGATAGCGATCATTCACGTGACCGTATCGAGGGCTATATGAGAGAAGTTCCCTGTGGTACGTGTGATGGGGCGCGACTTAACGACGTTTCCCTCGCAGTTCGAGTGGCCGGTCACAATATCTATGAACTTTGCTCAGTCTCGATAGGCGAAGCGGCCAAAATTATTGATGGATTGTCGCTTAGCGAAAGGGAAGCGATCATTGCCGCTCCCATTGTGAAAGAAATCGACGCTCGCCTGAACTTCCTATTGGACGTGGGATTGGATTATCTGACATTGAATAGGTCTGCCGCGACCCTCGCTGGCGGCGAAGCTCAACGAATTCGACTGGCTAGTCAAATCGGAAGCGGCCTTGAAGGGGTTCTATATGTCTTGGATGAGCCGTCGATTGGTTTACATCAGCGCGATAACCGACGCCTAATCGAGACTTTGCAACACCTAAGAGATCTAGGGAACACGGTTCTTGTCGTTGAACATGATCAGGAAACAATCATGGAAGCTGACTGGGTGGTTGATATTGGGCCCGGAGCGGGAGAACACGGCGGAGAAATCATCTACAGCGGTCCAGTTGGCGGATTAGAAAAAGTCAAAGGCTCGATCACTGGCGAGTATCTAAAGGGAATTCGCGAAATTGAAATACCCGCGTCGCGACGCGACCCACTCAATGAGTCCTTGATCGTTCATGGGGCCCGAGAAAACAATCTCAGATCTATAGACGTCGAAATTCCACTTGGCTGTTTCGTGGCCATCACAGGTGTCTCAGGATCCGGTAAGAGCACCCTTATAAACGAGATTCTCCGAAAATCATTAATGCAAAAGATCTACAAATCCAAAGAGGTGCCGGGATTGCACACCTCTCTTGCCGGTTGGGAAGCTTTGGACAAGGTCATAGATATTGACCAGTCACCGATCGGGCGAACTCCTCGTTCGAACCCAGCGACGTACACAGGGGCCTTTGACAGTATTCGCAAGCTATTCGCAGCAACTAACGAATCCAAGGTGAGGGGTTACCTGCCGGGCAGGTTCAGCTTCAATGTCAAAGGTGGGAGATGTGAAGCTTGTTCGGGTGACGGGACAATCAAAATTGAGATGCATTTCCTCCCCGATGTTTACGTTCCATGTGAGGTTTGCAAAGGAGCTCGATACAACCGAGAAACCCTTGAAGTGCGTTTCAAGGGGATGACTATTGCTGATGTATTGAACATGCCGTGCGAGGAGGCCCTGGAGTTCTTCTCGGCTCAGCCTCCGATAGCTCGCCATATGCAGACTCTGGTCGATGTTGGGCTGGGTTACATTCGGTTGGGACAACCAGCGACCACCCTGTCGGGTGGGGAAGCGCAACGTGTAAAACTTGCCAGTGAGTTGGCTAAACGACCGACCGGACACACCATCTACATCCTTGATGAACCTACGACAGGCCTTCATTTCGAAGATATCCGCAGGTTGTTGGCAGTGCTAAGCAGGCTGGTCGATCAAGGCAACACGGTGGTGGTAATAGAACACAACCTTGACGTGATAAAGACCGCTGACTGGATCATTGACATGGGCCCTGAAGGTGGAGACGGGGGAGGGTTAGTAGTAGCCAGTGGCGTTCCCGAAAAGGTCGCCAAAGTATCGGGAAGTCACACAGGTCGCTTCCTCGCGCCGGTCCTGTCGAACTGAGAGAGTTTCTTGGCAATAGCCTCTAGGTATGTCACTGCGTCCCGAGTCCGGCTCGGTTCCCGACCAGCCAGGTAGCTACCAGTTCAAGGACCAAGCTGGGCGCATCGTCTACGTCGGGAAAGCCAAGAGCTTACGGAGCCGACTAAACAGCTACTTCCAAGACGCTCGAAACCTACATCCGCGGACTGTGCAGATGCTTTCGACAGCGACATCGGTCGAATGGATCGAAGTTGCGACCGAAGTGGATGCTCTCATGTTGGAGTACAGCCTCATCCAGAGACACCAACCACGCTTTAATGTTCGCCTTCGCGACGACAAGTCTTACCCATTTTTGGCCATTACCCAGCGAGACGAATGGCCCCGAGCGATGGTCATGCGAGGAAAGAGAAAACGGGGAAATCGCTACTTCGGCCCCTTCGGACACGCACATGCGATTAGAGAAACGTTGGATCTCCTATTACGGACATTCCCAATTCGGACTTGTAGCGACAACAAGATGTCGGAGCACCAGCGACTAGGGCGACCCTGCCTTCTGTTTCACATTGAGCAATGCGCCGGACCTTGTGTGGGGGAAATATCCCGTGAAGCATACGAAGATTTAGTAAGTGAACTGATTCGCTTTCTTGAAGGAGATACCGACGAAGTCTTACGCGATTTAAACAACAGAATGCAGTCCGCTAGTAGTTCCAAAGAATTTGAGCTTGCTGCGAGATACCGGGACCGACTGTCTAGTGTTAAAAAAGCAATAGAGAAACAACAAATAGCTGGCACCCGGAATGAAGATTTCGACGTCATAGGTGTCCACGACGATGAGCTAGAAGCTTCAGTCCAAGTCTTCTTCGTACGTAAAGGTCGCGTTATGGGTCAGCGAGGCTCAATCGTCGACAAAGTNGAGGATGTCACGCAACCAGACTTGATTGCGCGAATAGTCGAAGACATCTATCACGACGAAAATCCAATCGGAATGCCAAAGAACGTCTTCGTCCCGGCGCTCCCAGAAAGGAAATCGTTGTACGAAGAATGGCTAACTCAACAACGAGGCTCCCGAGTCGAGATCCGAATACCCCAGCGCGGTGATAAGCGAGCGTTGCATGAAACAGCCACCAAAAATGCTCGGGAATCTTTTACCCGGCATCGACTCAAGCGAGGTACCGACCACAACAGTCGCGCCAAAGCATTAGAAGAATTGCAGAGATACCTGGAATTACCCAACGCTCCTTTGCGCATTGAATGTTACGACATGAGTCACCTCCAAGGGACCGACTATGTCGGTTCTATGGTGGTTCTCGAGGACGCTTTACCTCGGAAAAGTGAGTACCGACGATTCAAAGTTCGCAATGTGGAGGGCAACGATGACTTTGCGGCTATGGAAGAAGTGATCTCCAGGAGGTTCAAGAACTATTTGGACGAACGAGAGTCGTCATCGGCTGAAGTCACCAAATTTGTCTACCCTCCTCAGCTACTAGTTGTAGATGGAGGGAAAGGGCAGCTCGGTGTAGCTGTCCGGGTTTTGGACTCATTGGGATTACGAGAGGAAATTCCTGTCGTGGCGTTGGCAAAACAGTTTGAGGAAGTATTTCTTCCCGGACGAAGCGCCCCTATTGAAATACCGCGAGGTTCTGAAGCGTTGTATCTCTTGCAACGCATACGTGATGAAAGTCACCGTTTCGCAATCACTTACCACCGGCAGCTTCGAAATAAGAGAATGACTCGAAGTGTCCTTGACGACATACCAGGTTTAGGAGACGCACGGCGAAAGCGGCTGATCAAAGAATTCGGTGGAGTCCGCAAAATCCAACAAGCATCCCTTGACGAGTTACTTGCTCTGAGCTGGCTTCCCAACAGCGTCGGGGAAGCAGTTCACGAGCGGACCCAGGGCCGGGCATGACCGAGGATCTCTGGGAGTCTCACGCTACGTGGTGGCAGCGAGAGTTCACTAATGGGGTAGATCCCGAATATAAAGAGCAAATACTTCCGTTGATCGTGGACCTCACCGCTGGCTTCGAGAACATCCTCGACATTGGGTGCGGAGAAGGTCAAGTAGCTCGGACACTGCCCGGTGATCTCTCTCACGTTTTTGGAATAGATCGCTCATGGGCCCAAGTATCTGAAGCCCTTAATCGGTCCGCTGGTGAACATTACGCCCAAGCTTCTGCATCAGAGCTGCCCTTCCGCACTGAAACCTTCGATGCAGCGGTGGCATGCCTNGTCTTCGAACACATAACCGAGNTGAGCNCCGCAATTTGCGAAGTTGCTCGTGTCTTGAAGCCGGAGGGAAGNTTCGTNTTNNTANTGAACCANCCGCTTTTNCAAACNCCGGGCAGCGGATGGGTAGAAGAGCACACATCGGAGGAATNAATTCAGTATTGGAGAATCGGCCAATACCTAGTGGAGCAAGAAACTATCGAAGAAGTCGAATTGGGAATTCGAATTCCATTCATTCATCGACCCCTAAGNGTCTACCTGAATACGCTCACNGACCAAGGCCTATCTCTCGTGCGAATGCTTGAGCCAGCGCCGCCTGAAGNTTTCCTGGAGCGNAACGANGCCTATCGAGCCGCTCGGCATATCCCTCGGCTTTTGGTNCTTGTATGTGAGAAGCGGTGACNTGTTANAANNGAGCGANCTAACCTTTAGGNATGACTGATTCACCCAATTTTGTCGTGGTGGCAGGACTGTCNGGCGCNGGCCGCTCNACAGCGGCNGACACTTTGGAGGATCTTGGGTGGCTCGTAATTGATAATTTGCCNCCCAGCTTGCTTGCTAACGCNGCTGANGTGCTCACGCCNTCNGACTCNCTGGGCAANCGAATTGCATTAGTTGCTGGNTCCCANCAACATCAAGAAGACCTGCTTGCCTTTTTNAAGGATTTCCATACCCCAGCAGCCCGNGTGAACGTNATCTTTCTCGATGCACGAACAGAGGTGCTGCTTCGAAGATATGACCAAACNAGGCGGCGGCATCCACTGAGTGAGAGNAGCNCCTCCGTCACTGAAGCAATTGAGCGAGAACGTGAACTGNTGGAACCGATCAGACAGGCCGCGGACTTAGTCATCGATACGAGTGACCTCATCGTCCATGAACTGAAATCCAGGGTGGTCGAGGTGTTCAGCGATGTAGACAACGAACAGTTCATGCAAACAACCGTTATGTCGTTTGGTTACAAGCACGGAGTGCCCACAGAAGCCGATCTGGTGATCGACTGTCGGTTCTTGCCGAATCCGCATTGGGTCCCTGAACTGAGACAGCGAACAGGCCTTGAGCAAGATGTTCGCACCTACGTCCTCGAACAGCCGCTTACCACTTCTTTTTTGGAGCACACGCTCCCACTTTTCGAATTCTTGATCCCCTCTTATGTTGAGGAAGGGAAGGCTTACCTAACCATTGCCTTCGGATGCACGGGTGGCCGTCATCGAAGTGTCGTAATTGCCGAGGAGTTCGGTCGGATTTTGGCCGAAAGTGGCCATTCGCTTCGAACCCGACATAGAGACCTTGAATCGAAAGAAATCTAGAAGTAGTTAATCAATTCGCCACTGCGTCAAAGCAATAGGGTAGACATTCAGAAGCGTCTCTATCCCCTCCCAGAAAGCGAACCTTCCAATGACCGTGCGGGTTGGTATTAACGGCTTCGGCCGTATCGGCAGAAACTTCTTTCGTGCTATCCAGAAACAAGGTGCCGACGTAGAAATTGTGGCAGTCAATGACCTAGGCGATCAGGCCACAATGGCCCACCTTCTTAAATATGATTCGGTGCTTGGCAACCTACCTAACGACATCGCTGCCGTGGAGGGTGGTATATCGATAGACGACAAAGTTTTGAAGGTCCTGTCTGAACGCAACCCTGGGGAGTTGCCGTGGGGCGATTTGGGGGTTGACGTCGTTATCGAATCGACCGGTATCTTCACAGACAGAGATAAGGCGGCACAGCACCTAGATGCCGGAGCACCTCTCGTGATTGTTTCAGCCCCAGCTAGCGGAGCTGATGCCACCATTGTGGTCGGCGTCAATCACGAAGAATTTGATAGAGAGTCGCACAAAGTCATTTCGAACGCGAGTTGCACAACTAACTGCTTTGTCCCAATGGTCCAGGTTCTAGATGAAGCATTCGGAGTCGAAAAAGGTTTGATGACAACGGTCCACGCTTATACCGGCGATCAATCACTTGTTGATGGCCCTCACAGCGATTTGAGACGGGCTCGAGCCTCTGCCGTAAACATCATCCCCACCTCAACCGGAGCGGCGCGTGCGACCGGGCTTGTGCTTCAGGCCATGAACGGGAAACTGGATGGGACTTCGTTGCGTGTCCCGATACCGGACGGCTCAATTACTGATTTCACAGCTGTGTTAACAGCCTCTCCGTCGGTTGAAGAAATTAACGCTGCCTTCTCGAGTGCAGCTTCCAGTGCACCACTCGCAGGGATCCTCACCTACAGCGAAGACCCACTTGTCTCGGCAGACATAGTGGGAGACCCCTCAAGCTGTGTCTTCGATGCAGGTCTCACGATGACCATTGACAACTTAGTGAAAGTCAGTGGCTGGTACGACAATGAGTGGGGTTACTCCAACCGCCTAGTAGATCTCGTCACCATTACGTGCGGTTGATTCTGGTGTGACTGCTTCTTCAGTTCCTACCCTCGAAGATCTAGAAGCCGAAATAGGCAGTTTGGATGCAAAGCGCATNCTGGTGAGGTGTGACTTCAACGTTCCTATCCGAGATGGGGAGATTGCTGATGATTTGCGGATTCGGGCCGCGATGCCGACTATTTCTTGGCTAGTTGAGCGCGGGGCATCGGTGGTTATCGCAACTCATTTCGGTCGACCGGACGGAAAACGGGATCCCCGTTATTCAACCGAGATCTTGAAGAGCAGAGTCGAGGAATTGGCTCCCGGAGTCCAGTTGTTGGAGAATCTGCGTTTCAACCCGGGTGAAGTAGGAAATTCTTTAGAGTTTGTCGAGTTCTTAGTAGGAGGAGCCGGTGAACTCCCGTTTGACGGTTACGTCAACGAGGCCTTTGGTGCCTCACACCGCTCTCATGCTTCGCTCGTCGGACCACCCGCACATCTTCCTGCCGCAGCCGGACGTTTAGTCGAAAAGGAAATCGAAATACTCGAAAAGATACGTCTATCACCGCAGCGACCATTGGTGGCAGTGCTGGGTGGAGCCAAAGTCAGCGACAAACTTGGCGTGATCGATGCCCTTCTTGGAGTAGTGGATCGACTCCTCATCGGAGGAGGCATGTGCTTCACTTTCCTAAAGGCGATGGGTCACAACATTGGCGACTCGTTGTGTGAGGATGATCAGGTGGAAGCCTGTCGGCGGATTCTCGATTCAGGTGCCTCAATTCTTTTGCCCAGTGACATCACCGCCCTCAGCCCTGACGGAGACATCGGTGGCGATAATGGAGAAGTCAGACAAATGGGCCGCTCGATACCTGANGGATGGAAAGGGCTNGATATCGGACCTGGCACTGCCGCNGAATTCGGNGACGCTNTCCANGAAGCCAGAACCGTTTTCTGGAATGGCCCNATGGGNCTATTCGAAGACNCCCGTTTCGCAGCTGGNACTCGAGCCGTCGCACAGGCCTTGGCCGACAGTCGCGCCTTCTCTGTGGTTGGTGGGGGGGATAGCGCTGCGGCAGTCGCCGAGATCGGCCTCACGCCTTACATGGACCACATCAGTACTGGAGGAGGTGCCAGCCTAGAGTTTCTTGAGTTGGGCGACCTCCCAGGACTCACAGCCCTTAGGAAATAAGGAACACAAATGTCTCGCATTCCGTTGATCTCAGGTAATTGGAAGATGAATCTCAACCATTTCGAAGCGATACAAATGGTCCAGAAACTGAGCTACGAGCTTAGAAATCATGATTATGACGCAGTCCAAGTTTCTATTCACCCGCCTTACACCGACCTGCGGTCAATCCAAACTTTGATTGATGCCGACAGGATGCACTTCCATCTTGGGGCGCAGAACTGTCATACCGAGTCATCAGGAGCATTTACGGGCGAAGTATCGCCAGCGATGCTACAAAAACTTGAAGTTGGTTTCGTGATCGTAGGTCATAGCGAAAGAAGATCACTCTCTGGCGAAACCAATGAAATAGTCGCAGCCAAAGCCAAATCGGTCTTTGCGCATGGCATGGTGCCGATCGTTTGTGTGGGAGAGACCCTTGAAGAACGGGAGAGCGGAAGAGCCGAGTCAGTTGTGGAGACCCAAGTCACGGGCAGCCTCGCTGACCTCAGCAAGGATCAACTGAGCGAACTAGTCATAGCGTATGAACCGGTNTGGGCAATAGGAACTGGGAAGACAGCTTCAGCGGAAGATGCCCAACTCATGTGTGCACATATCAGGAGCGTCGTGACTGACATACATAAGCCGGCTGGGACGAACGTCCGGATTCAGTACGGTGGCTCAGTAAACGCGTCAAACGCTGCCGAATTGATGTCGATGGAAGATATTGATGGAGCACTAGTCGGGGGAGCCGCTTTGGAAGCAGCATCGTTTGCCAGGATTGTGAGCTTCCAAGACGCCTAGAGTCCTGACATGACTTCCAGTGCACTAAATGTCGACCGTCCAGCATTACCTGATGGTCTCGTAGCGGTCGTTAAGCGAGACTGCCCAACTTGCGTGGATATAGTTCCGGTTCTCGAACAGTTGTCTCAACGTGGGCCCGGGGTGACGATCTACACCCAGGATGACCCTGATTTCCCTGAGACAGTTGAAACGCGAATCCATGACCAAGAGCTAGAAGTCTCTTGGCATTACGAAGTGGAAACAGTGCCGACTTTGATGTTCATCCAAGATGGCAACGAGATGGCTCGAACGGTGGGTTGGAGTCGCTCAAACTGGGAAGCGTTGACAGGTGTGGATGATCTCGGAGATGGACTCCCAGAGATGCGTCCGGGATGCGGATCGCTATCGGTTGACCCAAATTTGATAGATTCGCTGGCTTTAAAATTTGGCGTCTCAGACTTAAACAGCCGGCGAGTGGAAATAGCCGCCTTGGAAGATGAATTTGATGCAATGTTCGATCGGGGCTGGTCGGATGGATTGCCGATAATTCCGCCTACCGAAGAACGAGTGTCCAAAATGTTGGAAGGCACACACCGGCAACCAGATGACGTGGTCGCAGTTGTTCCCCCGGTGCTCACCGAATGCACAGTTGAAAAGGTTGCGATAAACGCGGTGATGGCCGGTTGTAAACCTGAATACCTGCCTGTGGTGTTAGCGGCGGTGGAAGCTGCCTGCACCGATCAGTTCAACATGCACGGTTTGCTGTGCACCCTTTGGTTTTCTGGTCCGATCATCATCGTAAACGGGCCAATCCGGCATCGAATTGGTATGAACGTCGAAAAGAATGCCCTAGGGCAGGGGAATCGCGCTAATTCAACTATAGGAAGAGCTCTTCAATTAGTGATCCGAAATGTCGGGGGCGGTAAACCCGGCATTGGAGGCATCGACCGCTCCGCATTAGGTGCACCATCCAAGGTTGGGTGGTGTTTCGCTGAAGATGAAGAGAACCTCCCAGACGACTGGCCGCCCCTCTCGGTAAGTCGGGGGTTTTCGAAAGACGAGGACACAGTGACCCTGTTTGCCGGACATGGACCAGTGGGATGTATCGACCAGATTTCTCGGACCCCAGAATCATTGGTGCGAACCCTGGCGCAACAACTCCACGGTGTTGGAAATCGGAAACTCCCTGCCGAGGCGATGATTGTTATGACCCCTGAACATATGAACGTCTTTGCATCTGCAGGATGGTCGAAAGACAAGTTTTATGAAGAGCTGGAACCTCTTTTGCAGATGGATCCAGAGTTATCGGCTCGCGGCGCATCGGGCATTGAGGAGGGTATCCCTACCTCCAGTAACGAAGAAACGGTGTTTGGTTCTAGTTCAGGGCGGGCTATTAGGAAATTGCCCGACTGGTCACCGATGGTTGTTCGTGCTGGTGGTGGTGCCGGGGGATTTTCGGCAATTTTAGAAGGATGGGTTCCAGGAGCAAAGGGAAGTACACCCATTACTCATCGGATAGAAACCTAAGTCTCGTTGCCCTGCTTGAGGAAAACGGGTTCGAGGAGTCCGGTGACGACGCTGGTACCATCGGGCTTGTGTTGACCTGGATTGTTGGTGCCCTGCACCTAGTTTCTGCCTTCTCTCTAGTTGGGCTCGTCCTTTTGCATAGCGGCAAGGGAGGCGGTGTTTCCGACATGTTTGGCGGAAGCGTAGGAGCAACAGCGGCCGGGTCTACCGTCGCCGAAAAGAACCTCAGTCGTATAACGGTGGTGGTCGCAGTGACCTTCGGCTTCACAACACTTGTTTTAGGTCTGTTGCTTGCTTGAGCCTTGACAGCAGTTAGTCAATAGCTCCTGTTTTGGTGTGTTGGCAAGCTTGATGTCGTTGGTAGAGTGGGCTCTCTTCCGGGTCTCGGAATAGCGTCGGAGTGGCGGAACTGGCAGACGCGCTAGACTAAGGATCTAGTGCCCGTTAAGGGTGTGGGGGTTCAAGTCCCCCCTCCGACACGAGGAACAACTCAAACAGTGGGCATGACTGTCACAAATAGCGGGCGCCAACGAGTGGGCGCTTCAGTCAAATGCGATTACGGTGCGCCCCTCAACGCCAGTGAGCATCGCATCAATCGCTTGCTGAATGTCTTGGATTAGCACTCTTTTTGAGATCAGTCGGTCGATAGGCAAACGGTCCTGCAGATACGCAGCGCAGAG
>PAVP01000038.1 GCA_002713975.1 Acidimicrobiaceae bacterium | reverse complement strand
GCCCGGACCGCCCTGCCCCACTTTTTCAGGGCCTAGTCAAAGCAGCTCTATCCAGGGCTGAAGGACGAAATCCGAAGCTCCTGGAGTCAAGCGCAGAGTCGGTGGATTGACCCGTGGTCGGCTCACCCGACCCCGAGTTTTCTCTCATCGATGAAGAACTATTGCATGCTGGATACGCCTTTGATTTATATGCGACTAAGTGGTCTCACGCAACAGGCGAAGTTTTTGAACGAGACATCATTCGACACCGAGGAGCGGTCGCTGTTGTACCCCTTGATGAAGACCGAGAACACGTTTTCCTTGTTCGCCAATTTCGCACCCCTCTCAATCGCTGGCTCTTAGAACTACCTGCCGGACTTCGCGACAAAGACGGAGAATCAGAAATAGAAACAGCGCACCGAGAATTAGAAGAAGAAGTTGGATGCGTCGCCCAAACTCTTGAACATCTGGTGACTTTAGTAACTGCTGTTGGGTTCGCTGATGAGTCCATTTCTATATATCTGGCTACCGATCTTTCGTGGACTGAGCGTCATGCTGACGGTGTCGAAGAAGAATCGATGACAGTTGAAACAGTTGCTCTTGTGGACCTGGGTGAAATGATTGCCACCGGATACATCACAGACGCAAAGACTGTCGCCGGCCTTTTGTTACTCCAACAGAGATTGACGTCGTAATCGGATGACGCCGACCGAAGAAGACGACGGCTGGAGAGAAAATTTTCTTGATTGGGTAGTTGCGAATAAGGGTCTTGTGGAATCGACTCAAAAGGCCTATCGACGGGACTTGGAAGAATTCTGTGAATGGATACATTCCATGGGTGTCAGATTGTCGACAACCAAGGAAGACCAAATAGTTTCCTATGTAGCTCACCTCCGCGACACTCAACGTCACCGAGTAGCGACAGTTGCCCGAAAGTTAGTAGCCCTCCGCCAGTTCTTCAGCTTTCTTGTTTACGAACAAGAAGTGATCTCGGAGGACCCCAGCGCCGAAATAGCGGTACCGACAGTGCGAGACGGCAATCCGAAGGCGCTAACAGTTGAACAAGTTCAGTCACTGCTTGAATCCCCAGTAGGTGATGAGCCGGCGACCTATCGAGATAGAGCCATTCTCGAAGTCCTTTACGGTTGTGGTCTGCGAGTCGGGGAACTCGTTGAGCTGCAGGTAGACGATGTTGATCTCGATGGCCAGCTGCTGCGGGTGTTTGGCAAGGGGAGAAGAGAACGGATCGTCCCACTTGGCTCCCCGGCTGCCGACTCTCTATCGCAGTGGATGAGTGGTGCCGGACGCAATGCTGTATTGAGTCTCCGAACTGCCAATAGGGGGGCAGAGAGCTCTGTGTTCCTCAGCGTCGGTGGACCAAAACGAGGTACGCAACTTTCTCGTATGGGAGCGTGGAGGATCGTTCGCATTTACGGCGACAAAGTTGGACTCGGAGAGGAACTAACCCCGCACGTCTTGCGCCATTCGTGTGCTACTCACATGCTGATCAATGGTGCTGATATTCGATATGTGCAGGAACTATTAGGTCATGTCTCAATTAGGAACACACAGAGGTATACAGCAGTCAGGGAAGATGAGCTACGGCAGATCTATCAACAGGCGCACCCTCGCGCAGAGGTTCGACTCAAAGACCGATAGGTTCGGTATCGTGCTTGGCGACCAATCACACCACTTGGCAAGGCGCTTCTTGTCCACCGTCGTAGCGAGAGCGCCGAGGCGAGAAGAGGTTGATTGGGTCAGAGGGCATCTGTCAGCTGTCGAATTTGAACTTTGGTCACAAATGTCTTCTGCTGACCAAATCCACTCAATCGCAGTCGCCAAAAGAGTTGGAACTGAATTACCCGGAGATGAAACATCTTTAGTAGCGGGCTTGCTGCATGATGTAGGCAAGACAGCAGTTAGAGCAGGACTTGTGGTTAGGGTCTTGGCAGCTGTGATCAAGCCCATCGCGACTCAAGAGCGACTTAGTCGTTGGACTGCGGATGGAAGCCTCCTTTCGAACATCGCATCGTTTATCGATTACCCGAAAATTGGCGCGGATCTTCTTCAAAGCATCGGAAGCGATGACTTCGTGGTTCAGTGGGCAGCAGAACACCATCTAGCGAGACATGAATGGACAGTGGACAAGGCCAAGGCAGACGTCTTGGCGCGCGCAGACCATTTGGCAGTGTAAGAAGGGTGTATGGAAGCAACGGAAATAACCGAACAGCTAAAGAGTGTGATTCTCGATACCTACGGGGACAGGGTCGGGACCTTCAAANTGCAATCGGTGGACGAAGAAACGTCTAAAGCGCGACAAAAGGCTCGCGGGNAGCTTTCAAAAGAGCAACGGTTAATAATCGACCGTGCGCTTGTTCCTTTTCGGGACTGGCTGATCGACAGAGACCCCGAAGCAGCCGAGCGTGTAGCTAACGGTTCCCCGGCACCTCAAGATATTGAAACAGCGGTTCGNGCAGCAGAAGATCATGCGGTCGCGCAAATGGCTCCTGATATTTCTGTCGACGAAGCAGCCCTACTTGTCTTCCGACTCCAGAACGGCAGGATAGAAACTATCGAAGAACGCAATAACAACCGACGGCCTCCTTTGCGACTTTCCAACCGACATGTACGCACGATGGCAGGTGGTTTCGCAATCATTTTTCTCGGATCAGGCATTGCGGGCATGACAGCAGAAGCGGGCACTCTTGTAACGGTTGCTGGCGCTGCGGTGTTCGTTTATGGGTTCAGGAGATGGCGGTCGAGCGAGACGACTTCGAATATCCCAGAAGTGTCAGTCTTCCGAGGCGGAAAAATTAAAAGTGAAGGTCGAACACAGCTCTGAGCTGAGAATTCTCCTGGTTAGTTGAGCGGTAAGAATCCCATAGCATTTTTGGCTCTGCGAACTGTTTGAGCAGCTACTTCAGATGCTTTTTCGGCACCGCGGGCAATAATTCGATCGAGCTCTGCAGGGTCTGAAAGAAGCTCAGAGCGACGCTGTTGGACAGGTTCAAGGACGCTGATTACAGCATCGGCGGCATCTGTTTTCAGTGGGCCATACTGGTCGTAATCGTTCGCGAGAATTTCTGGGTCGCGGTCAGTTGCGGCACCAAGAATTGACAACAGATTGGAAACACCCGGCTTATTGTCGAAGTCGAACAACACTTCGTTGTCCGAATCAGTGACAGCACGCTTGAATTTCTTTGCTATTGAACTCGTGTCCTCGAAAATACCTACAGACCCTGCAGCTGAGTCTGTCGATTTAGACATCTTGTTCGTCGGCTCTTGAAGATCCATCACCCGCGCGGCGATCTTCGGGATAGCAGCTGACGGAAGAACCAACGTTTCGCCATAGCGAGAGTTGAAGCGCTCAGCGATGTCACGAGTAAGTTCTAAGTGCTGTCGCTGGTCATCTCCGACCGGAACCCGATCTGCGTCGTAGATTAAAATGTCGGCTGCCATCAAAGCGGGATAGGTAAACAACCCCGCCGAAACATGTTCTTGGCCGGCGTCACCTTGTTTGGTCGATTTATCTTTGAACTGTGTCATTCGGCGCAGCTCGCCAAAGGAGACAGTGCATTCAAGAAGCCACGAGAGTTCTGTGTGATACGGCACGTGACTTTGAACGAACAATGTGCACACTTCAGGGTCTAGGCCGACTGCTACCAACGTCGCCATGGTCTCAATCGTTTTCGAACGGAGTTCTTGTGGGTCTTGTTGAACCGTCACGGCATGAAGGTCGACTGCACAATAGAAACTGTCATGTTCGTGTTGATCCAGCGCCCACTGGCGTAGAGCCCCAAGATAATTACCCAGATGTATATCGCCAGTTGGTTGGATGCCAGACAACACTCTCGTCATGGACTTGACGGTACCTCAGCTAACGCCCTAAACCGCAGAGGAAGACAGCGAGACCAAATATCGNCCTAAAAGAGCGCCGTAGCGTGTTACATCAATGTGATTTGCTCCGCTATCGTGATGAAATGCCCTATGAGGTACAGACAACCGTGTTCGAGGGCCCATTCGACGTCCTGCTCCGTCTCATTTTGGAGCAAGAGGTCGACATTTATGAAGTGTCGTTGACCAGCATTGTCGACGCATACCTAGCGGAGATGGACAGGATTATCAGAAGATCGGAGAACCAGGCTTTAGAAGGAGCAGGTATCGATCTGGAACTAGCGACCGAATTCTTATTGATAGCCGCAACTCTGGTGGAATTAAAGACTCGTCGTCTATTACCAGACCGTAACGACGGCGATCTTGACGAAGAATTCGGTATATGGGAGGAACGAGACCTACTTCTGGCTCGGCTACTGGAATGTCAGACCTTCAAAACCGCTGCGGTGGTCCTGCGACAAATGACTCTTAGTGCTTCACTTAGCTATGCAAGAACTGTTGGCCCTGATGAGAAGCTCTTGTCTTTGGCCCCGGACCTGCTGATCGGAGTTGATACGGAAGATCTAGCAGTAGCAGCGGTTCGAGCTATGACACTGACTGCCGTAAAGCGAGTGGACCTAGGTCACATAGCGCCCATCACAGCTTCGGTTACCGACGTCATGTTTGAACTTATCGACGAACTCCCGAGCCTCGGAAGGACCAGTTTTAGGCAACTGACTGGTGGGCTAGTCGACCGGATTGAGGTAGTCGTGCATTTTCTAGCGATCCTCGAGTTATTCAAGCAAGGCCATATTGAATTAGACCAAAGAGAACGATTCGGCGACATCACGCTGATTTGGACCGGGAGTGAGTCAGAGTTGTTGGTTCCGTTAGGCGGCGGATCTTATGACGGCTAGCGAAGATGCAGACACATTCGAAGTCTTGGCCGCTCAACTGGAAACCGAGGGTTCATTGATGGACGCTGAACCGTCACAAGGCGAGCTCCCCGATTTGGATCCAACCCTTGTTCCCGCGGACGTAAGAGCAGCCTTGGAAGCAATCTTGATTGTNGCCTCAGACCCAGTTGCTCCCACTGTTTTGGCTCAATTATTGGAAGTGAGTGTTGAGACGATTGAAGCACTGTGTGAATACTTGGCTGATAGTTACGCCCAAGAGGAACGTGGCTTCACTATTGCTCGAGTGGCGGGAGGCTTTCGGTACCAAACTGCCGACGCGCAAGCCCCTTATGTCGAGCGGTTTGTTCTCGAGGGTCAGACAACGCGTTTGTCTACCGCCGCACTGGAAACTTTGGCGATAGTTGCATATAAGCAACCGGTGTCCCGGGCACAGATAGCGTCAATACGCGGAGTCAACGTTGATGGTGTGGCTCGAACNTTGCAACAACGCGGCTATATAAAAGAAGTAGCGCGTGACCCAGGCCCCGGGAACGCTGCGATGTATGGCACAACGACACTATTTCTTGAACGTATTGGTATCGACAGCCTCAAAGAATTACCGAACTTAAGTGACTTTGTTCCAGACGCAGAGGTGGCTGAGACCCTAGAAGCGGTGTTGCGCGGTGATGATGAAGACGGCGTAGCACCTGAAACGGAAGCAGGTTCCGAGGATCTGAGTCCTCCGACGTGAATAGCGAGGAGTCGCGTGAGCGACTCCAAAAGGCTCTAGCGCGTTCGGGAGTTGCTAGTCGACGGGTTAGTGAGGACTTGATTGAGGCCGGACGCATCACCATCAATGGGCAGGTAGCTACCCTCGGCGACAAGGTAGGCCAATCTGACCGAATAGAGCTAGACGGTATCCCAGTCCTCAGGGATCCGGACCTAGTCCACTATTTACTTAACAAACCGCGCGACGTTGTATCGACAGCTCAAGACCCGCAAGGGCGAGCAACGGTTGTAGATCTGGTGCCAAGTGATACGAGAGTTTTCCCCGTGGGCCGACTCGACGCTGATAGTGAAGGTCTCATCATTCTGACGAATGACGGTGATTTGACCCAGAGATTGACTCACCCAAGTTTCGGCGTTTCAAAGGAGTATCTAACTCACGTTGAGGGAGTGCCGAGCCGTTCTGCTCTCCGCCGATTGCGTGACGGAATCGAATTGGAAGATGGGCTGACCGCACCCGCTGAGGTCTCAATGCCACAGGACGGAGCGTTGCGGCTTGTCATCCACGAAGGACGTAATCGGCAGGTACGCAGGATGTGTGCGGAAATCGGGCATCCAGTGCTCCGACTGGTCAGAATCAGAATTGGGCCGATAACGGATCCAAATCTTGCNGTGGGAGAATGGAGAAACCTGACTAGAGACGAGGTTCGGTCTTTATACGAGGCATCAACCAATTCGTAATCTCGCTTCAAGATGTGTCGGAGGCTTCGGTACCATCTCTTTAGTAAGTCGTATCTATCTGCCCACGGGTCTGGTTTCGTCATGAACAACAACGCACGTCGCGGTCAGATCGTGGGAACAGGCCTCATAGGGGGTTCGGTAGCACTGGCTCTTCGCAGTGCCGGGTGGCACGTAACTGGAACGGATATAGATGCTCAAACGGCTGAGAGGGCGAAAAAGCTAGGCGTTATCGATGCAACGGGAATCGACCAAGAGGCTGAATTAACTTTCGTAGCCGTCCCGGCTAGTTCTCTTGAGGTCGAAATTGAGAAGGCGCTCAAAGAAACCAAAGGGATGGTGACCGATACAGGAAGCGTGAAAACGGGCGTTGCTCGCAACATCAACGATCCTCGATTCGTCCCAGGGCACCCAATGGCTGGCTCCGAGCAGGATGGTATCGAAGGGGCAGATGAGCGAATTTTCGATGGCGCAGTATGGGTTCTCACTCCGACCGAAGGCACAGAAGACCTGGGACTGCGAGAACTCCAAACTGTTCTCTCCTCAATGGGGTGTGACGTTGTCACGATGACCCCCGAACGGCACGATGCCCTCGTCGCCATCGTGTCACACGTGCCCCACCTCACTGCTGCCAGTCTCATGTGCCTAGCTGACGACCGCGCTTTGGACGATGCACCGCTTCTTCGTTTAGCGGCCGGTGGGTTCCGCGACATGACTCGAATAGCGGCTGGTCATCCAGACATTTGGCTCGATATTTGCGAAGAAAACAGAGACGCCATTGTCACGGTGCTCGACGAATTTGCCGACCGGATCAGCCACATTAGAGATGTTGTCGCAGAATCTGACCGTGATGGCCTAACAGATCTTCTGTCACAAGCGAGACGAGCCCGAACCAATCTTCCATCTCGGTATGTGAGGCCTCAAGATCTACTNGAAATAAGAATCCCNATNCCAGANCGCAANGGCCAAATAGCNAACATCACCATGTTGGCTGCCGACTGCGACGTGAACGTCGCAGATATCGAAGTTGCTCACTCCACCGAGGGAGCTCAGGGTGTTCTAGTCCTAGTGATAGCAAGAGCCGAAGTTCAGCGGTTCCTCGCAGTGCTTGCAGGGCAGGGCTACAAACCAACAACGCGAGAGCTTGCATGACCGACGTACACGTGATGCAACCTTTTGGTGGTCCAATAATGGGTGTACCTGAGGTTCCAGGTTCCAAGAGTCAGACAAACAGGGCCTTGCTTTGCGCAGCCCTAGCTGAAGGAACCAGCCGTTTATCAGGGATTCTTTTGGCAGACGATACAGAAGCCATGCTCGAGGCTGTTATTTCCTTGGGGGCCGAGATTGAGGCGGATCACGAAAGTACCAGCATGGAAGTCAAGGGGATCGGTGGTGATCTGAGGTTTCAAGACATCGTTGTTGACTGTCGNTCCTCTGGAACAACCTCACGGTTTTTGTTGCCGGTTCTCGTGGCTGGAAAAGGGAATGTGGCAATAGATGGAAGTGCCCAACTGCGTTCCAGGCCGTTCAATGAACAGATCAAAGCATTACGTTCACTTGGTTGCTCCCTCACCGAAACTCGGGCGCCAGGCGAATTACCCATAGAGATCGTTGCTGAAGGCGTCAACGGCGCCCGTGTCGAAATTTCTGGAGCGACGAGTAGCCAGTTCATCAGTGGTTTGATGCTGGCTGCCCCGCTCTATGCAGGGGGTCTCACAATTGAATTAACCGACACAATCGTTAGCCGCCCGTATCTAGATCTAACAGTCAAAGTCATGCACGATTTTGGAGCCGTCGTCGAACAGCCCAATGAATCAACTTATGTGATCCAGCAAGGGCAGTACCGCTGCGCGGATATTGAGATAGAACCGGACGCGTCAGCGGCGTCATATTTTTTTGCGGCAGCAGCAATCACCCAAGGCAANGTAAAGGTTGATGGACTTCACCGAGAAAGCTGNCAAGGCGACATCCAGTTTGTGGATGTACTTGAAAAGCTTGGAGCGAAAGTCACTTGGGGGAAAAATTCGATAGAAGTNNAAGGNGACCGTATCAATGGAGGCACCTTTGACCTANAAGATTTTTCTGACACTGCGCAAACGTTAGCNTCNGTNGCCGCNTTTGCTGAATCTGAAGTTGAAATTAAAGGAATCGGTTTCATACGGGTGAAAGAGACCGACCGAATTGCAGCGNTCGTCNCAGAGCTAACGAAATGCGGANTTGAAGTNACNGAAACANNAGATGGNGTAATCATCNAACCNGATAAATGGAAGCTGAAGGGANCGAGTATNGAGACATATGACGACCANCGCATGGCGATGGCGATGTCNCTNCTCGGGCTNCGAGTGCCTCATATCGAAATAACGAATCCAGGNTGCGTAACAAAAACTTTCCCGAACTTTTTCTCGGTCCTTGAAAAGCTAAGGCCCACCGCAGTTTCTCTGACTGAAGCTGTAACGGTAGCTGCCATCGATGGTCCGGCTGGTTCNGGAAAGTCGACAGTCGCTCGGGCATTAGCAGTCGAACTCAATCTTCCCCATTTCGACACTGGCGCTATGTACCGAGCAGTGGCAGTNGCTGCNTTACGCCAACAGNTTGACGCTTCAGATTCAGCAGCAATAGCANCACTGGCACAGACTGTGGACATANAAATTAGCGAAANAACAATTGTCGATGGCATCGATGCCACAGAGGAGATTCGAAGNGCTGAGGCGAGTCACCTAGTAAGTGTCGTAGCAGCGAACCCCGACGTAAGACGAATTCTNGTTCCNCGCCAACGAGAGTGGGCAACTGAGCTNGGAGGAGGGGTGATGGAAGGTCGAGATATTGGGACAGAAGTATTTCCGGACGCCATATTTAAGGTATTCCTGACAGCAGACCTGCAGGTAAGGGCGAAGCGACGTTTTCAACAAACGGCAGATCAAACGCTCGATGACGTCCTGCAAGATTTGAAACGAAGAGATCACGTTGATTCCACGAGAGACGACTCGCCATTACAAGTCGCTCCCGGAGCTGTGATCTTTGATACCAGCAACATGTCGGTCGAAGCGGTGGTTTCAGAGTTAGCCGACATGTTTCGTTTGAGGGTGGAGGGTTGATGTCATCTCGGAATTTGGCATTAGAACAAAAAACGCATTGGTACAACCATCTCATGTATCGACTCCTCAAATACTTGCTTTGGGGGGTCTTCAAAATATGGAACCGAATCACGGTGGAGGGCCTAGAAAATATTCCCGATGGGGCCTGCGTGTGGGCCCCAAATCATCGGAGCTACATCGATACGCCCCTCCAAGCCAGCATTCCGCGACGGTTACGTTTTATGGGTAAGGAATCGGTGTGGAATAACAAGTTCTTCGGTTGGCTCTTCACAACTATTGGTTGTTTTCCGGTCAGTCGAGGAAGCGCAGACCGCGCAGCGTTGATGACAGCTCTGGGTGTTCTAGAGAACGGGAACGACCCTGTGGTGGCGTTTCCCGAAGGAGAACGCAAGGATGGGCCTCGGATATTTCCGTTGTTTGATGGTGCGGCCTACCTGGCAGCGAAAACTCAGGTGCCAATAGTGCCCGTTGGAATAGGCGGTACTGCTGAAGCTATGCCCAGAGGAGCGAAGTTCCTGTACCCCAAACGGGTCCACGTCATAATTGGAAAACCCATCGCACCGCCGCCACTCAATGAGAGGGGTCGGCTTTCTAGGAATGACGTGCGTGAAACAACGGAAAAACTTCGCGAAGAGATACAGGANTTATTTGACCGAGCNCAGATTGTCTGCGGCACANTNAACGAGTACGACCCGACCGAAAANGANTTGNCTGAATAAGNNNGTGACCTTCAATCGGCNAGAGAGGCAAGCACCTCGCTTGCGGCTATTTCACGATCTAACGGAGCCACGCGAGAGTTGCCAGGAACGGCAAGAAGAGCATGAACTGTTGTCTCTAACGCCGACAGAAGCTCTCGGAGTTCTCTTGGAGGTGGGAAGTATTCATCCTCATCAGTTATGCGTACCTCTTCCACGCCGAGATTGGGTGCTAAGCGATCGATGACCGCATTAACTAGCTCTTCGGGAGCCGAAGCGCCTGCGGTGACGCCGATAGTGCCATGCAACTCCCGTGGTAGTTCATCTGCGGAGTTAACCCGGAACACCTGAGCACAGCCTGAAGCCTCAGCAAGTTTTACCAAAGCCATAGTGTTCGATGAATTGGCCGAACCTATAACTACGACGGCATCGCATCGCTGAGCTATCGACGCAAGAGCGGATTGTCTATTGGTCGTAGCGAAACAAAGATCACTTCGACCAGGCATCCAAACATCGGGGAATCTCTCCTTTGTCGCCTGCAAGACATCTTCCCAGTCTCGATGGCTGAGCGTCGTTTGAGCCAACATAGCGATTGGTTCATCAAACTCAGGTAAGGCAGCTACATCAGACACNTCCTCCACCAGACTTATTTTTTGCGGAGCAACGGCCATTGTGCCGACGGCTTCCTCATGACCTTGNTGTCCTACGTAAACAATTCTGTAACCCTTATCNGAGCGGACACGGACCTCGTGATGAACCTTGGTNACGAGAGGGCANACAGCGTCNACTACATACCCACCTCGCTTTCGTGCCTCAGCGACAACNTCAGGTGCNGAGCCNTGTGCTGAGAGCATCAGAGGTCTNCCTTCAGGNACNTCTGTTACATCATCAACGAATACAACGCCGAGNCTTCGGAACCGGTCCACGACNAGTTGGTTATGGACAATCTCGTGGTAGCAGTAAACCGGTGGGTCGAATGACCGCACCATCCATGCAAGCGCTTTGATCGCCATTTCGACCCCAGCGCAAAAGCCTCTCGGTGAAGCAAGTAGGACTCTGGTTATGCTCACGATTCTGAGGCTACCGGCTTGACGCTGTCTGCTGGGTGTGGAGCTAACTCACCCGTATCCTATGAAGCATGTCATTGCCCGTCATTGATGAAATCGTTACCGGTAGCCCAGCAGAATCAGCTGGGCTGATTCCAGGTGATGAAATTGTTGCGATCGACGGAGAAGTCCCTAGCGACGTCATTCGGTGGCATTTTTTGGTCGATGAAGCNGATCCTACTTTCAGCATTCGACGTGGTGGCCTCGAATTCGAGGTCCAGGTAATGAAGGATGCGGGGGAATCGCTCGGAGCCCAGGTGGACGCGTCAATCTTTGATCGAGTCAGAACCTGTGACAACCATTGCGAATTTTGTTTCATTTACCAACTCCCNAAAGGTATGAGGCGCAGCTTGTACCTCAAAGATGANGATTATCGACTCTCTTTCCTCTACGGGAACTTCACCACTTTGACTCGCTTCACCGAGGCAGACCTNGAAAGAGTTGTTTCGGAAGGCCTATCGCCCCTATATGTATCAATCCACGCGACNGACCCTGATGTTCGNAGNCGAATTCTNCGTAATCCNAGAGGTGGCTACAGCNTGCGGTGGCTAAAAGCCCTGCTCGACTTTGGTATTGAGGTCCATGGGCAGGTTGTCGTCTGTCCGGGAGTTAACGACGGAGACGTCTTAGACGACACGCTGTTAGGGGTTCTTGACCAATTTCCAGAGCTAAGTTCACTAGCCGTTGTGCCTCTGGGGGTTAGTTCTTACAACACTGAATCTTCGATGCGGCCTCACACGAAGGATGAAGCAAGGCGAGTTCTGGAGGTCGTTGAGGACTGGCAAAAGCGTTTTCTGGCAACCGTGGGTCACCGACTCGCATATGCAGCAGACGAGTACTACCTCCTAGCCAATGAACAATTCCCCGCAGCCGAAACCTACGGCGAATTCGCGATGCATGAGGATGGAATTGGCATGGCGAGAAGCTTTGAATCAGAATTTTCAGGCCTGGCGACCTCACAGCTCGGAGCCCCGTCTGGATTCTTTCAATGGGTTGACGGCGCACCTGCCGAGGGNTACCGAGAAGTTCGGACCGCTGTTGGAGCCAACCGAGGGGGAGAGATTTCGTCTGAAGTCTCATACAGAACAGACGAATTGGTATCCGTGGCCATTAAACCTCGACCGAATGCTCCGATTGCNATTTTGACGGGGGAGTACGGAGCCANAGTCCTAAGACCGTTGGTTGATTCTTTAGAACGCAACGACATTCGAATCCGAGAAGTAACTAACAATTTTTTTGGGGGCAATATCAAAGTCAGCGGTCTNATGGTTGGAGAGGATGTGCAGCAAGTTCTCGAGACAGAACCACACGGTCACCGATACTTGCTCCCCGATGTTTGTTTGAACAATGGGCGGTTCTTGGATGGGCTTCGGCCTTCAGACTTGTCTAAACATGTCGAAGTCATTCCGACCAACGGTACGGCTCTNCGCGCAGCCCTTGAATCTCGCCGGCCAATTCATCAACTAGACGGGGGATCGGCCCGATGAGAGGTGAAGGTGAGCTACCTGTCGTTTCGGTGGTTGGCCGCCCGAATGTGGGGAAGTCGACGTTGTTCAACCGAATTCTCGGACGNCGTGAAGCGATCGTCGAAGAAAGGCCCGGGGTAACCAGAGATCGTAAAGCACTTGAAGCTGAATGGTTGGGACGTCACTTTCAACTGGTCGATACCGGCGGCTGGATGCCTTCCGGTAATGAGCTTGATGACAAAGTGTCGGCCCAGAGTGANAAAGCGATCGGAGATTCGGACTTAATAGTTCTAGTTGTTGATGGCACCACCGGAATAACCGAAGAAGACGCCAGGATCGCATCNATCCTGCGGCGGTCAAATACGCGAGTCGTCCTCGCCGTAAACAAGATAGATACCCCCCTCCGCGACCCTGATATTTGGGAGTTCGTATCTTTGGGTTTAGGAGANCCCATGGGTGTTTCTGCCCTCCACAGCCGAAATACAGGTGACCTGCTTGATCGGGTCATCGAGATGCTGCCCGATGAGCAGCACGACATAGATGGAGATATTGGGGACAGTGACGAAGCTGAATCNAANGGAGTTCCAGGAGTAGCNATTGTTGGTCGGCCAAACGTCGGCAAGTCGACNTTGTTTAATCGGTTGATTGGNGATGATCGTTCGGTAGTACACGACATGCCCGGGACCACTCGCGACGCGATCGANACAGTCGTCGAGACAGAACTTGGTCCACTGCGATTTATCGATACCGCCGGTATGCGTCGCAAGGCTCGAGTAGACGACGACACTGAGTATTACTCCAACCTGCGAGCACTNCGGGCGATCGATAAGGCCGACGTTGCNCTNCTGGTTATCGACGCGTCTGAGGGCGTTACATCGCAGGATCAACGNCTGGCNGAGCGAGTTGATGCTGCAGGGTGCCCNATAGTGATCCTCATGAATAAATGGGAAGTTGTCGACCAAGAAGAAAAAGATGAAGTTATGTACCAAGTAGGACAACGGCTTCATTTTCTGGGGGAATCACCGGTGCTTCGTGTAAGCGCCCTAACCGGTCGCGGTGTCCACCGGCTGGTTCCNGCATTAGAAGCAGCGATAGACGCATACGAAACACGAGTTCCCACGCGAAAGGTAAACGAAGTAATCCAGCTGGCACAGTCATCCCAGCCCGCCCCGCATGGAGGGCGANTCCTCTACGCCACTCAGGGCGCAACCCATCCTCCGACCTTCACTCTGTTTACCAACAAAGAGATTCCTGCTAGCTACGTCCGCTATCTAGANCGTCGACTNCGTGAAGAGTTCGACCTCGGCGCGACACCGATAAAAATTCGCCTACGGCGCCGTGGATAGACGACTTAAATGATTGAGTCCAAAACAGCTAGGCCGATGCAATTGGTGTGTGCTGTATGACTTGGTGCGACAAATGTGATCGAGATTTCGACATTGGCCTGTTAAGCGTCGATGGGCATTGCCCTAGCTGCGATACTTGGCTCGCAGATCCCCCAGGAGGGGCCTCTGTTCCATGGCATTTCTGGGTGGTCGTCGCGGGTGCAGTTATCTATTTGGGATGGCGGGCGCTTCAAGGGGTTTTGTGGGCGGCACAGCAACTGTTCTGAGTCTCCAACGCTTGCGGATCCGCGCTGCGGCCGAGGTATCGTGGCCTCGTTGCGGGCTGTGGCGCAGTTTGGTTAGCGCACTGGTNTGGGGGACCAGGGGTCGGAGGTTCAAATCCTCTCAGCCCGACAGCAATGTGGTCCGTCACCTAAA
>PAVP01000037.1 GCA_002713975.1 Acidimicrobiaceae bacterium | reverse complement strand
AGAATTTCAAGTCGAACATAGAGGTGAATTTGCGATCAGAGGCGGGATTCTCGATATTTTTCCNTCAACAGGTAGCTCCCCGGTTCGGGCTGATTTATGGGGCGATGAAGTCGAACGTTTGAGCGAGTTCTCGATTTCGAACCAAAGGTCAACNGCTGAGATTCAGTCAGTGATTATTGCTCCGGCGCGCGAATTGCTGCCAACTCGGCAAGTCCGAGAACGAGCCCTTGAGCTATTAGAAACAGAACCTTGGGGTCGGGAACAATGGGAGCGTCTTGCTGCCGGAGAGTTTTTTGACGGCATGGAATCTTGGCTGCCGTGGTTGANNANCGAGGAGCTGATTCTTGGCGACATGCTNCAATCGAACGCACTCGTCCTACTNTTNGACCCCAAACGNTTGANNGATCGTTCATCNGAACTGATNNCAGAAGANGAGGATCTAGCNCGGACACTTGCGACTACCTGGCAGACATCAAATCNNGACGGAACNCCCCAAGNATTTCCNGGGCTCCATGTGCCCTTTGACCGTGTTCTNAGTAAATGCGTTTCCAANGTCTGGACNGTGACCAATACANCGTCAGGCCCCNCGANNAANANGTTTGAAACGGTGCCTTGGGAGACCATCGCCGGCACCCCTGAACGGTTACTCAACCAAATTAGAGANCTATCNGTTCGNCCTGNCCAGCGNCTAGTTGTTGCAGCTAGCGGNCAAGGGTCTGCNCAGAGGATGGCTGACACCCTGCGTACAGAAAATATNGACCTNCAGGTNCATGAAGCCGGNTTGTATATGGGACAAGCNGGCGGTCATGTGATGNCAGCACCTATCGAGAACGGTTTCATCGCGCCNAGTCTTTCCCTAGCGGTGTTGACGGAGAGAGACATAACTGGGCGCCGAAGAACTCATCGAACGGTTCGACCGAAACAAGGTTCTCAGCGCACTTTTGAAGATCTACAAAAAGGTGACTATGTCGTCCACCACCACCACGGTGTTGCCCGATATGTCGGAATGGAACATAGAACCCTCATGGGTTCCGAACGTGACTATTTAGTTCTGGATTTCAAAGGCACCGACAAGTTGTATTTACCGAGTGACCAGATAGAACTGATTCGCCCGTACATAGGAGGCGAAACGCCGACACTGAGCCGCATGGGCGGGACTGATTTCGCCAAACAAAAAGATCGTGTGCGCAGTGCCGTCGCTGAGATAGCCCAAGAACTGGTGGTGCTGTACCAGTCGCGGTTGCATACGCCGGGACATTCTTTTCCCGCTGACACGCCATGGATGAGGGAACTTTCAGAATCGTTCACTTTCGAAGAAACGCCCGATCAAGTAACAGCAATTCGAGATGTTCTTTCCGACATGGAATCGCCGCACCCCATGGATCGCCTAATTTGCGGCGACGTAGGTTTCGGAAAAACAGAAGTAGCTATGCGAGCTGCCTTCAGTGCTATCGCTGAAGGCAAACAAGTCGCAGTGTTAGTCCCCACGACCCTTTTGGCACAACAACATCACCAAACCTTCGAAGATAGATTTGCTGCCCACCCGGTGAGAGTCGAGGCTCTGAGTCGCTTTCTCACCCCTGCTCAACAAAAAAAGGTCGTGACTGANGTCGCAGACGGGACAGTCGACGTGCTGATCGGAACTCATCGACTGCTGTCAGAAGACGTATCGTTCAAGAACCTTGGACTTTTGGTTATTGATGAGGAACAACGATTCGGCGTAGTCCACAAGGAAGCCATCAAAAGATTCAAGACTGATGTCGATGTGCTGACTCTAAGTGCGACTCCGATCCCACGTACCTTAGAAATGAGCCTCACAGGGATAAGAGACCTATCTTTGTTGCAGACAGCGCCAGCTGAACGGCTTCCCATCCTCACTCACGTCGGCGAATACGACGAGAGAGCCGTGGCTGAGGCGATTCGTCGGGAACTTCTTCGCGAAGGTCAAGTGTTTTTCGTTCACAACAGAGTTGAAGATATCTCAGACGTAGCGGAGCGACTGCGAGAGATGGTCCCNGAGGCGCGCATNGGTGTAGCCCATGGCCAAATGGATGAAGGCTCTCTGGAACAGGTAGTCATAGATTTCTGGGAGCGAACCTATGACGTTCTGGTGTGCACCACGATCATCGAATCAGGTATTGATATGCCAAGCGTCAATACCCTTGTCGTTGATAGAGCAGATTTGATGGGACTTGGTCAACTGCATCAGCTTCGCGGTCGGGTTGGACGATCCGGACAACGAGCGTACGCATACCTATTCTTCCCGCCGAACCGGGTCTTGACCGAAAAAGCTTTTGAAAGATTGAAGACGATCGGAGAATCGACTCAGCTCGGTTCAGGTTTCAGAATAGCGATGCGCGACCTTGAGATAAGAGGCGCTGGTAATTTGCTCGGAGGCGCCCAGTCAGGCCACATTGCGGCAGTGGGTTATGACCTTTACTGCGAGATGGTGACTGAAGCGGTTGCCAAGTTGAGAGGCGAAGGCATCCAACAAGTCCAAGAAATAAATATTGATTTGCCGATCCGAGCGTACTTACCAGATGACTACGTAGAAGCCGAAGAACAGCGTCTCGAGGCATACCGAAGGCTGGCTAATGTCAGCGAACTCGTGGAGGTAGCGGATATAGAAGCAGAGTGGATCGATAGGTACGGTCCAGTTCCAGACCCGGCAGAGACGCTTCTTCACATAGCGTTGCTCAGATCCGAATGCGTTCGTTTAGAAATAACCGATGTCAGCGTTGCCAACCGGAACCGAATCAGGATCTCCCCCCTCGAGCTCACCCAAAGTGAACAGGTTCGTTATAAACGATTAATCAACGACGGCCCGTACAACGGTGGCACCTATAAAGACGAATTTTTTGAAGTCACAATTCACGCGGAGAATGTGAGTTCCAGTCTGCCTGGGGAGGTCTTTAGCTTTCTTCGCGAGCTTCGACCCACCAAATAGGACATTCAACCCGTACCATTTCGGGCGTGGTAGTTAATAGCGGCAAAAACCTAAAGGGCGCGGTCCTCCTGTCGGCCTTTGTTCTACTCATAACGCTCTCGGGGTGCGGCGATGACCCCGGTTCGGTTACTGGATCGAGCCGGGATGAAATTTTTGACCGCATCGACCAAGACGGCGATGGTGTCGCACTTCGCAGCGACTACGAAATGGCCCTTTCGTTGACGGACCAGACGAAAATCATAGCGTCCTACCCGGGAGGAGAAGTCTCTGTTGGCTCAGTCCTAGCGAGTCTCGCAGAGTCACCGCCTAGCCGCCTGCCCGATCCCGCCAATCCAACGANCGAAATTTTTNTTGCCCGCCTCACNTCAATGCTCCGACTTCGTTTAGCNGCGGTAGNCATCAATGACGCCGGATTTGGCATCGATTTTGAGGTANANGACGAAAATTTGAATTCCCAAGTTCAGNAACANATCTCTGGTGGATTCGAAGAGTGGGCGCAAGCCCATGCGNTNGCCGCAGATCCTCGTCTGGAAAAGTTCGCTACACCGCATTGCATCACTCTNATAGCCACTGAAACCGAGACTGAAACCAACGTCGCCAAGAAAAGGCTTGAGGCAGGGGAGTCTGCACCAGTAGTTGCTTCAGAAGTCAACGCGCGTGGCGCGACGCAGTGGCCTAATGGCGACGTTGGGTGCGCGGACTTACTTACATGGGCGAACACATTTGGCGAAAGTGCAGCCCCTCTTGGAGAAATGGAAGCGGGAGATATATCTGAGATCGTCTCAATGCCGTCAGACTTCAGTGCGACCGGACGTTTGTGGCTAATTTTCTATGTCCGGGAACTCCGAAATGAAGAAGCGAACCCAGCAGCACTTGGTCCTTTCGCTCAAACGGTATTAGCGGATCTAGTAGTTGGATACGACGTTGCGGTCGACCCACGAATAGGTAGCTGGGACTCCGACGGCCTATCTGTAGCCCCGAACTAGTAGTACTGCATTGTCGGAGATCGTTATTGGCGGACTGGGCCCCGGTAGTAAGGATCTAGTGTCAGATGCAGTTCACCAGTTGGTGAGGACCCACACCACATTTCTGCGNACGCGCAAGCACCCAAGCGCCAATGCNTTTGAGGAGTTGGATTCTTTCGACCACCTCTACGAATCGCAACAATCAGTAGTAGAGGTCTATGAAGCCATAACTGAGCAGTTGGTGCTAGAAGCAATAGACCGAGGAAAGATTGGCTATCTGGTGCCGGGTTCACCCTTAATTGCGGAACGCACCGTTGATCTTCTTCGTCAACGCCAGGAAGTGAGTATCGAAGTTCTNCCTGGCATTTCCTTTCTTGATCTTGCTTGGGAAAGACTTCATGTTGACCCGGTAGGCCGAGGAGTCACAATCGTCGACGGACAAAACCTCGAGTCCGGATTTGCGAGCTTGACTGGCCCTCTGTTGGTTGCACAATGCGATAACAGATTCGTGCTTTCAGATATCAAACTTTCACTGGAATTCGAAAATCCGCCAAAAGTTACAGTTCTTCAACGTTTAGGCCTCAACGACGAAGCAATTTTCGAAGTCGAATGGGAAAATCTAGATCGAGAATTCGAACCGGATCATCTCACGTCTCTTTGGATCCCGGACCTACCTCTTTCGGGCCCGGTCGGCTCAATGGGAGAGTTGTATGCCCTGGTTCGTCGACTTCGCTCAGAATGCCCTTGGGACCGGGATCAAACTCCTTCCAGTTTGATCCCTGGACTTCTTGAGGAGGCGAACGAGGTCGTGGAGGCCATTGAGTTGATCGAAAGTGACGCAGGGTCTCTTGATGATTTAATCGAGGAACTCGGTGATTTGCTGTTTCACATAATGATGCAAGGCGCGATTGGCGAAGAAGGAGAAACCTTTGACATGGGGGATGTGGCTCGCGGAATTCGAGACAAGATGATCCGGAGACATCCGCACATATTTGACAGAGATCCCGGCATGCCGATGCCATCTAAAGAACAGTTAGCTAAGCAGTGGACAGCGATTAAAGCGGCCGAGGGAGCCCAAGCAAAAAATAACCTGGGAAACAGGGGGTCGAGATAGCAGTTCTGTCGCGGTGGAGACACAGGTATCGAAAGCCGACAAAGCCTCTAGTGTGCAGTCTCTATTGCTCCCACTCGCAGCTACCATTCAATCTTGACATTGTGAGTGCCTGTCAGTTCGAAAGCATGCTTGGAGAAGTCCCATGAGCAGAATTATGAATGTGTCAGGCCGAGAGATCATTGACTCTCGAGGAAACCCGACTATCGAAGCTGAAGTCCTCTTGGAAAGTGGTTCTCAAGGAAGGGCCCAAGTCCCTTCTGGGGCGTCAACCGGGCAGTTTGAAGCTGTCGAAATGCGCGATGGAGGCGAGCGCTTTCATGGGAAGGGGGTCCTCAAAGCCGTCAACCATGTCAACCAAGAGATCGCTGAGGCCCTGGTAGGAACTGATGCCTTAGATCAACGNGTCGTTGACGCGAAAATGATTGATTTGGACGGAACNCAAAACAAGAGTCGGCTTGGAGCTAACTCGATCCTNGGCGTTTCCTTNGCCNCAGCGCACGCCGCCGCGATNGAGAGCCAGACACCGCTCTACCGCTACCTNGGNGGAGCGAATGCTCATGTCCTCCCNGTCCCGATGATGAACGTCATCAATGGNGGGGAACATGCCGACAANAATGTTGACCTCCAAGAGTTCATGATTATGCCNATTGGCGCNGCNTCGTTTTCTGANGGCTTGCGTTGGGGAATNGAGACCTACCACGTTCTNAAGTCGGTNCTCAACGANCGTGGGCTTTCAACTGCAATAGGTGATGAAGGTGGTTTCGCGCCAAATCTAGCTAGCAATGAAGAAGCGCTTGCNTTGTTAGTCGAAGCGGTGGAGCGAGCTGGATTCANGCCCGGAGATGANATNGCTCTGACNATTGACGCCGCAGCAACGGAGTTNTACATCGACGGAAAGTATCAACTATCGGGCGAAGGNAGAAGCCTCGGGTCGAGCGAATTTGCNCAGTATCTGACAGACCTGTGTGATCGGTACCCCATTGTNTCNATAGAAGACGGGATGGATGAAGAAGATTTCGAAGGTTGGTCAGCNTTGACAGGANTGCTTGGAGANAAGATCCAACTGGTGGGAGATGACCTTTTCGTCACNAATAGCGACCGTCTTGAAGATGGAGTAANACGCGGNATCGCTAATTCNGTTCTGGTCAAGGTCAANCAAATAGGTACCTTGACTGAAACACTCGACACCGTGCAGTTGGCAACTGCNAGCGGATACACAAGTGTGATGTCNCACCGTTCCGGAGAGACGGAAGATACNACGATCGCAGATNTGGCGGTNGCCACCAATTGNGGTCAGATCAAAACCGGAGCACCGGCTCGTTCNGANCGAGTNGCCAAGTACAACCAACTNTTGCGAATCGAAGAAGAGCTNGGCGAAGCNGCTGCGTATCTAGGTCAGAAAGCTTTGGCGCTTGACTAATCCTTNCNCNGAAACGAAGGAAAGCACCTCTCGTGACGAACAGNCGAGGAGGANGCTGANCCCNTTTGGNAAAGTNGTTTCGGTAGCGAGAAAATTTCGTCTTGGTCGACTGGGACGGAGATCCCTAGTCGTGGTTGTCGCAGCAGCGGCGGTCGCGCTTGCTGCCTACACGTTGCTTCCATATCAGAAGTACAGAGACCAAGGAAGAAGCATTGAACAAGCCAAGCAAGAGTTGCTTGAGCTTGAAGAACTCCGTGTAGATCTTGAGACGCGGCTGGAACGAGCACAAGACAAAACAATTATCAAACGAGAGGCTCGAAAACAGATGTCTCTAGTAGAGCCGGGTGACGAGCTTTTTCGGGTTGTAGTTCCAGCTGACGTCATCGATTTTCCCAAAGGATGGTATCTGCCAGGAGTCGAGTATCTAGTAACTGGGAAGTCGGGATAACGTCTTCTGTTTATACGTCGCTCATGACGCGAAAAGCCCGCTCCACGACAACTTCTCTGTGCTTGTCGGGATCGACGCCGCGTTGTTCGAGTGAGAGTCTGATGATGCCAACGGCTCCGGCGGCTCGCATCCTGTCCTCAACCGAAGGGTCGGGACCAACTAAGTAGGCGTAAAAGTCGCGGGCTTGACTGCGTAGTCGCTGTCCAATAGGGCTGTGTTGAATAGCCGCATCGTTGTAAACCAATCGGAACACGTGGATGTCGTCAGCTAGCAGGTCGTAATACTGACCGAGCGCTTCTCGCATTGATTTGGGGCTTTGATCGAATTCGCTGATCCTCTTCAGCAAGTCGTCGCTACCATCGTGAAGCTTGGCGGCGATGCCCTCAAGGACATCGTTTTTCGAGGCGAAGTGATAATAGAGTGCCGCAGGTGTGATGTTTAAGGTTGCGGTCAATTGTCGAATTGATGTGCCGTCGTAGCCGTGTTCGGCGAATAGTTCGCGGGCGTTCTCTAAAATTTGGTTCTTGGTATTCGCCCTCTGTTGGAGGGCTGTTTCAACCGCGGGCATAGCTAGCAACTTATCTAACTCTTATTTGAAATAGATGTTCATAGCCATCAAAATAAGTAAAAATTCTTATTAAGAATTTCGCACACCGAGTTTGGTGGCCACCAAGGAAGCTTCGTTACGGGTTCCCGTCTCCATAGTCTTTGTGAAATGAATCGAAGAAGTGTGGCATTCGGTGAGGCACTAAGGCCTCCAATAAGGCATGATTGAGGCCGACCTAAAGGTCGCCCTGCTGTTGGAGGAAGGGAACAACTGTGGAACTCAGCGTCACCGTAAATGGAACGGGTCATGTAAGTGAGGTCGAGGCCAGAACGCTGCTCGTCTACTACCTGCGTGATGAACTTGGGCTTACTGGCACAAATGTGGGCTGTGATACATCGTCATGTGGAGCATGTACGGTCCATGTGAACGGCGAATCAGTCAAGTCCTGCACAATGTTGGCAGTTCAAGCTGACGGTCAGGAAGTCACAACGATCGAGGGTCTTGCTCCTTCATCTGACGAACTTCATCCGATGCAGGAGAGCTTTCAAAATAACCACGGCTTGCAGTGTGGATACTGCACCCCTGGCATGGTGATGGCCGCCTGTTCGTTGCTTGATGAAAACCCTGCACCTACCGAAGATGAAGTTCGTGAAGGACTTGAAGGGAATCTTTGCAGGTGCACCGGATACCACAACATTGTAAAAGCCGTCTTGGCCTGCAGTGGCCAAGACGTGAGTTGAAAGGCTAATGAAATGATTCCAGCTGCCTTTGACTACAAGAAAGCCGGCTCATCGGAAGAGGCCGTTGCTCTGATCGTTGAACATGGTGACGAAGCGAAGTTCCTTGCGGGAGGCCATTCCCTCATACCGATGATGAAGTTACGGCTAGCCGTACCTAGCGTCCTCGTCGACATTGCTGGTGTTGAAGACCTCAGCTATATAGACGATCGCGGAGATCACATAGCAATTGGAGCGCTGACCAAGCATCGCAGCTTGGAAACCAGCGACCTTTTGATAGCGGAGTGTCCGCTTCTCGCTCATGTCGCGAGCAAGGTCGGTGATCCTCAAGTCCGACATAGAGGAACCCTTGGTGGTTCACTCGCACACTCTGACCCCGCATCAGATTTGCCAGCCGCCGTTCTAGCTTTAGGCGGTTCGCTTATAGCTGAAGGACCTAATGGCCAACGTGAGATTGGTGTAGCCGATTTCTTTACTGGTTACTTTGAGTCAGCCCTGTCTGATGACGAGATGCTTACCGAAGTGCGAGTTCCGAAAGCACCGGGAGCTTCGTGGAGCTATCAAAAGTTCAATCGGCGAGCACAGGACTGGGCGATTGTGGGAGTGGCTGCGGTAGAAGTTCAGGGCGCGGCACAAATCGCATTGGTGAACATGGGTTCAACACCCCTTCGCGCTGAAGCGGTTGAAGCGGCATTAGCCGGAGGAGCCTCGGCGGCGGAAGCGGCGGAAGCAGCAGCTGATGGAACTGATGCCCCCACCGATCTCAACGCCTCGCCTGAGTACCGAGATCACTTGGCTCGTGTTCTTACCAAACGGGCCTTGGAAGCCAGCGGTATTTCNTAAGCTCNNCCGTTTGGCNGCACAACAAAGCAGACNNTNNNAACTATGACCGGTTGGCGAGCCTGATCAATCTAGAAGCCCGGATGCTTGACCTCCGTCNATCAGTAGNCCGGTCCCNGTAATGAACTTCGCCTGTTCTGAACANAGGAACGCTACCGCTGCGCCGAAATCGTCAGCGTCACCAGTGATCCGAGCAGGAACCGTCGATGCAGCGGTCTCTCTGTCTGGAACGATCTTTGCTACGCGATCGGTCCAGTGCGTCCCTGGTTGCGCCGAATTAATTGTTACGCCGTCAGCAGCGACCTCTCGGGCCGTGATCTTCAAGAAACTAGTGAGACCCGCCCGAGCAACCGAACTGGCCATCAAATATTCGATTGGCTGTTTAACTCCGACGCTGGTGATTGCGCAAACTCGACCCCAGCCGCGTTCGCGCATCGCAGGAATAGCCGTCCGACACATCTCAATCATTGCTCGACAGTTCATGTCGAAGGCCGCCTGATATGAATCTAAGTCAGTATTTTCGAAGGTACCTGGAGGAGGTCCACCTGCGTTGGTGACCAATATGTCCAAATGACCTAATTCAGCAATAGCTTGTTCGACAAAGGTCCGTCCCGAATCCGGGCTCGATAAATCTGCCTCAATGGGCACTACATCTCCGCCGATAGCGCTCACAGCCTCTGCGAGCTTTGCGCCATCTCGACCACAAATTGCGAGGCGGACGCCCTCCGCGGCAAGAGCTTTCGCCGTTCCCAATCCCAGACCCGCCGAGCCCGCCGCTACGGCGGCCGTCCTTCCGTTAATACCTAGATCCATTTCCCAAAATCCCTTCAAATGTCTCGCGGCAACATATATGGAAAGAGGGTCACTCTGCTGAATGAAGGCTCGGTGAGGGCTAATTCCGATCTAGCCCGTATTCTGATTAGCGCATGTTTAACATTCCTAACTCTCCTTCAGAAGTTTCGTCAGCCTTGAGTGAACGCAATTACTTGACCGATGAAGGTCTCGCTACCGTCGTGTACCTGGCGATCACTATGCAGCGACCTCTATTTCTCGAAGGTGATGCTGGCGTTGGCAAGACGGAACTGGCAAAGGTTCTAGCTGCATGGACAGGCGGTGATCTGATTCGACTTCAGTGCTACGAAGGNATTGACGCGTCCCAGGCGCTTTATGAGTGGGATTACACGCGACAGTTGCTCCACCTCAGAGCNGCGGAGGCGTCAGGCAGAGCACAGAAAGACTCTCAAGCGATCGAGGACGAGCTCTATTCAGAACGGTTCCTTATTCGCAGACCGCTGCTTCGTGCAATTGACTACACCGANNAGCGGCCGGTGCTGTTGATNGACGAAGTTGACCGAGCAGATGATGAATTTGAAGCGTTTCTGCTCGAAGTTCTCTCAGATCACACGGTAACGATCCCCGAGTTGGGGACCTTTGGNAGTGAAATACCTCCTTTGGTGGTTGTCACCTCAAATCGGACACGAGACGTGCACGACGCTCTGAAGCGGCGATGTCTCTATCACTGGGTTGATCACCCTGATCTTGAACGCGAAATCGAGATCATCCGACTTAAAGCCCCTGAAGTCGATAGCGAACTTGCGCGGCAGGTAGCGCTTGCAGTTAAAGCAATGCGGGGCATGGGTTTGTATAAGCCACCAGGGGTCGCTGAAACGATTGATTGGTCAACGGCGTTAGGAAAGCTTGGCGAGTCGGTCCTCGATGAACAAACGATCAAAGCGACGTTGGGTACCGTTCTAAAATATCGAGAGGACCAGGAGCGGGTTTCTGCCCAAGGTATTGAGATGATCATGGCTGCCGCTGCAAATGAATGAAACACTCTTGGTCAAGTCAGAAAATAGTCCTACCCGAATAGCCGTCAGCTTTAGTCAAGTTCTTCGAGGCCTAGGGTTAGAAGTCCCAGTGAGTCGCGTGCAACTATTCGTCGAAGCTCTTGGACTGGTGGGACTCGATGAGCGAGATGCCGTCTATTGGGCAGGGAGATCAACTCTCGTCGCTGACCCCGAAGAAATTGAGGAATTTGACCGAGCATTCGCAGTTTTTTGGGAAAGAAAACAATCGTCGGGCATTGAGGTCGAATTGCCACCTATCTCGGTGTCAATCTCTTTAGATAGTGCCGACGAGAATGACGACCTTCCAGAAGACGACACGACGTCTTCAGGGCCAACGCTCCAGGTTCGTTACAGCGCTCTAGAAACACTCAAGGAAAAAGATTTCGCAGAATGCAGTGAACAAGAACTGAATGAATTGAAAAGACTTATATCAGGTCTCCGTTTCACATCGACCACCCGTCCTTCTCGAAGAAGACTGCCATCGAAACGTCAGACAAGGAACCCTGACCTTCGTAGGACAGTGCGCGCCGCCTTGGCAATGGGTGGTGAACCGATACATAGAAAGTTTGTCCAAAGAGACCACCGTCCGCGCCGCCTGGTTCTGCTGGTAGACGTGTCGGGTTCGATGGAACCGTATGCTCGAGCGCTTATCAGATTCGCTCATGCCACAGTGGTCGGAAGAACACGGGTGGAAGCGTTNGCAGTAGGTACACGACTAACCCGTATCACTCGCGAGCTTTCCTCTCGAGACCCAGATGCTGCTCTTCGAGCGGCTGCGCATGCCGTAGCTGATTGGTCCGGGGGAACTCGCCTTGGAGCGACGTTGAAAGAATTTAACGAATTATGGGGTTTGAGAGGGATGGCGCGCGGAGCCATAGTGGTGCTCCTTTCAGATGGATGGGATCGGGGAGAGCCCGAGGTATTGGCTGAGCAAATGGAACGACTACACCGCGTTAGNTACCGACANATTTGGGTNAACCCACTTAAACACACGCCCGGCTATGCACCGTTAGCCCGTGGAATGGCGGCTGCACTGCCTCACACGGATGATTTCATTGAAGGGCACTCTTTTGAATCACTTGAGCGACTTGCTGAGNCTGTCTCGGCGTAAACATGGGAGCATTTAGGTATGGATGAAATCTTCGATGACATCGAAAGATGGTTTATGTCCGGGGAAAAGGTAGCTATCGCACGAGTAGTGGATATTGAGGGTAGCGGCCCTCGCGACCCCGGTGCCGCTATGGCAGTTAATGCTCGTGGAGAGGTCGCTGGATCAGTTTCGGGAGGTTGCGTCGAAGGCGCCGTGGTCGGAGAAGCNATTGAACTGTTAGAGGGTCGAAGGCAGGCAGGCATCACTTCTTTCGGTTANAGCGACGACGAAGCATTCGCAGTGGGATTGACNTGTGGCGGGACGATCCATCTNTTTATCGAGGAACTTGACTGGTGACGTCGATATATGAGCGTTTCCGAGANTCGATCCGCTCGGAAGTACCGGTNGCGTTAGCCACGTTGATTGAAGGACCAGAGGTTGGCGCAAAACTATTGATTGAGGAATCAGGGTTTGCTCTTGGCAGTCTCGGAGGAGAGGCGCTAGATCGTGTTGTAAGCCGAGACGCTATTGCGATGCTCGAAGCCGGAACTAGCGAAGTTCGACATTACGGACCTGAAGGCGAAGCGCGCCAACACGATCTCAGCGTCTTTATTGAGTGTCATGCGCGGCGACCGCATCTGGTGATATTCGGAGCGGTTGATTTCACCAGGGCTTTGGCGAGCCAAGGAAAACTTCTNGGNTTTCGAGTCACCGTCTGCGATGCCCGTGAAGTTTTCGCGACTCGTCGACGGTTCCCAATGGCCGATGAAGTAGTTGTTGACTGGCCTGACCGGTTATTAGAACGAATAGGTAGCGATCTAGGCCCGCGGGACGCTGTGTGTGTTTTGACTCACGACGCCAAATTTGATGTTCCAGCNATNATGGGAGCCTTACCGACNAGAGTCGGCTACCTCGGAGCNATGGGTTCTCGNCAAACTCACGAAAAGAGGGTNGANAGATTACTTGAGGAAGGTGTNACTTCAGCCGAACTTGAGCGAGTTAGATCACCGATNGGGCTAGATATTGGNGGCAGAACACCNGAGGAAACNGCAGTCTCAATTGTCGCAGAGATCATCGCTTTGCGAACCGGNCGCGAAGCCCCAAGCTTAAGTGAAGGCAAAGGGTCGATTCACTGAGCCAACTGGCTCGTTGCCCACTACCTTTCACAGTATGGATTTTTCCTCATCTGAAGATCATGACGCTATTCGTGAAGGTGTCCGACGAGTTTGCGCTCAATTTCCCGACGAATATTGGCGGGAGAAAGATGAACAGCACGAGTTCCCTTGGGACTTTTATCAAGCGATGGCTGATGGAGGCTGGATAGGTATTGCCATTCCCGAGGAGTTCGGCGGTGGAGGCCAGGGTATTACGGAAGCATCGATCGTTCTCGAAGAAGTTGCTGCAAGCGGTGCAGCAATGAACGGTTGTTCAGCGATTCACTTATCGATCTTTGGTATGGAGCCCGTAAGGAAATATGGGTCACCCGAACTTGCTAACGAAATTCTCCCGAAAGTTGCCGACGGGTCACTTCACGCTGCCTTTGGAGTTACGGAACCTGACGCCGGAACTGACACCACTTCAATTAGAACTCGAGCTGAACGAGATGGCGATGAATATGTCATCACAGGCGCAAAGGTGTGGACGACGAAGGCACCGTATTGTGACGTCTGCTTGCTGTTGGTAAGGACCACCCCGAAAGAACTGTGTGACGGACCGACTCAAGGCATGACACTCCTCCTTGTGGACCTGAAAGACCCCGCCGTAGATATAACTCCGATCCCAAAGGTCGGACGTAACGCTGTTGTTTCCTGCGAAGTTCGCTATGACGGGTTGCGGGTGCCCTTAAGTCGTCGGGTCGGCGAAGAAGGGGAGGGCTTTCGCTACATCTTGGACGGCCTGAACCCCGAACGGATCCTTATTTCTGGAGAGGCCCTTGGTATCGGGCGCGCTGCGTTGAACAAAGCAGTCGACTACGCGAACGATCGAGTGATTTTTGGACGTCCGATAGGTCAGAACCAGGGCTTGGCTTTTCCCCTGGCCGATAGTCATGCGCGACTCCATGCAGCGGAGCTGGTCATCAGGGATGCTTCGTGGCGTTACGACAACGGACTTGACTGCGGAGCACAGGCGAATCTCGCAAAGTATCTAGCTTCCGAAGCTGCGTTTGAATGCGCTGATAGGGCAATGCAAACTCACGGAGGCTTCGGTTACGCCAAAGAATATGACGTCGAGCGGTACTGGCGTGAAAGTCGTCTGATGAAGATTGCCCCGGTCAGCCAGGAAATGGTTCTGAACTATGTGTCTAACAAGGTTCTTGGCCTGCCTAGGTCCTACTGAAGTTGTGAAAGTAGCTGGAGTTCTTCTCGCGGCGGGAAGTGGGTCACGTTTCGCAGGGCCATCTCATAAGCTTCTTGCGGGTATAGGCGGTGAAGCCGTGGTTACTCACGCAGCGCGTTCTATGGTGAACTCAGGTTTGTCTGGCTACCTGCTAGTTGCAGGCGCCACTGAGTTGTCTTCGGCTCTGACAGAGTTTTCTGAACTAGTNATTGTCGAAAATCCTGAATCCGAACATGGAATAGCTACATCNCTCAGCGTTGCAGTCGACTGGGGTGAAGCAGCGGGTTTTGATGCTCTTATCGTTGGATTGGCTGATCAGCCTGGAGTTCTTAGTTCGAGCTGGAGGCGGTTGAGTAACAGCAACGCACCTATAGCGGTCGCTAACTACGATGGTCTTGCTGGAAACCCAGTTCGTCTCGAAAAGTCAGTTTGGCCGCTGCTTCCGCGATCAGGAGACGAAGGAGCCCGAGTTTTACTGCGTACGAGGCCAGAACTGGTTGAGCAGGTAGCCTGCGAAGGGTCTCCCGACGACATAGATACTGTGGAGGATCTCGGCCAATGGAGTTGAAAAATGAATTCCGAGTTGGTGTTCCGATTGAACAGGCGTGGGACACTCTGACAGATGTTGAATACATCGCGCCCTGCATGCCTGGTGCACAGCTAACAGAAATTGACGGCGAAGAGTTTAAAGGACAAGTGAAGGTCAAGGTCGGGCCCATCACGGCTCAATACAAAGGTGTCGCTAAGTTCAAAGAAAAGGATGAGAGTCAATATCGACTAGTCCTAGACGCAAGTGGACGCGATACGCGCGGGGCTGGAAATGCTGCGGCAGAAGTGACGGCCGAGATGACTGCCGATGGCGATGGAACCAANATCGTCATAACTACCGATCTGAAAGTCACTGGCAAAGTCGCTCAGTTTGGCCGGGGCGTGATGGCTGATGTATCAGAAAAGCTGATTGGGCAGTTTGTTGAAAGTCTCGAACAAAAACTTCTCGAATCAAGTGAGCGTGAACAAGGNTCAGAAAGTAAACCTGAAGACGACGACTCTGAAACCCATGACCAGGCCGTCGGGGGTGACTCCGGGCCACGAAAAATTGATATGCCGGAACCAGAGCCTGTTGATCTGCTTGATACAGCTGGTGCGCCGCTGTTTAAACGGTTTGGCCCATTNGCTCTAATTGCTCTCGTGTTAGTTCTTTTNCGTCGCCGCAAGCGGTAACAGCAAAGTCACTGGATCATGGTTATCGATGCCGCGAAAGTGTCCTCGGTTACTCACCCGTCGCCAGTTGAGATCGCAAAAGTAGCTGAGCTATTGGGTCGACGACCCGAGGTCAATTTTGAAATAGTTGTGGTCGATAGCAGAGGGGGACCAGTTGTAATTCGCAACGGACCCATAATGGAAAATGGACGGCCGATGCCGACCCGCTATTGGCTTGTGGGTCGCGAACTATCTCGGCTTGTCGCGCGACTTGAAGGAGACGGAGGAGTCCAAGCAGCCGAACGAGCGGTGAACTCTGATGATTTGGCGGCAGCCCATGAGCGTTACGCGGTGGAACGGGACTCTCAGATTCCAGCTGGGCATGTAGGTCCAAGGCCGGCAGGTGGAGTTGGCGGCACACGTCAGGGCGTCAAATGCCTGCACACTCACTTGGCCCATTATCTGGCGGTCGGCGATGACCCGGTCGGCGAATGGGTTGTTCAGCAGTTAGAGGCAACAGACCTTGGCTGATGACACGCCCGTTGCGATCTTGGACTTTGGCACCAACACAACCCGCCTTTTGATAACCAACGGAACCTCTGTAGAGATACGGACTCATCGAGTTACTGGACTAGGTCGCGGTTTAGGGGAAACGGGCCGACTTAGCGAAGAGGGGATAGGTCGTGTCCTAGATGCAGTTGATGAATTTAAGTCACTTATTTCGGAGAACGGTGCCCAAAGAATCAGAGCAGTCGCTACAAGTGCCGCCCGCGATGCGGTTAACCGCGCCGACCTGTTCGAACCCGTCTCGGCAGCTTTGAACCATGAGCTTGAACTCTTGTCAGGGGAAGAAGAGGCTCGCTATGGATTTTTGGGAGCGACCGCAGGCTTGCCATCGACCGACGGACCATTCCTCGTCATTGATATTGGAGGAGGCTCTACCGAATTCTCCTACGGAACTCATACCGCAGAGATACATCGATCTGTTGATATGGGGTCTGTTCGCTTTATGGAACAGTTCTTTGTTAATGACCCTCCTAAACCTGAAGAGTTAAGCGGGGCTATTCAGGTCGCTCGTTTACACCTAGACGACATCGACAGGGACCATGCGATCATGGGAACGGCAAAGTCTGTTG
>PAVP01000036.1 GCA_002713975.1 Acidimicrobiaceae bacterium | reverse complement strand
TCTGCGACCGAGCGCCCTACGCTGACGTTGCCCATGACTTTTTTCCTGCGCCGATTTCGACGTCACCGACAGCAGCAGACTCGTTCTTTGCCGCCGTTGAATTGGGTTCAACCTTGGTGGGTTCATCGTTGGAGAGAGCAGAACCAGCAGATTGCGACTGACACCCCGCAGTCCAACAAGGTGGCGCGCTCTTGGACGTTGCTTGGGAATCTAGAAAGCCCCGCACGAATCGCTGTGGACCGTCGTGGCCTAGTAGCAGCGCGACCAGGTTCGTGGTCGCTTGATTGGTGGCTTCGCGTAGACGACGATTGGATTTTTCCCTCTGAGCATGGAGCAGTTCGTCAACGTTTGATTGATGGAGCACCTGTTGTCGAAACAGTCATACGCGCTGCAGGTGGCGACCTCATCCACCGGGTTTATGCCGCCAGAGGCGATTCGGAATATTTGATAGTGGAAGTCGACAACCAAGCGACCCGGCCGGTTGCTCTGGCATGGGCGATTCGCCCGTATGACCATCTTGGGGGCGGACGAGTCGAAAACATAGGACTTGAGGACCGGACGCTGTACATAGATGGTCAAGTTGGAGTCATTTGTGGTCGAACCCCTGGGCGGCTCGTCACCGGTAGTGGCGGGGTAGACCCTGCCTTGTCTTTGGACAAGACAGAAGAAAGCCCAAAGTCGGTTGTGTGTGAACAAGGAATGGCAAGTGCTGCCCTCATTACCCCATTGGTTCATGGAGCGACTCTCCGGTGTGTTGTCCCGTTAGGAGCCCCGCCAGACTCGGACCCGACGTCGAAATTGCCGACCGCTAGTCAGGTTGCTCGTGGATGGGGACATCACGCCGTGAAGGCCAGCCGCTTCCTACTTCCTCCCGGGCACCTAAATGACGTCTTTGACGCCGCGCGACAATCCTTACTCCTGGCATCAACCGGTGAAGACCTCGTGCCTGCGCCAGGAGGTCCTCCGCATACGGCCAGTGATGAAGCTGCCGTGTTAATAGGCCTAGCCGAATGCGGATATGAGATTGCGGTCCGAGAAATACTCATTTCCCGAGCAAAGCGTCAGGACCGTATGGGAGCGGTGGTACACAACGGCATCGATGTGACATCAGCAACGTTGACGGCCGCTGGGAGGGCGTTAGAGCTAGCCCCTGACGAGGCTTTATCAAAAGCTCTATCGGAGTTTGCGGCTGATGGGGCTCGCTGGATTCTGGCGAACCCTGACCCAACTGCTAAAGAAGGTCTACTTTCTGCGAGTCAGATATTGAAAGGCGTTGGGGCCGATAAAGCAGTTCACGAACTGACGGAGCTAATTCCTTCGCTCACAGTGCCTGATACACAAAAGAGTGATGACATCAAAGGCATACATACCTTAGAGATGGCGAAATCAGCCTTTGATCAATTGACCACTAACCCGGAAACGGGTTTCGTGAAACTCGAGCAGCTCGCCTCGCTTGCTTCGCCGACTATGAACTGGCCTACCTGTGTTGATCCCTCGACGAAGAATGGCACNGCCGGTGCCGGACATGATTTGCGCGTTAGTGCTTGGTTTGTTCGCAGCTTGCTGCGTCTCTTGGTGGATGACACTTGTGGCCAGCTTCGGTTCGCGCTGGTTTGGCCTAAGGAATGGTTTGGNCTAGGAGTAGAAGTTCACGGCGTGCCGTCACGATATGGGGATGTCTCGTGGGCTGTGCGCTGGCACGGCGATCGGCCGGCGGTGTTATGGGAGGTCGATGGTGGCCCGATAGATCTCAAGATCCAAGTTCCCGGCCTCGATCCGAAATTCCAAGGTGAAGGTTGCGTTGGCGAACAACTCTTGAGTCCTGTCCGCAATGGAAGCGAAATGTACGACCCTCTTGACGCTGATCCCGAGCCGCCAGTTTCGGGAACATTTAGTTGAAGATGGGTCACAGCGGCCTCATCAATAGACGGCTACCGTTCCGTCATGGCCGATCGTGCCCCACCTAATCTTGACCAAGAACGGCGCTACTGGGAACAGGGCGATTCGGTAGTGGTGGGTATCGATGAGGTAGGTAAAGGGGCTTGGGCCGGACCCTTGACTATCGGCGCGGTTGTTCTACCAGCAACTGGGAGAGTTAACGGAATCAGAGATTCGAAGATGCTCACAGCGAAAGTTCGTGGGGAGCTCTTTGGTCGGATCGACAACTGGGCCCGGTGTTGGTCGGTTGGTCACGCAAGTGCTCGAGAGTGCGATGAATTAGGAATGTCGGACGCACAGCGGCTCGCTACTCGAAGGGCCCTTGATGAGCTGCCATTGGCTGCGGATCGAGTGCTACTTGACGGCAACTGGAATTATGTTGACTGGGCGCCCAGTGCCAGCATCGTAAAAGGTGACCAGACATGTCTTTCGATAGCGGCAGCTTCAGTTATGGCGAAGGTCGTCCGGGACCAAATCATGTCTGTGGCTTCGAACGATTTTCCTGCCTACATGTTTGAAAACAACAAAGGATACCCAGCGCCTCAGCATCGGATGGCCTTGGCCGGATACGGACCGTGCGTAATACACAGAAAAAGTTGGGCGTTTATGGACGACATGATGTGGAGCAATTACGAGCGCTACGATCGAGCCCAGATCGATCAAGGGTCTCTCTTCGCTGCATGAATACGGTAAATGAAGCACAGCGTGAGTACTGGCGTACACGCCGGGCCTGGGTAGAGCAGCAAGAACAAATGGACCTTCAGCTGGACGTGTTTGGTGCCGCAGCGATGGATGCCCTGCAAGACATTTCCAACATGGACGTCCTGGATGTTGGTTGTGGCTGTGGTCACACCACCCTGCAACTGAAAGACCGAGTGGGGGATGGACGCGTCGTAGGAGTTGACATCAGCGACCAACTTCTTGACGCAGCTCGACGTCGAAACCGAGGAGAGGTTGAATTCCTGGAGGCGGATGCCCAGGTTGACCCACTTCAAGGTCCGTATGACATCATTTTCTCTCGTTTCGGGGTGATGTTCTTTGCAGACCCGGTTGCTGCCTTCCACAATTTGAGAGCTGCTAGTTCGGCAGCCGCAAAATTGAGCTTCGTCTGTTGGCAGGGACCGGAAAAAAATCCTTGGATCACAGTGCCTAATCGGGCGGCTATGTCGTTAGTGGAGCTACCTTCCCGCTCACCACATGCACCCGACCCTTTTTCATTTGCGGAACCAGACAGAGTTACAGAGATTCTTCAACAGGCTGGGTGGATGAACGTTGATGTCGAAAGTTTCATCACAGAAGTAACACTTGGAGGTGGAGTGGATTACCGACTCGCCGCCCTTCACGCATATGAATTCAGTCCAGTAAAAGCAGTTGTTGACTCCAATTCGAGTCTGCAACCTGGGCCGGTTATTGACGCCATGNAAGNNGCCCTAAAACCGCATGAGNAAAACGGGATAGTNAAGCTTCCAGGAGCTGCTTGGGTCNTCACNGCNCGTGNTTAGCGNANGTNTCGGCTAANNAACNGGCGCTTCTTAGTCGGATTTTTGAGTTCCGACCCGTATCTCCCTAAATGGGCTTGTGGTGTCAATACCAGGCTCCTTNGGTAGACCCAGTACACGTTCACCGACAATATTTCTCATTACCTCNTCGGATCCACCAGCAATGCGCATCGCNGGTTGNCCTAGTAGNTACCCCGCCCACGAGAAAGTTCCCCATTCACCGGTGTCAGCGANCAANCGAGCTTCCAGTACATCAGAGACAAAGTTGCAAGTTGCTTGCATTTGCCGGGTCAACCCCATCTTTGACAGTGACATCTCTGGCCCAGGAGTTTTCCCTGCTTTAAGAGCATCCATCGTCCGTTGATTCGACCATCCCANAACTTTTCCATAAGTAAAAATGTTCATCAGTTGTTGACGACTNAGCGCATCTTCATTCAGTTCAAAGTGCTTCAACATGGCACTTAGTTTCGTATAACTACCCCCGGTGCCTCCGCTACCTGAGCCGATCGATGCGCGCTCGTTCATCAGAGTNGTAAGGGCTACACCCCACCCTTGGTTGACGTCACCCAGTCGATGCGTGTCAGGAATTCGAACATCGGTAAAGAAGACTTCATTGAAGTTTGCTCCACCGGTCATCTGCCGCAAGGGTTTCACTTCCACACCCGGGGCATGCATATCAACCATAAAACCAGTCAGTCCTTGATGCTTAGGGAGATCGAAATCTGAACGGGCTATGACTTCTCCTACATCGCTGTAGTGAGCTCCAGACGTCCAAACTTTCTGGCCGTTTAAGATCCATTCCTCTCCGTCTCGCTCGGCACGCATCTGTAAGCTCGCGAGGTCAGAGCCGGCCCCCGGTTCTGAGAACAGTTGGCAAGAAACTAGGTCTGCCCGGTACATCTTCGGCAAAAGATCAGCCACTACCTCAGGATTTCCATGAGCGAGAATGGTTGGTGCGACCATCCCTAAGCCGATCCCGAAAAAGCCACTGTCGGGTACTTCGTACTGGCTTTCCAAATTTGCCCAAACACGCTCGAACCTTCGAGGGTGGCCACCTCCACCAATTTCAGCTGGTCCCGAGATCCATCCGAAGCCAGCATCAAACTTCTTAGCGCGCCACTCCTTTGCACTAGCAAGGTCTCGTTGTTCTTTGTCGCGGTCCACTTCTTCGAACATTGCTGCGTTGTCTGGGCCTTCTCCCCAAACAAAAGCTTTCTGCTCAGCTTTACGCGACATGTTGGCCTCTAGAAAGGCAGAGGCCTCATTGGTGAATTGTTCTTCGGTCATCTCAGACATTGGAGATCTCCAGGGCGGTTCAGAAGTAGCAAATATATTCTCAACCTAGCCCCTAACACGGCTAATCTTCCTACTCATGGGTCAACCTGTCCGAGTTGCTGAAAAAATTTCTCCTACTAGCCCAGGAACAATTAGGTTCGAAACCAATCGTCCGCTAACAGGTATGGGGCATCGCTATTACCGCAGCGAAGCTGACGCGTTAAGTGATGAAGACCCTGCTGACGTTCTTGCTGCTCGNCTATTTGCTCGAGGAGGGGTTGACTACCTTCACGTTCATGGGAACGTGGCAACAGTCGATCTTGCCAAGGGGTTCACGTCGGAAGGCATCGTTGAGATCATCACCGGCTTGTTTGCCCATTATGAGGCATAGATAGAGCAAATTGGAGCCAGAGTTTTAATCGAACATACGTTCGGTTAAAGTTGCAGGATGCAAAATGCGTCTGTCGGAGGTTCTTTAGGCAATGACATCCATCAGGTGGCTTCTCCGCTTGTTCTCGCTCGACACCGTACTTTTCCGGTCGTCGATGAATTGGCGGGTTTATTTACTGATAGAGGCATAAGGCAAGGATCTACGATCGAAGTTACGGGAGTAGCGGCGCTCAGTCTTGCGAGCGCTTTGACTATTTCCGTGTCTCGTTCTGGAAGCTGGGTAGGAGCTGTAGGTCTTCCGATGTTGGGTTCATCAGCAGCTTCCGATCTAGGAATCAAGTTTTCGAGATGGGCGTTTATAGATCGCCCTGGAAATCAAGTAGGAGCAGTCATCCAAGCCTTAATGGCAGGGGTTGACCTCATCTTGCTTGGACCAGATATCAAGTTACGTCCTGACCATGGGCGCAAAATTGTTGCATTGATGCGCGAAAGAGGTACCTCGATTATCACTGTTGGGAAGGCCGCTCTTTGCAATTTACGTCCCGACCTTTGTCTCAGAGTCAGCCAGGCAGCCTGGACAGGTATCGGGCGGGGACGCGGACACCTACTCTCCAGGAAGATAGAGATAGAGGTAGTAGGTCGAGGCGCTGATTCCAATTTGCGTCGAGAACTTGTGTGGCTTCCCGATAAGGAAGGTCGCTTAAATACCGTTGATCAAAGCAATGAACCCGCCAATCTTTTACAGTCCGCTTGCCGAATGCAGAAAGTTTCGCCTGATATAGGCGAACAAGTGCTTCAGGCCAGTTAGTGAGTGTTCTAAGTGGTTCTGACAAATACTCGGACATTGGTTCTCATCATTCCCCATTGGCGAGTGATTGCTGCTGGTGCTGCTCATGACCACCTTGCTGCTGTTGTAAATAAGGACCGAGTTGTTGATGTAACACCGGATGGTGCTGAATTTGGAATAACACCAGGAACCCCTCGGCGAGAAGCTCAGAAACTTTGTGCAGATTTAAAAATTATTGATGATGATGAAGAGCGCAATGTCAGAAAATTTAATTCTGTTGTTGCGTCACTTGAGTCAGTGACCCCTCGTNTTGAAATTACAACTGGTGGTTGGTGCTCTTTCCCAACTCGAGGCCCATCGCGCTACTTCGGTGGTGACCAAGCTCTTGCCCGGGTCGTCGCGGAGCGGACGTTAAAAGCATTATCCGTAACACTTAAAACAACCGAAGTACCTAGTGTTATTCAACCGCGAATTGGGGTAGCTGATAGCCGTTTCGCCGCAATTCTGGCAGCTACCTCCGAAAGGTTTTCGCGTGTACAAGTTGTTGTGCCGAAAGGCAGCGCCGCATTTCTAGCGCCGTTTCCGGTTGATGTTTTGGCTAGCAAGTACTCGCCCTTACCTGAAGCTGAAGAGCTTGTTGATGTATTTCGCCGACTTGGTTTAAAGACCCTTGAGGATATTGGCTCCCTCCCGAGTGAAGAATTGTTGGCGCGATTTGGGTCGCCGGGCCTGCTAGCGCAGCAACTAGCTCAAGGAATAGACGGTAGAGCCTCGCTCCTACGTTCCATTTCAGATGTTGTTTCAGAAGAAAGCGAAATTAGCCCTCCTGCTGATCATGTGGAAACAGCCGTGTTTGTAGCGAAAGNATTGGCTGACCGNATTCATCAACATTTAGNGATTGAGGGNTCGGTNTGTGTGCGCATTCTGATTGANGTGGAATCNGAACACGGNGACGTTTCTAGCCGGTTGTGGCGCCATGAACANCGGTTCACACCGGCCGGTATAACCGACAGAGTTCGTTGGCAGCTAGAAGGATGGTACCGATCAGAAAATCCGCCTACCGGGCCNTTGTCTTTGGTGCGGTTAACAGTTGATGAGACAGTTCCAGATAGTGGCCAACAGTTAGGTTTTTGGGGCGAAAAGATAGTAAATGATGAACTCGCTATGCGATCTTTTGTGCGCATTCAAGGACTGTTGGGGCCAGACTCGGTGACCGTGGTTCAACGAGGGGGAGGCCGGCGGCTAGTAGATATTGAACAGCGAGTTCCATTAGTAGCTACGAGACTTGATCCTGATCAAGTAATGACGTTGCCTGAGTCAACGACTGCGCCATGGCCAGGCCGATTACCTGCTCCACTACCTCTCGCTGTTCTGCCTCAAGCTCAGCAACTAGAGGTAACGGACGGCAATGGTCGTCGTGTAGTAGTGAATGGGCGCGGTCAGGTGGAAGCAGATCCAGTCCGTATTCAGAGTGACTCTTTAGGGTCACATCTGATTATTGGGTGGGGAGGCCCATGGCTTCTTGATGAGAAATGGTGGGACCCTGCCATGAAAAGTCGCCAAGCAAGATTCCAGTTTTTACTTGCGGACGGGACATCTCACCTTTGCGTCATTGAGAATGGTGAATGGTGGCTTGAGGCGTCTTATGAATAAACAAAATGTGCTGTGGCAGCCTTTGGAACTGATTCATCGACCGTTCGTGGACCAGTGCCAGGGTTCACTTGGCAGATTACGGAATCCGTATTGTGAAGCGTTGCGTTTCAACCACCTGTAACCGGACGTGTTGCTCCAAAGGGCCCGCCCGTTTTGTGTGAAGTCCACCGCTAGACCCCGCTCATGCATCGAAGCGCCCGGTCGGGCAGTTGGAGGACGACACTGGTAGGAGGGTTTGCGATAAATGGCATAGTTGCTCGTGCCACAATGTGCTCGTCGTAAATTGATCTGAGACTGCGAACTTCGGTAGCCCCCACCACCGAGTCTGATGCCATCTCGTGAAGCGTGTTTTAACAGGGCCAGTAGTTTGTCGGCGATCGATTCGTGTACCCGAATGCCCCAGACTGTCATTAGCTCTGACTTGTCAAAATTGGTTGACGTTGGGGCATCGGCGATGCCTAGTAGGCGTCGTTGCCGTGCTTCTTCGGCTTCTCTTCGCTTTCGTTCAGCTTCTCTGCGAAGACGTTCNTCTTCGGCTCGTTTCGCCTTTTCCGCCTTAACTACTCTGGCNAAATTGTTTTGTTCGCTTTCTATTTTCTTGGCCATCTCAGCGTCAAGTTCNGCTAAAGCTGCAGCTTCGTACAGTCGGGCTTCCAGTCGACTTTCTGCTTCGAAGACAATTTGAGCCTGTAGGCCGACCGCGTCCAACAGCTGTTCGAGTTGAATCTCGGCCTCGGTNCGTAACAACTCCCTTTGGGTCACCGCTTCATTCAATGCTTTCGTTGCAACTGCGGTATCTACTTGGAGGGCGCGAAGTTCGTCAGACGTGTTGTTTATGTCGCCGAACGCAGCTCCGATGAGGGTTTGCACACGGGCCGCCTTGTAGATGTCTCCGGTTCTCGCTAATCCAAACGACCCCTCTACTGTTGAATCGCGACCTATGTAAGTCTGCAACGCCAGGTCATTAACTCGACCGCTTAACGTCGTTTGTTGATCAGCGAGCTCATCCGATTTTCGTTCGGCCGCGGATACTGCCAGAACGGCTCCCTCTAATGCTTGTTCCGCTTGAGTTAAGTCATCTCGCTGCTCGGCGACAAGCAATTCGAGATCAGATAGTGCTTGTTCAACTTCGGCTACGTCCGCCGTAGCAGTATCAACGATTCGGGCTTGATTCAGAACCTCCTGTTGGAAGGTGTCACGTTCGTTGCGGAGCTGAGTGACTTGCTGCTGCAAAGCAGCTTTCTCCTTGCGNAATTGAGCGCTGCTCTTACCGGCGCTACTNGCCGANGGGANAGCAAGGAACGTACCCATAAGTAACACGATGGTCGCCACAGCAGTGAATCGGCGTGAACGTGACAGGTCGACTTTCCTTTACTTGTCGTTGTGATCAAAGGTACCGATCAGCACGACACTTTGGGTATCGCCCTAACTAAATCGTTTCGTCAATCACGGTGTTAGCGAGGATTCCAATATCGGGAATCTCGAATTCGATGACGTCGCCGTCGGCTAACCAAACTTGAGGCTCCATAGACCCACCGGTTCCTTCAGGGGAACCGGTGGCGATGATGTCGCCAGGCTCAAGGGGCATTATCTGTGACATGTATGAAATGAGTTCTTGGACGCTAAAGATCATTTCGTCCACTCCGGCGTTTTGACGTTGCTCCCCGTTGACGCGAGTGATTACCGAAAGATCTGAAGGTTCAGGGATTTGATCACTTGTCACAATCCAGGGACCACAAGAACCTGAGTGAAAGAAGTTTTTTCCTGCGGCAACTCCGTGGCGCTGCCAATCTCGCACCGAGCCATCGTTCAAGATCGTGTACCCAGCAACGTGGTCAAGGGCCGCAGATTCAGAAATGTGTCTCCCTGGTCGCCCGATTATCACTGCGAGTTCAACTTCATAATCCAACTGAACCGATGCGATGGGGCGGATTAGCTGACCATTATGGGGAACCAAAGAGCCCGGTGGTTTGTTGAAATAAACGGGCTGCTTCGGTGGCTTTACTTCACCGCCCAATGGGTACTTCTTGTGGTAATTCAAACCGGCGCACAAGACGCGACGCTGGTTTGGTACAGGAATGTCGAATGAAATCGACTCCCAGGAATGATCAGGTGCAACATCTTCGAAGGCTCGTACGTGGTCAGGATCACTCAAGGCTGAATTCAAATCAGGGAAACTTGTCCGATGACTCAAATCCACGACCCCGTCATCGGTGGCAATTCCGAATCGGGACTCCTGATTGACAGTAAAACTAAGAAGACGCACGGATATGACCCTACATATGTAAAACGCTGCTGCGACGTTTGGTTAGCTTTCAGGCAATGAGTCCGAAGGCCGTAATCTTTGATGTAGGTGGAGTTCTCTTGGAGTCTCCGTTCTTAGCTGCTTTGCGGTGGGCTGAAGAGTGGGATATCCCACTCACCGTGCTTGCGAAGGTCTTCGGAGACTACGCACGAACAGTTGAACCCGGTGAAGACCCACCGACATGGCATGAAGTTGAATGTGGCCGTGTCGAGCTTTCAGATTTCGTTGTCCAGATGCAAAAGACTTTCTTATCTGAGCTGCCCCCTGACCACCAGGCAACGACAATGACTGCTGACGATTTCGACCCCTTTGCAGATGCGGAACCAATTGCTCCGATGCTCGAATTGGCCGAGGAGATCCAGGCGAGAGGTATACGCACCGCAATTTTGACAAACAACGTAAAAGAATGGGGGCAATGGAGAGACCTGTTACCCCTGCAATCTTTTGACTCTGTAGTCGATTCCTGCCAAGTAGGTATGAGAAAGCCTGACCCAGATATCTATGTGTTCGTATGCAATCAACTGGGGCTGGCTCCTAAAGACTGCCTGTTTCTTGACGACCATCCAGACAACATCAGAGGCGCGTTAGCTGTAGGTCTAGACGCTTTGTTGGTCAGCGAGGATTTCGAAGCAGCGGTTGTCGAGGTGCGATCGAGACTTTAATCATCACTGACGAGCCTCACGGGCTCACCACCACCGTCGCGAATAGATCTTTCGGCTCGTTCGATGTCAGCGCCATGGATTACCCCTACCCAGCCTGGAAGTTCTAGGGGAACCTCGGGATTATCTGGCCGCAAGATAAGACGAGCTTCTACATCAACCTTCCATTCACGGGTCAGAGTTGTCTTCTGCCCGCGAATTGCGACCAGATGAAGGCCAAGTTCGGTGGCAACCAGAACTGAACGCCTTCGACGGGCAAAGTGATCCCATCCTGCAAATACTGAAATAGCCAAAGGCAAGAGAGTGCCCCAAGAAGCAGCTAGGACGAACCCCAGAGCGCAGATAGCGGACCTCAGTATTAGTTCTTTGCGTTGCAAAGGAGCTAAGGCAGGATCGCCGACGGCGAAACCAGAACGAACTTCAGTACCCAGAAGCCTTGTTAAAAGAGCGGTATCGGCAAGAGAGCGGCGACTCACAAGGACCTCTTTCGCTGGCGCTTGACATGATACGCGTCAACTAAATTTATGCAGCGCACACTGTTGGCTTTCGATCGTGCCAATTGGACGCTGACTCGAGTTGACGGCCCAATTGCAACAGAGAAGACTCTCCGTGCATAGCTGCAACCAATTGGACTCCGATGGGTAAACCGTTGCTGCTTGTATGCATAGGCAGTGAAATGGCTGGTTGGCCCGTCACATTGAACTGAACTGTGAACAGAAGTAACTCACGCAGGCGTTGGGTCCCCAGCTTCGGATCGCGCAATTCTCCCAACTTGGGGGGCGGTTGGGCGATTACCGGCGTCAGAAGAAGATCGAACTTGGACCACCAGTCAGCCATTCGTCTTGAATAAGAGTGAAACCATTCGACTGAAGCTAAATAGTCGGTCGCAGCGTAGGTGCGACCTCGTTCCACGAGAGCTCTCGTGTCACCCTCCATATCCCCGACACCGAAACTTTTCCCTATAGCGTCGCCTAGTTTGTTGACCGAGAATGCCTCGTTCGCGGCCATAACAATTCTGAAGTGGTGAAATAACTCATCATCGAATAAGGGACCCGGGCTGCTGTCCTCGACGATGTGGCCGAGGTCCTCAAGCAGCAACGCTGTCCTTTGGACAGCATCGATGCAATCACGATGGATCGGACCCCAAGATGAGTCGGTAACGAAACCGATCTTCAATTGTCCCGGCGGTGTAGATAATGCCTCTTCAAAGGACAACTTAGGGGGCGGTGCCCAATACGGATCGCCTGGCCATGGTTTGGAAACCCCATCCAATACCCGAGCAGTATCTCTGAGCGTCCTAGTGACGACACCATCGATGGCAGCACCAGCCCAAGACTCTCCGAGTTTTGGACCGAAGGAAACACGACCTCGACTTGGTTTAAGNCCAACCAACCCGCATTCTGAGGCAGGGATGCGAATAGATCCGCCTCCATCATTCGCATGAGCTATTGGGACAATTCCTGCAGCTACCGCAGCAGCGGAACCACCGCTCGAACCGCCAGTTGAATGCTCCAAGTTCCAAGGATTTTTGCACNCTCCATGNGAGACAGGTTCAGTTGTAACTGTTCCACCAAATTCTGGCGTGTTGGTTCGACCGAAATTGATTAAACCTAAGTGATCAAACATCGTTGCCAGGTGCGTTGTGTGTTCGGCTCGATAGTCAGCATCGCGAAGAGCAACATTGCCGGCATGGTAGGGATCGCCTTCAGTCATGACTGTTAAGTCTTTTGTGAGAAAAGGCACCCCCCACAAAGTTGCCTCTTCAGGGGCTTTCTGATTGGACATCTTTTGTGCTTTGATGTGAGCTTGTTCGTCTAATCGATGAATAATCGCGTTTAGATGAGGGTTGAGCTCGTTGGCCCGAGCGATTGCATCTTGGAGAAGTTCGACAGGAGAGGCCTTGCCCTGTTGCACGAGATGTGCGAGGTCTACCCCGTCAGGGATTGCGTTTTGCATGAATGAAAGGTACTCCGATCCAGCTCACCTGTCTTGACTTCTATCGAACATATGTTCGATGATGTACGACATGGGCTTCAATAATCCTGCTATGCCATGGCGAGAGTTAGAGCGTCGACTTTCTGATCGACATTTCGACCTTACCGATGGTCCTCATGGTGAAGCCGGAGGAATCTATGCCTCGAATGATGCATCCACTGAGAGATTTGTTGGATCTCAAAAAGGCCAACGAACTCGCGCGGTGGTTCCATATGCCGAATTGCACGCCCACTCTCATTTCAGCTTCCTTGATGGTGCTTCAAGTCCCGAAGAACTGGTTTTGGAAGCAGTTCGACTTGATCTAAGTGCTTTAGCTTTAACGGACCATGGAGGATTTTATGGGGTGGTGCGGTTTGCTGAATGTGCGCGAGAGGTAGGACTCCCTACAGTTTTTGGTGCTGAGCTCACGGTGGACGCCTGGCAGGCCGAAGAGACTTCAACGCTCAGGACACAGGGCAGCAACTTTTCCCGTGTGGGTTCGGTCGACCCGGCCGGCAAACGACTCATTGTTCTAGCCCGTCATCCTGCAGGATATGCATCGTTATCGGCGCTTCTTTCGCGGAGTCAAATGGCTGGACAGAAGAATGCTCCCCGCATATCCACACCTGAGTTATTTGATGCTTTGGATTCTCATCGAGGAGATTGGGCTTTACTTACAGCTGGGCGTAGAGGTGCCGTCCCCACCGCACTTGAAGCGGAGGGTGTATTAGGAGCAAGAAGAGAACTTTGTCAAATAGTTGAAGCTGCTGGGAAGGAAAATGTTTTCGTTGAACTTTGGAATCATGGAGATCCTTCCGATGATTCCCGAAATGATCGTTTGGCAGATTTGGCAGCAGAACAAAAAGTTGGGCTGCTCTGTACTAATGGTGTTCATTACGCCGTCCCGTCTAAGCGTCGCTTAGCGAAAGCGATGGCAGCAATTCGTAGCCGTCGCTCGCTCGACGAGATAAACGGATGGCTTCCAGGCCATGGATCAGCTCATTTGCGGTCAGGTATTGAGCAACAACATTGGTTCTCTCATTACCCCGGTGTAGTTGAGACAGCGGCGGAGCTGGGACAAGAATGCGCTTTCGACCTAGCACTAGTTGCACCCAAACTTCCCCCATATCCATGTCCGGATGATCTAGATGAAATGTCGTACTTGCGAAGAGTCGTTTATGTCGGAGCGACANGCCGTTANGGTGCTAGATCTGCTGAGAGGGTTGCTGGATCTTGGCAGCAGATAGCGCATGAACTTGAGGTAATTGAGAAACTCGGTTTCCCAGGTTATTTCCTTGTTGTTTGGGACATTGTTTCGTTTTGTCGNAGTCGTGACATTTTTTGTCAAGGACGAGGCTCCGCAGCTAATTCAGCAGTTTGTTATGCCCTAGGTATTACCAANGTTGATGCTGTTTCGCTCGGCTTGTTGTTTGAAAGATTTCTGTCGTCAGAACGAGACGGACCTCCTGATATAGACCTTGATATAGAGAGTGGAAGACGTGAGGAGGTCATCCAATATGTGTTTGANCGCTACGGCAGNGAGCACACAGCGCAGGTCGCCAATGTCATNACATACCGAACACGNTCGGCAGTTCGTGACGCTGCTCGTGCTTTGGGTTATGACTCCGGCCAGCAAGATGCGTGGTCNAAGTCTCTTGAACGTCANCAACCAGTTAGTTCCCAACCAAAGGTCAATGAACGAGATCAAAAAGCTGTGCCACCTGATGTTCTCCAATTAGCCTCAGAAATTGAGAGAACNCCACGGCATTTAGGGATTCACTCAGGTGGGATGGTGATCTGTGACCGCCCCATAGTTGAGGTGTGCCCGGTTGAGTGGGCAAGAATGGCTGATCGGTCTGTTCTGCAATGGGATAAGGATGACTGCGCTTCAGTTGGGCTAGTGAAGTTTGACCTGCTTGGTCTAGGAATGCTGTCCGCGTTGCATGCGGCTGTGGACTTCATTGCCGAGACTCACCAAGTGGACCTAGATCTTGGCGCTTTACCTCAAGAAGATGAGGTCTACGAAATGTTGTGTCGGGCAGACTCAATCGGTGTATTTCAAGTGGAATCACGCGCACAAATGGCGACCCTTCCCAGGCTTCGCCCTCGTTGTTTTTACGATTTAGTTGTTGAAGTGGCACTTATCCGCCCAGGTCCTATTCAAGGTGGTTCTGTGCATCCATATATCCGCCGGCGTAACGGAGAGGAAGCAGTTACGTATCTACATCCTCTCCTCGAACCAGCTCTTTCTAAAACCTTGGGCGTTCCACTTTTCCAAGAACAACTCATGCAGATGGCAATTGATGTTGCAGGTTTTACATCTACAGAAGCTGATGAGTTACGTCAAGCGATGGGTTCTAAACGATCTCGAGAGCGGATGAACCGTCTCCGAGATCGACTGTATGAAGGCATGTCGCAACGAGGAATAGATAAAAAAGTTGCTGATCAGATTTGGGAGAAGATGGTCGCCTTCGCTAATTACGGCTTTCCGGAGAGTCACTCTGTTTCATTTGCGCACCTTGTCTATGCCTCGTCGTGGATCAAATATCACTATCCAGCAGCTTTTTGTGCTGCGCTACTTAATTCCCAACCTATGGGTTTCTATTCACCACACTCATTAGTCCAAGATGCGAGACGTCACGGAGTAAAGGTATTGACTCCGGACCTCAACNTTTCAGCGGACAAAGCGATACTTGAAACTTCTGATGAGTCGACAGGTGGCGTGGCGGTAAGGCTGGGTTTTCTATCTGTTAGAGGGTTCAGTGCAGATTTAGCATTCGAAATTGCTGCTGGAGGACCCTATGAAGACCTGGAGCAATTATCGAGAAGCACAGCGGTGTCTCAGAAACAGCTGGAGGCTTTGGCCACTGCAGGTGCTTTTGGGTGTTTCGATCTTGGACGTCGTGAGGCATTGTGGGCTGTGGGAGCAATTTCTCAGTCACGTTCAGATCGCCTTCGCGGCGTAGTTACCGGAGCTTTTGCGCCAGCGCTACCAGGAATGTCATTACAAGATGAGGCGATTTCTGACTTATGGGCCACGGGGATAGCTCCGGACGGGCACCCGACCAAATTCATAAGAAGAGAACTCAAAGACGAAGGAGTGTTAACTGCTGTTGATCTTTTGGATTGTGAACTTGGCAAGGTNAAGGTGGCGGGTGTGGTGACTCACCGGCAACGNCCAGCAACAGCATCAGGCACTGTTTTCATCAANCTCGAGGATGAGACNGGGCTGATCAACGTCATAGTCTCAAGTGGATGTTGGCTGCGCTTTCGCTCTGTTCTTCGTTCTGAGTCAGCGATCAAGGTGCATGGCAGGCTTGAACGACACGGACGTGTCACCAATGTTATTGCTGAGCGAATTGAGAGACTTGATATTGGATTAGCCGTAGCCAGTAGAGACTTCCGTTAGGGANATTCGNAACTAACCAAGAGGTCGNCCAAATGGCCGTTGTTCCTGCCAGCTTTCTATGAATGCCTCGGCCTTATAACAAGCTGCCATGAATGAACCATCAGCGTGATNGGCTGTTTCCTCAAGTAACCCTGTAACAGTTGCACTAGTTGAAGAACGNAATTCATCTTGACTTGTTTCTTCGGGCGCCCACCACGCCAAAGTAGGGCCTATGCCGCTGAGAAAGTCAGCNGCAACCGGCGTGTTGTTTTTNCGCAAGATAGCAAGNGCCTTAGANGAGACCGCTGCTGCTGACGTCGCGATGATCGGGGTTTGTTNGACGCCNTGGGCGCCATCTCCTGACATTGCCCCTGGTTTGGAACCAACGAAGATTGCATCTACATCTGATTTCCATACAGCCCAAGCTTTTTCGACTGACCCCAATTGTTCAACGCAGTCAGCACCGGACGCTAGCCAAGCATCAGCCAGAGTGGCNCTNTCGAAGTTGCCAGAAACGCAGCCTTTTGCGGTAGAGATCCTTTTGACATTTCCGCCTTGATTCTCTATTTCACGAGCTAGAGCGATGCCCGCTTGGTTGAAACCTTCGATGGCGGCGTCCCACTGCCCACTTGGTTTTGCGAAGAAAGAGGCACATGTGACGGCTCCTAAAGCAAGTAGCTCATCTTCGAATACGACTCCATCACAGTCGTCCCTAACTACGGGGTTTCGCTTGTCGTGACGGAGGACCGGATCTAGCGACTCCCGGTTAAGTCTGAGGCCCGGGCTAGTAAGGAATTGCTGAGATTCAAATTCGCTTGCTAACTCACTGGCTAATGCGCTTACCGCACTATCCGTATCCTCTGGGTCGACCTTGAGGCCTATGGTCGCTCCGCTTTTACGCTGCTCCGCTAGCGCGAAGACATAGGTCTGATGGCGGACCAACATTTCGGCGTTACCAGGCGCAAGCTTGGCTCCGAGGCGACTGGGCCCAACGTAAGTTTCTGCGTCAGGTAAGTCGTAAATGACGAAACCTTTGACGGATTCAAGTTGCTTAGTTTCCACACTTAAATTGTGCCACTTACGTCAAGTAATAAACACCGANTCCGCCTAAAGTCTGCNCGGCTAGTACCGGCTNGTAGTGAAAGCTGTCCGTGAAAGAGGAAGTCGATGCGATTCTCTGAAGCAATGATGATGGAAGAACGGGCAGATGGGCAGCTAGTAGCCAACTTTGATCGTTCATGGTGGGTCGTCAACGGACCTAACGGGGGCATCATCGTGGCCCTCTTGGTTCGAGCGGCGCAGTATTACCTTGGTAACGAGCGCTGTGTCCGAACTGTTACCACCCATTTCTTGGCTGCTCCGACGGAAGGAGCGGTTGAAATACAAGTAACAGTTGAGCGAGAAGGAAGAATTGCAGCCTTCGCGACAGTACGAATGACTCAAGAGGGCCGTCAGATAGCAACAGCATTAGTAGCGACGGCTGAGATGAAGGTAGTTTCACATGAGTGGGAGCAACGAAATTTCCCCGACCTGCCCGCTATAGATGAGACCTGGGTTATGGCGAGCCAGTTGCCTGACGTTCCGTTGAGGAGTTGTTGGGAGCAACGTTGGGGCTTGGGAGTACCGGGGGTTCCTGAGACTTCGACCATTCCTGGCGGTTATGAAGCTGGAGGGTGGGTCCGACTATCCGAACCCGAACCATACGATGAAGCCCTTTTGGCGGCGATGTCTGATTCCTGGGTTCCAGCAGTCATGGTGCATTCTGGCCACGCTGTGCANACGCCTACTTTGGAGCTAACAGTTCAATTTCGNACTGACCCAAGAAATATTGATCTGAGCAGTGAGAGTTATTGTGCCGCTGTTTTTAGGCAGTTGTCTGGCAGTGAGGGATTCATAGACGAAACAGGCGAGATCTGGTCACCGGATGGTCAACTATTGGTTCTTTCTCGTCAAATTGGAGTNGTGTTGCCGCGACCAGATGACACGATCGGTCAATGGGAGTTTGTTCGCTCTTAGTTTCTTGATGATTCGNGCGTTAGCGTCCGAGACGTGATCCGATGGTTGATTCCCGCCTTGCTTGTACCCATGGTGATAGCAGGGGCNTGCCGTGGNGGCCAAAGTGATTCATCGGTGGAANACGTGGGTGAAACAATTACTGAANCAGTTGTTTCCGGGAAGGCCCTAGACCCCTTCGAATTAACTGAATCTGACCCAGCGGTTGGCCAACTAGCTCCGTCAGCGTTCGGGTTGGACCTGTTGACGGGGGAAACTGTTCAAATCACTCCTGTCGGCCGTCCACTGGTTGTCGTGTTCTTCGCCCACTGGTGTCCGCACTGTCAGCGTGAGGTGGCCACTCTTACCGAATGGTTAATGGCAAATAAGTTGCCGACAAACGTTGATCTGATTGCAGTATCGACTTTCGAGGCTCCTGAACGTGGGAATCATCCTCCGGAAAAATGGTTGAGTGAGCAGGGCTGGAAACATCCGGTTGTTGCTGACACGTCGTCCCTAGCAATCGCAAATGCGTTCGGCGCGATGTCGGTGCCTTATTTCGTATTTTTAGAGGCCGACGGAACAGTTGCATTTCGAATGAGCGGGAACCTGGGTCCCGACCAACTTTCGGTTGCAATGAAACGCCTAGCAGGCACTTCGATCTAATCAATTAAACATCTAAACGAAAAGGAGGACCGTTTAGGGGTCCCGTAGGTGCCACCCTAGGACTATGCCCCTTCTCCCTACCCCTCAGCGACCCTGGGGTCGCGGACACAGGGAAGGGCAGCGTTTTCGAGTTCGACGAACCGCTCGAGTACGCGACTTACTTGGACCTGACAACGTTGGTATCCGCCAAAGTCTTGTTGCATTGGGATTCAGCAGCTTCACAGCAGTTGTTGCCGGGGGACTATTAGCTGCGATGACGGGAACCCTTGAGCGGTATCCAGGACTGCTTGTCTTAGTCCCAGCAGCAATTGGTATGCGGGGGAACATATTTGGTGCCTTGGGCAGTCGGTTGGCAACGTCCATCCATGCCGGTACCTTCCGAATGTCTCGCCGACCTGAAACCTTGGTCATGCAAAATGTGCTGGCCTGCGGAATTCTGTCGCTCGTAACAGCTGTCGCGCTAGCAATTCTGACCAAAGTACTGTCGCCGATTTTTGGACTCGATTCGGTAGTAGCTGTTGCTGACCTATTAGTTCTATCGAGCGTTGGTGCCCTACTTTCCTTCGTGGTTCTTATAGCTGTGACCCTCGTTTTGGCAGCTAGATCAGCGCAACGTGGCTGGGATCTAGATGATGTGAACGCCCCGTTGGTGTCGGCAGTGGGGGACGTAGTGACACTGCCGGCATTGCTTGTTGCGAGTCTGCTATTGGAAATTGACGCGTTAACAACAATTCTTGCTATTGCGGTACTTGTGGCCGCTGCTCTGAGTATTTGGTGGGTGCGACGCACGGTGTTCACGCTCTTGCGACAAGTCTTGGTTGAGTCCCTGCCGATTTTGCTGGCTACCGGAATATTGTTGGTGATAGCGGGAGTGGTGATTGAGCACGAACTAGAGGCATTTGCCGCCAATAGAGCGATGCTGGTTCTAGTTCCGGCATGCCTCGCGACTGCTGGCGCAATTGGCGGCATTCTTTCGGGCCGGCTTTCGTCCAAGTTTCACCTAGGCGTCATTGAGCCAACAGCAATTCCTGGCCGACCTGCCCGTAGGGACTTGGTCGCCGGTCTGGCCTTTGCCTTGCCTGTACTTGTCCTCAATGGTTTTTTGGCGCAACTGGCAAGTTCTTTGTTCGGTTTCGAATCCCCAGGTACGGCTTCGCTCGTTTGGATTTCAACTATCGGCGGATTGATTGCCACCTTAATTGCCGGCGCCATTGGATATTACGGAACTGCTCTAGCTGTTCGAGCCGGAGTAGACCCAGACACCTACGGAATACCGCTTGTAACCAGCTCGGTTGACCTCGGAGGTGCCGCAGCACTGGTTCTTACGATTGGTTGGATGGGTTTGTCATGAATAGTTCGGTAGATCAATCAGGGAGAGGTTTTGTGTCCCATCAATTTAATTTTGGTCCTGCACCTTGTTGTTATTGCCTAGCCTGTGAGAAACGTCATGGATGACAAACCAAGGAATCTCAAAACTCTTTTGGCCGAGTCGAAAGACGCCTCGGAGTTAATGGTCGACCTTGCCTACGCGGCGCTGTATTTCGACGATGAAGGGATGGCTGAAGCTGTTCTCGGCCTTGAAGAAGAAATGTCTGATCTTGTGCACGAGATGCGGTCTCTAGCGATGCTCGCTGTTCGTCATCCACGCGAGGTGGATGGAATGAGTTCCGTTCTGCAAGTGGTGTCCTCAATTGAACAGATAGCAAATGCGGCGGTCGACATCGGCAAGATTGTTTTAAGGAACATTGGTATTCCGCGTGCCTTGGTGGTTGACCTAGCAGAGGCGGCGGAAGTTTCGCATCGACTTGTGGTGGCGGAGGGAAGCCACCTAGCGAATCGTCCTCTCTCCGATATGGAATTACCTGTCGTTGTAGGAATGCGGGTGGTCGCGATACAACGAGGAAGGCGTTGGCTTACAGATGTGGGTGGCGACGAGGTTGTTGAGGCCGGTGACGCGTTATTTATGAGAGGCGAACCTGCTGGCATTGTTCGACTTCGAGAATTGGCTGCAGCGCAACCATGGGTACCTCCAGAAGCCGACACTTCNAATCTTCTGACCGACCTTGATCGAGCTGTGGACACCCTTGTCGAAATGAAAAATATTTCAGAAACTGCCATTGGGTTGGCCTATTCGGCCTTAGTGCTGCAGGACCTGTCGCTAGCCAGAGAAGTACGTGCTTTAGAGGAACGNNTAGATGAGATGAAGGTTTCTTTGCAGACNTGGGTCCTTCGAGCGGCGGCCGACGANGTTGACCCATCTCAGCTTCGAGGCTTACTTCACCTGGCTGAAGCAGCCGAAGACATTGGCGATCAAGCACTGCAAATAGTTTCTTTAGTTCTTGATCAAGAAGACGTNCATCCAGTGCTNGCACTTGCACTGGGTGACACCGACGACGTCGTCGTTCAGGTACCNGTTGCGCCNGGATCGAGTGCTGATGATGCAACGTTAGGATCGCTGGGACTNGCGGTNGATCCGGGTTACCACGTTCTCGCAGTNCGTCGAGCCTCTCGCTACATATACAACCCANGAAAGACNGTGACTCTAAGAGCNGGCGANGAACTGCTTGCTTCTGGCCCCGAAGAAGGTAGAGAACGATTAGCTGCCTTGTGCGGGTATGCGATGGCCGTCGATGAAGAAACAGGGATGGTAGACCTCACACCTGCCAACTAAAATCAAGCTCTTTATATGCACGTCTGACATGAACGGATTGCTAGCTTGGCTCTGATGTCGCTGTCGATCCTTACTGTTCACGCGCACCCCGACGACGAGTCGTCGAAAGGCCCGGGGACTGTNAACCTGTACGCCTCTCAAGGNATCCGAACGACATTGGTTTGCTGCACCGGCGGAGAAGAAGGAGACATACTCAACCCAGCAATGGAACGCCAAGAAATAAAAGAAGACTTGGCGTCCGTTCGTCTTGCTGAACTNGACTCAGCAGCAGCAATTATCGGCTATGACGAAGTCGTCATGCTTGGTTACCGAGATTCAGGTATGCCAGATAGTGAAGCTAACAACCACCCAGAGGCTTTCGCTAACGCTGATTTAGACACCGCAGTGGGAAAGCTTGTGGCAGTGATCCGTCGCGTGCGACCCCAGGTNNTGATGACGTACCCAGAANTNCAGAATCGCTACCCNCANCCAGATCATCTCCAAGTTACGGCTATCAGCATCCCNGCCTTTGAGCGAGCNGGNGACCCCGACTGGTANCCGGAAGCGGGGGAACCCTTTGAGCCNNTAAAGCTNTACGCCCCTATATGGTCACGNCAAAGACTGTTACTNACNCACCAAGCCTTTCTTGATCGCGGACTNGACTCGCCGTATGACGAAAAGTGGTTATCGGGTANAGANAGAGATGATCGNATTAGCGCGATGATNCCCGTCGACAACGCTGTNAGAAGAAAGGCCNTGTTAGCTCACGCCACNCAGGTTGACCCCAAATCTCCTTTTTGGTTCGGTTTGCCCGACGACGTTCAAGATGCCATTCACCCATTTGAGGAGTACATGCTGCTCCGGTCAAGAGTTCCTACTGAGGAACTCGAAGAAGACTTATTCGAAGGATTACGGGACCTAGATGGAGTTGAAGAGTGATGCAGTTCCTGAGCGAACAATTCGTCGCTGAGTGGGTTGCTGCCGAACATCCAGCGTGCGGCGACGTTTCAGGACTTGTTGTCGCCAAGATTGATGGAGCTCCACAAGGCAAAGTAGCGGTTTCTGTTGAGTTCAGCGAGGGAGTCATCGCTAATGCTTATTTGGGTTCTGGTCGCGGTCGTGATCTGGAACTAACGATGCCGTACGAGCTAGCTTCACAGTTGTTTTGCCGTCAAGCTGACCCTGCNGCTGAGTACATGAAAGGCCGACTCAAAATGAGCGGAGATATGAGNATGTGGCTTGANTTGTTNCCGGTTTGGCAAGCANGAATGAAAGANGNGGAGCCGTCTCCGCTTTTAGAGCAAACAACNATTTAACTTTGGTTANANCAACGCCNTTGCTTGACTCACATGCGTTGAATAATCGTCCCGGTNCCCAGTCCNCCACCACAGCACATAGTCACCAGCCCGAATTCTTTGTCAGCGCGATGCAACTCGTGGAGTGCTTTAGTCATCAGAATTGATCCAGTGCCTCCAAGTGGGTGACCTAACGCAATCGCACCGCCGTTTGGGTTGACAGAATCCATATCAGGNTTCATTTCGCGAGCCCAAGCNAGAACCACNGAAGCGAACGCCTCGTTTATNTCNACGACGTCGATGTCATCCATNGNCATCTTGTTGCGTTCTAGTAAGTGATGAGTGGCTTCTATAGGTCCCGTNAGCATCAAGACAGGGTCGCTTCCTACCAGGCAAGTGTCGATGATGCGACCGAGCGGCTTGAGTCCCTGTTCTTNGGCTTTNTCGGCAGTCATCATTAACACTGCGCCGCTNCCNTCGCTTATTTGCGAGGAGGCACCTGCTGTATGNACGCCATCGTCCATNACNGGACTCAACTGAGATAGCGCTTCGAGCGTCGTTGGTCGAATNCCGCCNTCTCTTGNAACTCGCTGCCGCTCTCCGGTNGCGGTTCCNTCNTCNGCNAGTACGGGNACGTCCACTTCGACAATCTGAGTGGCNAANCGATCTTCATCCNAAGCNCTNGCAGCATTCTGTTGGCTNCGAAGNCCGAACTCATCNCATTCGTCGCGTGTGATGTTCCACTTCTTAGCCAATAACTCGGCACCTTGGAACTGCGTNGTNTATTCGTAGTGTTCCTTNTAGCGCGGNGTTGCGGTGAGCTGGCCCTTCTTATAGGAAGAACCCATTGGGTTCCGGGTCATTGATTCNACACCACAGCCAACGGCGCTATCGACAACCCCTGAAGCNACTAAGCCGTATGCCAACGAAATNGCTTGCTGACTAGAGCCGCATTGTGCGTCGACGGTCGTTGCCGCCACGTTCAATGGCATTCCNGCGCCAAGCCAAGCNGTTCGNGCGATATTCGCAGTTTGTTCGCCCGCTTGACTGACACATCCGCCCACTACTTGGCCAATNGTGGAAGGGTCGACCCCGCTTCGCTCAATTANGGCTGTTTGCACTTCGCTTAGAAGGTCAGCTGGGTGGATGTTGCTCAATTCACCGCCNCGTCGCCCNACAGGCGAACGGACAGCTTCAACGATCACTATTTCAGACATGCATCAACCTTAGTCATGACAGTCGTCTCGTACCTGAGCTTCGGGAGATTGNCTGAGATNAGTATCGGTAACTTGTNNACCAGNGAACNGANGCAAAGTGGTTTCTANGCAGCGTCTANGTCAACCTCAGGNAGCAGGCGAGCGTTCGCTAGCGCTGCTCTCGCCTCCGCGATCCCTNTTCTTCCCAGATCNCGAGTCTTGAAGTTCAGTTTTCNATTCGTCCCTGNNGACGTTTGTGGCGCTATTTCGATGAGACGTANCTGTCTGGTCATGGTTCCATTCTTGTCGCAGGGTGGGACAGTGGAANTCGCATCGCTGAGTTAAGGGTGATGTTGATGCGTAACCGACGAAGTGATTTGGCTAATGTCGGTAACNGANTGCTACTTNAGTAAGGAATCCGAAAGATATGAGTTACCGCTATGGCATAACAGTTCCNTTCGATNCACCGCTAAACCAACAGCGGGATTTGTATCGGGAGTTTGCTGACTTGGGATACACCGATTTGTGGAGTTCGGAAGCAGACGGGACAGATGGCTTTACCCCGCTCATCTTGGCTTCGCAGTGGGCACCCGAACTTCGCTTAGGGGTAGCGATCATTCCGGCNTTTACNCGCGGACCAGCGTTNATGGCGCAACACATNGCATCAATGTGTGAGGCGGCGCCNGGAAGGTTTGTAATGGGGATAGGTTCNTCGTCCAACGTCATCGTTGAACACTGGAACGGGATTCCTTTTGAGGAGCCCTANAAAAGAACTCGAGACATGGTGAGGTTCCTNCGNGCTGCNCTNACGGGTGAGAAAGTTTCTCAAGAATTCGATGAATTCGAAGTCAAGGGGTTCACCTTGCGGCGAGTTCCACCAACACAGCCCCCGATCCTGATCGCAGCCTTGCGAGCTGGCATGCTTCGTCTCGCGGGCCGAGAAGGGGATGGGGCCATAATTAATTGGCTTTCAGCTGATGACGTGGCCACCGTCAAGCCTTACGTGGAGGAAGGCGGCCCCGATAAAGAGATAGTTGCGCGAATTTTTTGTTGCCCGAACCCAGACGCCGAAATTGTGCGGGCCGGAGCGAAGCGAGCGATCGCGGCATATTTGAATGTCCCCGTCTACGCAGATTTTCATCGTTGGCTTGGGCGTTCCGACGATCTCGATGGAATGTGGAGCGCATGGTCAGACGGTGAACGGAAAGCGGCATTAGATGCGATTCCCGATCATGTGGTTGATGAACTAATAGTTCATGGGCATCCTGAAGAATGCCGTGAGCATATTGATCGCTATCACGAGATGGGGGTAACAACTTCAACTGTTTCGATAATGCCGTTTGGAGATATTGACCCAGTGCAGGCCGCTCGTGACCTGGCCCCCGCAGCGCGATGATTTTAAACATAGAGATTTTGAAAGGATAAGAAATGAACTTGGAGACGATTGAATACGAAACGCGAGATGGCGTAGCGCATGTCCGCTTTGCCCGTCAGGGNGCCGCCAATACAGTTAACCCGCAGTTCTCACGTGATCTTCGCGACGTGATGCTGGAGATTGAATGGGATCAGGATGTTAAGGCTGTGTCCGTAACTGCTGAAGGGAAGGTGTTTCACGCCGGTGGGGATTTGAAAGAATTCCATGAAGCAGGTGCTGGTCTGCCGAAACTAGCTAGCGGGATGCTTACCGATTTCCACGGTGGCATTTACAAAATGAATCGGATGCCNAAACCGTTTGTNGCGGGNGTAAANGGGGCCGCGGGNGGAGCNGGACTCTCAATAGTTAGCGCCTTCGANCTCGTTGTGGCAGGAGAATCAGCACAATTCACTATGGCCTACACCAAAGCAGGCGTCACGCCCGATGGAACCTCCACTTATTTTGTTGCGCGCCACATCGGTGTTCGAAGGATGCTTGACCTCACCCTGACAAACAGAGTTCTGTCAGCTCACGAGGCTGAGGCTTGGGGACTAGTGAATCGTGTCGTACCTGACGATGAAGTCGATGCAGCGACAGCCGAGATGGCGCAGTCTCTCGCTGATGGACCGTCATGGGCACTTGGACATGCGAAACAAATTGTCTATGCAGGCTTCAACAGCACGCTCGAGCAGGCCGGAGAAGTAGAGGGAGTGATGATTGCCGAGGCAATGGGTACTCATGATGGTCAAGAGGGCATAGCGGCATTCGTCGAGAAACGAGCGCCTAATTTCACTGGTGAGTAACTTCTTTTACTTCAATTGACCGGCGGAGACACTGATCCAACGGTCGACTAAGAAACCTCCCAGAGGTAAAGACCCCAGCACCATCGCTGCCAGAGCCTTTCTGAAGCTCCACTTCATATCGGCGAACCAGCGGACTATAACTGCCACGAAGATGAGGTAGAGGACCCCNTGNANNGGCCCGATGANNGTCACTCCNCNGTCATATCCCGCACCGTACTTCACGGCGGTNGCGGCTAAGAGGAGTAGNTAGCTCGCGGCCTCCAGACGAGAAGTCAGGTGCAAAATTCGGTACATGGTNACAGTTTTGCGTACCGTCGTGCCTGTGGCACCACTTATAGGTATTACTGGTCGAACTTCTNCGGGCTCAGTNTTGGCCCCNGGAGCCGCTCANCTAGCTGATAGTCCGGTGGATTGGTTCTTTGGNGANTACGCATCNCGGGTGCGAGAAGCAGGGGGNTTACCAGTTGAACTTCCGGCAATTGACGACCCTTCTGAGTATGTGGAACGACTCGACGCGGTGGTGCTCAGCGGCGGGGGAGATATTGACCCTGAACGCTGGAATGGTCCTGCTGAAAGTTNCTACATGGTTTCATCGGAACGAGATGCTTTTGAGTTCGCGTTATTGGAGGCTGCGGTAANTGCAGGAANNCCGGTGCTTGGNATCTGCCGTGGNCTTCAGGTGATCAACGTCTTCTTTGGAGGCACCCTGATTCCACACTTGGATGAAGCAACAGGTGACGGGCATTCGAAGTCGGTTCCGGATCGGAGCCAAACACGCCACGCTGTTAGATGTGAGGCCGGCAGTATTTTGTTCGATCTGTATGGATCAACGTCGATGGTCAATTCTTTTCACCATCAAGCGGTTGATCAACCAGGACAGGGANTGAAGGTCACTGCNTATTCNNCTGANGGAACAGTTGAGGGAATCGAAGATTCGAGCGGGCTCATTGTNGGAGTTCAGTGGCATCCCGAAATGTTGNAATNCCCGCAAGCGGTGTTTGCCTGGCTTATCGANAANGCAANNGAAAAANGAANCACCGGANCNGTTTAAATCACGCCGCGTTGACGACGGTCGGCGATTTCTTCAGGAGTCAGACCTAAGAACTCGGTGTAAATNGCCTCGTTGTCTCCGCCGACAGGNTGAAAGATCTCAAGNTCCCGAAGCNGGGAGCCGTGAAACCTGANGGGACTATGTGGAAGTGGGATTTCTCCTAGAGTTTCGTGGTCAACCCACTGAAGAAACTGGCGTTCAATCAGATGCGAGTCGTTGACGACTTCGTCGACACCCCGCACGATAGCTACAGGGACGCCAGCTTCGGACAATCGTGACGCCACTTCGTCGCGTCGGCGGTCCTTGGTCCACTGCTCAACCAAGTGATCAACTTCATCCATGTTTGTGGCNCGATCGGTGTTATGTCGAAACCGTGGCTCATCAAGAAGGTCAGNTCTGTCGATGACGTCGAGNACTGCNCGCCAATGCTTATTTGTGACCGAGATCAGNGCGATGTGTCCATCTGAGCATTGNTAGACGTCNTAGGGAGCAACGCCCATNGCCGCATGCTTGTTGCCTGTTCGCGGNGCNGTCCCTGTTTGGTGCCACGACAGCATGTTTGAACAGAGTGTGTGATATGCGGCTTCNGCCATTGANGTTTCTACCAAACGTCCNTTGCCAGTNCGCTCGACGTCGAGCAATGCNGTAACGATTGCGCCATAGAGGTGAGCNCCGCCCAGAAAATCNATNAAGGCGACACCTGCTTTGACCGGAGGTTGATCGGGATGCCCCGTGACGCTCATCGGGCCCATATGTGCCTGCACCGTGATGTCCATAGCCGTCTGNGTCGCNTCTGGACCNCTCAATCCGAAGCCTGAGGCATGGGCGAAAACAAGTTCGGGGTTAATTTTCCAAAGTGAATCCGCGTCTATACCGAGTTTTTCGGGAACGCCGGGCGCGTAATTGACGAGTACGACATTTGCTTTTCTCACGAGCCCCAAAAACATTTCACGACCATCGTCGGATTTGAGGTCCAATGTGATCGCCTCTTTTGAAGAATTAAGGGCTGCATATGAGATCGAATCGCCGCGTGCGCGTAACGGTTCGCCGCGAGTCTGTTCGACCTTGATCACCCGAGCTCCAGCCATGGAAAGTAGAAAGCCGGCGTATGGCCCCTGATAGATCTGACCTAGATCGAGCACTGTGATGCCGTCCAAAGGAAGTGCGCGATCGTTGCTACTCACTTGAAGCTCCCACCAAGAATGTCGCGCGCCATAATCAGTCGTTGCACNTCNCTCGGTCCTTCTCCTACACGCCGAATCCTCAGTTCGCGATACCACCGTTCAAGCGGTANATCTTTTGTGACTCCAACTCCGCCGTGAATCTGGATGCAGCGGTCGATGACTCTGCTGCTTGCTTCCGTCGCCACTAACTTTGCCATGGCGGCTTCGGTTCTGAATCTTTCCCCGCTATCTGCTTTTTGGGCCGCTTCAAGAACGCAATAACGGGAGTGACGAATGTCGATTTCGTTGTCGACGATCATCCATTGAATCGCTTGTTTTTCTGCAAGCGGGGAGCCGAACGTCTCTCGGTTTTTGGCCCAGTCGATGGACATTTCTTGCGCTTTGATCGCGGGTCCGATGCACCCTGCGGCGTAAGGGATCCGCTGNCGACTCAGTCGATCNTTAGCTATCGCGAAACCACCGTTTACTTCNCCGAGAATATTTTCNTCNGGAACCCGCATTTCATCGAATTGCAGTTCTGTTGCGTAATGAGTTGCACGCAAAGTATGTACCACTCGCCGTACATGGAATCCGGGGGTGTCTGTGTCAACGATGAAAGCTGTTACCCCATTGCGGCCCGGATCATCTGAAGTGCGCGCGAAGATCAACGCATAGTCAGCTTTATCAGCACCTGAAATGTAAAGCTTTGATCCGCTTAGAACCCATTCGCCTCCGTCTTTGATTCCGCGAGTTTGAATAGCACGAGCGGGATCGGAACCCCCCGATGGTTCGGTCAGAGCGAAACAACCTTTCTTTTCGCCCCGAAGAGTGGGGTATAGCCAACGTTCTTTTTGGGCGTCAGTAGCTTCGTAAAGTTGGGCGAGGCCAGCGCCTCCAAACACTCCGTAGCAGGGGTTATACAGGCCGGCCCGATGCTGTGACATTTCAATTGCCATCAAAGCACGAGTGGTGGTGTCAAGTCCGGGNCCACCGTATTCCTCTGGGATNTCTAAACCGTAGAAACCCATAGATTTGGTCATGGCNACGAGTCGGTCCTGATCAGTTGGNTCNAATGACCCAGCGTCCGGGTCTAGCTNATCCTCTAGGGGCAGGATCTCACTTTGAACAAANCGCCGGGTGGTCTCTACTATCAGTTGTTGCTCTTCGTTAAGGCTGAAGTCCATATCGATCTCTCAGTTGGGGGATAGTCGACCAATTCGGCTTTCTTCAGCCTGTTGGTGACTTGGAAGTTGTCCGTGGTCATACAGGTGGAGCATTAAAAGCTCATCCCAGCGACTTCGGTAGTTAGAGGTGAATTCAAAACGAAATTTCGTTGCTTGATCACCATGTAAATTGAGCTCTTCTTGGAGTGCGCTTCGCATTCCGAAAAGATGTTTGGCTCCTGCAAAACCGACAGATAGGACAGTGCCTTGGGAGTCGGCCACCTGGTACACCCCTAATTGAGCGGGAAGTGAAGCAATAGTTTCGGCGTTGAGATCTGTCCAAGCTTTTTCGAGTCGGATGCCCATGTCAGCCAGAGTTGGTTGGGAGGTCAGACATGGCGGACCCCATGAGATTTTCGAAGTTCAGCCGGAAAAACTTGTCTTTAGTTTCAACCGATAAGGCTTCCACCTCGTTATCGAAACGTCGTAGAGGATTGCGGCCACCTTCGACATGAGGGAAATCAGAACTGAACATGCAGATTTCATCTCCGGTGTTTTCGATTATCCATCCTGTCGGTTCGGTAGGAAATGGAGTAACTCGAATTTGTCGATGAACGTATTGTGACGGTCGCAGTCCCAGATTCTGTAGACGGGTTTCGTGACGTCCGAAGGCCTCGAAGGCCGCTTCAAGTTGCCGCATGAATGACGGCAGCCATGCTGCTCCGAGTTCTATCACTCCCATTTTTAAATCAGGAAATCTGTCGAAAACACCATCGAAGATAAGGGTGGAAAGGGCTTGTACCGGTGGTGACGAAATGCTCATGTAAGAGACAGACCTGAAGTTCTCGCTGCCTCCATGAAAGTCCGGCTCAGGCGGTAAGCCGTTATTTCTATGCTGTGGTGGCATCACCAGGTCTGGAGTTGCAACATGCATCACGATAGGTATGCCAGCTTCTTGTGCGCGAGCCCAAATTCCGTCAAAGGCTATGTGGCTATGGGCGTGCTCTTTGGGCATACGATTGGGAATCAGCAGTGCCGCAGCCCCAGCCTCGATGGCCTCGCCAGCGCATGGGATCGCCAGATCCAAATCTTGAAGCGGAATATAGGCCACCGGTAACAGCCGCTGATCTGCCCCGCAAAAAGCGATTTGGGCGCGGTTGGCGGCAGAAGCTACCTCGTAGGTAAGACTCGGTGGGGCTTCATGTTCCATGACTTCTAAAAGGGTGTTGGGCATAGTTGGGAACACGAGCTGGCTAGCGAAGCCCATATGGTCCAAAGCCTCGCTGCGATCGACCGAATCCCAGGCGCCGTGGGCTCGGTAGTTTTTGCGAAGCATGATTTCTTGTCCAGCCGATGCCCGAAAATCAGGGTCTAGGTGAAGAGTGCGGCAGTGATCTATCTCGCTNAAAATTGGGCTCTCTTCATTGGCGAAAAACTTTGTTCGCGCGTACTCCTGAACCTTCCGAGAGCCGAATTCATCCAGCCACTCCGGAGGTTCCATTGTGTGAGCATCGGCGTCATGAATTATCCGATCTTCCACATAGGCCATTCGTTGCCTCCTCGCTTATTGCACCGAAGCGTAGTAGTGCTGGCGGTACCCGCGCCTTTAGCTAGTTATCGTGCAGTGCTTCGTTGATCCCATCCCACTTATCGGGATCAAGAACTCGCATCTCGATAGCGCCTGAGAAGCTGTTGCGAATTAGCAGCATCCCTGACCTACCCGACAAGTCTTTGCCCTTCACGACTGATCCGTCGGGAAGAGTTACCTGGCTTCCCGCGGTTACGTAGCATCCCGCTTCGACCGTGCAGTTATCGCCCAGCGATATTCCGATTCCCGAATTTGCGCCCAAAAGACAGTTCTCGCCGACGACAATCGTTTCTTTACCGCCACCCGACAGCGTCCCCATTATCGAGGCGCTGCCACCGATATCGCTATTGGCACCAACAACTACGCCAGCACTGATTCTTCCTTCCACCATTGATGGGCCGAGAGTTCCTGCATTGAAGTTGCAGAACCCCTCATGCATCACAGTTGTCCCTTCAGCTAGATGCGCCCCAAGCCGTACTCTGTCGGCATCAGCAATGCGCACCCCTGAAGGAATTACGTAGTCGGTCATTCGCGGGAATTTGTCTACTGAAGTCACCGAAACGCTGAGGTTTATTGTGGCTGCACGACCCTGCAGGTCGCCAACGCGCTCGGGCAGAACTGGGCCTGCGTTGGTCCAGGCGCAGTTGGTGAGCAAACCAAAAACACCCTCGAGGTTGGCTCCATGCGGTTGGACCTCTCTACGACTTAGCAGATGCAGTCGTAGATAAGCATCGGCGAGATCGACAGCCGGTTCGTTTAGATCCTCGATAGTTGTCTCAACTAATTGGCCCTGAACAAGGCCAAGTTTCTCGGCCACACAGGATCTCTTCGGGTCGACATTCGCGTTTGGATACCAGACGTCAAGTTGGGTTTCTGTTTCGAGATCGAAGTAGCTATGGCCAATCGCTGTGATACTCATGGCGTCATTTTCGCAGCGTTGAGGCTAGATACCGACCCCTCTAGGGATTTATCTCGAAAATTGGTGAAATTTGGTGATGGTAAATAAAGAAAATGCTTCATTTCTTACCGAATAAGACCATCTAGCAGGCATGAACCTGATCGGCCGCCTAGTTTCGAGTTCATGAAGACACCTGTCTGCGAAATGCTTGGCGTGGATGTTCCGATCCTCGCGTTCACCCATTGTCGAGATGTGGTTGCCGCTGTCACTAAAGCCGGAGGCTTCGGTGTGCTCGGCGCCGCGGGTCATACGCCCGAACAACTCGACGTTGACTTGCAATGGATACAAGATGAGGTTGGCGACAAGCCTTTTGGCGTCGACATCATTGTTCCGGCCAAATATGAAGGCTCTTCCGAAGGTGGAAAATCCCTAGGCGATCTCAGCGAAATGATCCCGCAGGGTCACCGTGACTTCGTCGAAGACATGATGGAACGTTACGCCGTCCCTCCATTACCGAAGCAAGACTCGGGTGACGGAAGGGGGGTTCCGGTTGAGACTGAACCGCCAATGACTTATGCGCAGGCGGTGCCTTTAATGGACGTCGCGTTTTCCCACCCGATCAAACTGATTGTCAATGCTTTGGGTCCCCCTCCTCCTGACATGATCGAACGGGCCCACGCAAATGGAGTACTAGTTGGCGCGCTTGCTGGTAAGAAAGCTCACGCCGTGCGTCACGTCGCAGCGGGCGTGGACATCATCATTGCTCAGGGACACGAAGCTGGTGGACATACGGGCGATATCGGGACGATGGTTCTCGTTCCAGAAATAGTTGATGCCGTGGCACCAACGCCTGTGCTAGCGGCGGGAGGCATAGGAAGTGGGCGGCAAGTAGCTGCCTCGATCGCGTTAGGGGCCCAGGGGGTTTGGTGTGGTTCGGTTTGGTTGACGACCTTAGAAGCCGAGACCCACCCGGTAGTCAAGGACAAATTTCTTGCCGCCACGTCGTCTGACACGCTGCGATCGCGCTCTCGAACGGGCAAGCCCGCCCGTCAACTGCGCTCTGCTTGGACCGACGAATGGGAAGGGGAGTCTTCGCCCGGTACTTTGCCGATGCCTCTCCAACCGATGTTGATCGCACAAGCGAGTCGTCAAGTTGATCGGGCAGCAATGAATCCTGAGAATAAGGGTGCGGTTGAATTATCGAACTATTTTGTCGGGCAAATTGTTGGGTCTATGAACGAATCAATTTCTGCGACGCGAGTAGTGGAAGACATGATCACCGAATATCTCGATGTCATCGAACGCTTCGAGGAATTAAATAACTGAGGTAACCGCAGACGGTGCCAAAGGATTCTGAGAGCTAAAGAAACGGAGAAGTCATGGAGACGATGAAAGGACGTGTAGCTGTAGTTACAGGCGCAGCGTCGGGCATCGGGAAAGCTTTGTCGCTTGCTTTTGCCGCCGAAGGAGCAAAGGTTGTGCTCGCTGACGTTGAAGACGAGGCCCTTGCGGCAATGAGAACGGAAATTGAGACGCTTGATGTCCCGGTTCTTGCAGTAAAGACCGATGTAACAGATGAAGACTCTGTCGCCGAGTTGTGTGCCGCGACGCTCGAAACATTCGGAGGCGTCAATATTCTTTGCAACAATGCGGGAGTAGGTGGCGGCGGACTAGTCAAGAATCAACAGCTGGTCGATTGGAAGTGGGTCATCGACGTTTCCCTGTGGGGAGTGATTCACGGTTTACATCATTTCTTACCTCACTTGATCGAGGCTGAAGAAAGCCATGTGATGAGCACGGCTTCGGTAGCGGGTCTTATGGCAGTACCCGGCCTTGCCCCCTACAACGCAGCGAAGTTCGGAGTTGTCGCAATTATGGAGACATTGCACCATGAGATGGATCGTGACCCTGACGCGAACGTCGGGGTATCAGTGCTGTGTCCCGGGGTTGTGAGGACAAATATTGCTACGGCCCAAAGAAATCGGCCCGATCACCTTCGTCGAAAACGCGACGAAACCCTTGATCAGACAGCGAAGGCACCGGAAGAAGCGCGTGCCCGAAATGCAGCGATAGCAGCAGCGTTAGAAAACGGCATGGACCCAGGACAAGTTGCGTCTCAAGTCCTGAACGCAATGTACGAGCGCAGGTTTTGGGTGTTAAGCCACCCGGAGCTTCTAGCCGAAGTAAATCATCGCAACCAACAACTAGCAGATCTCACAAATCCCACGTTGATCTCAAGCTTTACCGACTAGCTAACTTCACTAATTACATGGTGAACCGAAGGTTTCGTGCTGCGTGAGCACCGAGTTCGGCATCGCCCGACCAACTAATAGCGCCTTCACGAATGGGGACTTCTGGGTCAACGCGGCCACAGGCCTGATTCATAAAGGCCATTGAGTCGCAGTGAAGAGTGGTTGTAGGCGCATCAATGGGTTCACACTCAACGGCACGTCCCTCGACGCGTACATAAATGTCCCGCTCTACCGAACCTGTGATATCGAAGTGGATTGATTGGCCTTCAGTAAGCCCAATCTTCTTTCCTGCGATGTACCCGATGGAGAGGTGAACCTCGTTCAGAGCCATTTCTGCTTCTGGCCCGCCATTGTCGGTATCGATGCCTAAAGGAGTTCGACAATCCCGCTCATGCATCCAGAAGTCGAATTCGCGCACAGCCATGAAACGTCCGTAAGTTGCTGGGCCTACAGGAGTAACACTTGGATTAGCGAAGTCGGCCTCGGTAGTTTCAGAAAGATTTTCTCGCCGAATGTCGAAGGTGCTCTGCATATGCGCAACCAGTTCCGCTTCTGGCATCTGCATAGCGGCTTCAAAGTAACCCCCAACCTTTTCGAAAGGTGGAGGGGTATCTAAGCCAGATGGCAACCAATTCGACAAAGCCTGTTCCACTGACACCATGTGCGCGGCGACACCCCTGATCGTCCATTCGGGGCACAACGATTGGGTCTGCCATTGGCTACTTTCAAGTTTGCTCAGGAATTCGACAACGCTGTCCCAACAAACATCAAGGTTGCTAACAATTAGATCTCGTTCGCTCATGTCATAAACGTAGCTTTGATTGATCGATCGCTGCGCAGTGTTACGTGTAATGATTCCACGGCACAACAACATGCTTAAAAGGTCTTGGTCTTGGCGCGGGGCTTGGTGCTATGGAGGAAACCAATGAGTTCTTGGGATGTGACTTTGGTTGGGGCATACGGGTCTCCATATTCCATCAAAATGCGGGCGGTCCTTCGATACCGCCGGATTTCACACAGGTGGGTTGTTCGAGGTTCGAAAGAAGACCAAGGGTTTCCTAAACCCCCGGTAGCGATCATTCCGATGCTCGCCTTTCGCGATGATGACGGTGATTATTCCGAGGTGATGGTCGATTCCTCTCCCCAGATCCTGCGTCTAGAAGAAAATTATTCGGCTAGGAGCCTGCTGCCAACAGACCCCGTGATTGGATTTTTCGATCACCTAATTGAAGATTATGGCGATGAATGGGTCACAAAGATGATGTACCACTACCGATGGCATCACACTTATGTTGATGCCATAGCGAAGGCAGGCAACATGCTGCCGTTGATGTCGGACAACCAAATGAACCCTGAACAACACCGCGAGATCAAGGATTTCATCACCAAGCGACAGATGAATAGAACTGCATTAGTCGGCTCCACAGATCAGAACCGTGACGTCATAGAGGACAGTTTTATGCGGCTTCTTACGACGCTAGAAACTCATTTAACTGAGCACCAATTTCTTTTAGGTAGCCGTCCGGGTCGAGGCGACTTCGGTTTATTCGGTCAGTTCAGTCAGTTGTTTTTCTGGGAACCTGACTCTTCACTCTTAGCAGCTCGCCAAAGCCCTAGAAGCGTCATTTGGGCGTACCAGGTTGACGATTTGTCGTCACTGGAGATCAACGAAAACGAGGGGTGGGTCACGCGGAACAACCTGCCGGAATCACTGCTTAGTTTGCTTACTGAAATAGGGCGAACCTACGCGCCGTTCTTGATAGCGAACGAGCAGGCCATAGAGGCCGAAGAGCCAGAGTTGTCGTGTCTAATTGAAGGTCGCGAGTACAAACAAGCGCCGTTCGCATACCAAAATAAATGCTTGAATTGGATACGTGAGGCTTTCCGGCAACTGTCCGCTGATGACCAACAAGCAGTAGGTCACATTTTGAGTGGCACAGGATGTGAAGTGTTGTTCGCTGATGGCTGATGGCTGATGGCTGATGGCAGAGCCGTCATATTCGACAAA
>PAVP01000035.1 GCA_002713975.1 Acidimicrobiaceae bacterium | reverse complement strand
GAAGAAGAAGGCGCCAGCGAAGAAGAAGGCGCCAGCGAAGAAGAAGGCGCCAGCNNNCGAAGAAGGCGCCNGCGAAGAAGAAGGCGCCCGCGAAGAAGAAGGCGCCCGCGAAGAAGAAGGCNCCCGTCGCNNAAGCTCCNGCCGAAGAAAAGGCTCCTCCATCTGAGNNGNTTGANNCCGAGANNGCAGANACTCCTCCGACTGTGTCAGCGCCACCNCCNGCTCGTCCTCTGGTCACCTCAAGTGGTCAAGAACCNGCCCGTCGAACTGCTGAAGANCCCTCNGCTCGTTCGGCACCAAAAACTGATGAAACGCCTGNCGNTCGGGCCGAGCAAACTAGTCGAGACATAGGTNCNGCACCATCNGTGCCACCACCCACNATGCCGGCCCCCCCACGTNCTGGNAGTGGAAAGCGNATTCCACCACCTCCGGGCGCTCCGCCGAAATCGGGNTCGGGCCGAGCTATACCNCCNCCGCCNGGNCCTCCACGAGCGCGTCGCGCCGACAATGTNGGCGCTCCTAGCAGCCCNCGGCCTGGAGGTCGTACNACCGGNGGCCAGCGTGGATCTGATCGNCCCNGNGGCNCGGGAGGCCCACGGCGNTCCGATGGCCCGGGNGGACCAGGAGGNCCNCCGACCGGTCCCGACGGTCCAGGAGGNCGTCCAGGAGGTCGTCCNGGAGGACCCAGAGGTGGACCGCAGCAGAGACGNGGCCGTAAACAAAAGCGTCGNAGACGTCAGCAGGAAGAGCTGCAGCCACAAGAGNTGGCAACNTATACGCCGGTTGACGCNCCGGTACCCGAAGGTGAGATTGTCGTTGAGCGAGGTTCAACGGCNCAGGAAGTAGCTGGCAANCTCAANCGCTCAGCTGCNGACATTGTGAGATTTCTGTTGCAACAGGGAGANATGGTCACNGCNACNCAATCCCTCACCGACGACATGATCGAGCTATTTGCGGCGGAATTAGGGGCAGACATTCGCCTCGTTGACCCGGGCGCTGAACAGGAAGAAGAGATTCTCAAGGCTCTAGATATTGATCTTGACGCCCCAGGAACGGCNCCCCGTCCGCCAGTGGTGACGGTTATGGGTCACGTTGACCATGGTAAGACTCTGTTGTTGGACCGCATCCGATCGTCAAATGTTGTTGATGGCGAAGCAGGAGGCATAACTCAACACATCGGCGCATACCAGGTCGATAGNAACGGCCGAGCNCTGACCTTCATTGACACTCCAGGACACGCTGCCTTTACGAGTATGCGCGCTCGCGGCGCTCAAGCTACAGATGTCGTGATTCTGGTAGTAGCGGCCGACGATGGAGTGATGCCGCAAACTTTGGAGGCGATTGATCATGCGCGAGCGGCGGAGGTCCCGATTGTCGTAGCCATCAACAAGATGGATCGTGAAGGCGCTGACGCTAANCGGGTNTTGGCACAACTAGCAGAAAGAGATCTAATCCCNGANTCATATGGNGGNGAGGTCATAACNGTCCCCGTTTCAGCGATGACGGAGGAAGGNATNGACGACCTTTTAGATCAGATNGTTCTTGTAGCGGAACTTGAAGAGCTTCAAGCAACCCCAGACGGCAGGGCCATAGGGACTGTNCTTGAAGCCAATCTAGATAAAGGAAGAGGACCAGTAGCTACGGTCCTAGTTCAACAAGGCACTCTTTCGGTCGGTGATCCTATGGTTGCTGGCGCGGCGTGGGGTCGAGTTCGAGCAATGGTCGACGATCGGGGTAATGCCGTAACTGAAGCTGGNCCATCTTCTCCGGTNGAGGTCTTAGGCCTTTCAGAAGTTCCTAGGTCCGGGGACATGTTTACCGTTGCGCCTGACGAAAAGACCGCCAGCCGCGTCGCCGATACTCGCGAACACTGGCAGCGCCAAGCGAATATGGCTACAGCATCATCTTCTGGNGGNGGAGGAGCCAAGCTTGAAGATATTTTCAAGCAAATCCAAGCGGGNGAAGCAACNACATTGAATTTGGTCTTGAAAGCCGATGTTCATGGCTCCTTGGAAGCAGTCACGGANAGCTTACGNAAGCTTGAGCGCGACGANGTCAAACTTGCATTTGTNAGTAGAGGNGTAGGTGGTGTCAANGAAAACGATATCCAGCTAGCAGTTGCCTCNAATGCAACGATCTTAGGTTTCAACGTTCGNCCTGACCGGAAAGCTCGAGAAGCCGCAGAGGCAGAAAATGTCGAAATTCGGCTCTATGAAATCATTTACCANCTGCTCGACGATATCGAGAACGCCATGTTGGGAATGCTCGAACCCGAATTTGAGGAGATTGTCACGGGTGAGGCTCAGGTCCGGCAAGTCTTCCGGATCTCAGGTGTCGGACCAATAGCGGGCTGCTTTGTTGAAAATGGAACGATTAGCGACGGAGCTAAGGTCAGATTCTTGCGTGAAGGGGTCGTCATCTGGAAAGGCGAAGTCGCNTCCCTTCGTCACTTCCAAGATCCAGCAAATCAAGTGACCGCTGGGATGGAATGCGGAATAGGACTGTCNGACTTCACNGATCTNAAAGAAGGCGATGTCATCGAAACNTACGATGAGCGGGAGATCCCGATCGCCTAGCCGACAGATAGCGGATCGACTTGAGAGGCTCGCCGATGAGTAAAAAACGGGGTCNTCAAGGNAGGNCCGGACAGAACTATGACCGAACTGACCGNGTTTCGGGNCTAGTTCGAGAGATAGTGGCCAGTGAANTAGAGCGCATCGACGATCAACGGCTCTTCTTACTNTCTATAACTGGNGTTGACGTCGATCGTGAACTCGCAGGCGCCACAGTTTGGTTCTATGTTTCCGACGATGATGACCTCGAAGATGCAACCGAAGCACTTGAAAGCCATAGACAAAGAATCCAACAAGCGTTAGCAAAACAATCCAGAATGCGCCGGACGCCCACTATTCACTTTCAGCCGGATAGATCAATTCAAGAAGCTGGGCGAATCGAATCTATTCTGGAGGAACTCCAGATAGATGCTTCAGAGAGGCAGACTGAAACTGATTAATGGGACGTAGACCGCCAACCGTTCATGGAATGGTCCTCATTGACAAGCCGGCCGGAATGACCTCCCACGACGTCGTCGCCCAGTTACGCAAGCGTTTTAGAGAACGACGCATTGGTCATGCTGGCACTTTGGACCCCGATGCCACCGGACTACTCGTCGTTGGGGTAGGGAACGCTACGAGGTTGCTGCGCTTCGCCACCTCTTCGTTCAAGACGTATGAAGTCGAGATAGTTCTGGGGATTGAAACAGACACTCTCGATTCGTCAGGTCAAGTAGTGGCTGAACATCAAATGTTGGTTGAAGCCGCCCAAGTCACTGAAGCTGCGAGAGCGCTTACAGGAGAGATTGAACAAATCCCGCCGATGGTGTCCGCTCGACGCGTTGNAGGTCGAAGACTGCATGAGCTTGCTCGTGAAGGTAAAGAGGTAGAACGTGAAGCTCGATCTGTCACCATACGAAAATTTGATGTTCGAGCCACGACTGATCCGCTGATCTGGAGCGCCGTTATCGACTGCTCTGCTGGCACCTACATAAGGACCTTGGGAGCTGATCTTGGAACAGCACTTCAAGGCGGGGCTCACATCCGCAACCTTCGCAGAACCCAAAGTGGGGTCTTTGGAATTGAGGAAAGCGACGCAATTCTTGAAGCGCCGTTGCAACCGGTTCTAGAGCTAGTCCGAGGATTGGACCGGGTGGCCCTGACCGATCAGGAGTTACCGGTAGTGCAAAACGGTGGCAGATTACGTCATGAACGGACCGAAGGTGCTGGTCCATGGGCGCTAACTGACTCATCAGAAAATCTGATCGCCGTGCATGAGAAAATCGATGGCCGAGTGGTCGTAGGCGTTGTTCTGCCCAAATAAGTGTGGGTCAATGCTGGAGAAGATCTATTGATGATTGTGAGTCGTAGTAAGGCGAGCTTGCCGGTAACTTTACGTTGTGGAGATCATTCGTGACCTGGCTTGGTCGCCGACTTTGGAGCACGGCAGCGTAGTAACTGTCGGAGAATACGATGGCGTTCACCGAGGTCATCGAACCATCATTTCGGAAATGCATCGGCTAGCAGCAGAACGTGGATGTGCCACAGCGATAGTCACATTTGACCGACACCCGGCAACAGTCGTGCGGCCCGAATCAGCCCCGTTGCTACTGTGCGACTTAGATCACAAGTTGGAACTGTTGGCAGAAACTGGAGTTGACTACACCCTCGTCGTTGAATTCACCCCTGAACAGGCTGAGGTTCCCGCTGAAACTTTTGCTCGCCAAGTGCTTGTCGATTGCCTTCAGGCGCGAGCAGTTGTAGTCGGGGCAGACTTTCATTTTGGAAAAGGGCGCCGAGGTAATGTCCAAACCCTCGGAGCAGTAGGCGAAGAATATGGCTATCAAGTAATTGGACTTCCTCTGGTCAAACAACTGACTGGGGAAGGAGAAGTGATTTCTTCTACCTCTATACGAACAGCTCTTTCTGATGGGGACGTAGAGAAGGCGCACCGCCTTTTGGGACGTCCATTCGAAGTCAGGGGTGTCGTAACCCCCGGCGACAGAAGAGGACGCACCATTGGCTTCCCTACTGCGAACATCCCAACAACCAGTGATTTGCAGGTTCCTTCAGATGGCGTATATGCAGCCTGGTATATCCGCGACGACGGCGCTCAATACCCGGCTGCAGTCAACATTGGCAAACGGCCCACGTTTTACGAGGACGCAGATAGGTCGCTGATTGAAGCTCATTTGATTGGGTTTCGAGGTGACTTATACGGAGAAACGGCGAAGGTACGGTTTGTTCGTCGTTTACGTGGCGAAAGAAAATTTGATGGTGTCGACGCGTTAAAAGAGCAACTTGTCAAAGATGTGGCGGATGCCGCTAAATGTCTATCTGAGTGAGCTGAACCGGAACACATGGCGTCTGTATGAAGTGTGAACTTGGCTGTTAGAATGCCAAATGGCGCGTAATCTTCGCGCCGGCCAGCCAGCCGCCAGACCTACCACGAAGCGGCCCGAAGTTGTACCCGAGGAAATAAACATATGGCCGAAAAATCCGACATCATGATGGCGCATCGACAACACGACACCGACACAGGTTCGCCCGAAGTACAAATAGCGCTTCTCACTGACCGGATAGACGATCTCACCGAACATTTGAAGAACCACCAAAAGGACCACCACAGCAGACGAGGACTACTGAAACTTGTAGGACGTCGTCGCCGACTATTGAACTACCTAGACAACAATGACGTTGAGCGTTACCGAGCGCTAATTGCCAAACTCGGTTTACGTCGCTGAGTGATACGGCCGGCCTCCGGGCNACTGACGTCACTATCGATCGAAGCTCACAAAGACCCCAATTCAGCACCAATTGGTTGTCGTCGCTCCCTCACCTAAACCGGAGTGGCCGACGTCTACCAACTGAATGCAAATTATGGCGAGAAGGNCTCGCCGAAGGAGTAGAAGAAAACTATGGCTGATGCCATTTCCGTATCGGGACCGATTTCTGGTACCGACAAAACCCTTTCATTTGAAACTGGCAAATTAGCCGGACTTTCAAATGGAGCTGTTACAGCAAGAATAGGTTCCACGCAGGTTTTAGTAACTGCGACAGCATCGAGTAAACCTCGTGATGGTGCCGACTTCTTTCCACTGACAGTAGATATTGAAGAACGAATGTATGCAGCGGGGCGGATTCCCGGCTCTTTCTTTCGTCGGGAGGGACGTGCTTCAGATGATGCAATCCTCGCCTGCCGGCTGATCGATCGACCATTACGTCCTAACTTTCCTGCTGAATACCGACACGAGACACATGTCGTCGGAACCATTCTTGGCGTAGACGGCGAAAACCAATACGACGTGATTGCACTGAACGGTGCATCAGCGGCGCTTTGGGTAAGTGGAATACCATTCGAGTGCCCTGTGGCTGCTGTTCGTATCGCATACAGCACTGAAGGTTCGTGGATCCCGTTTCCGACATATCAAGAAGGCGAAGAGTCCACGTTCGAAATGGTCGTCGCAGGCCGTCAACTTGAAAATGGTGATATCGCCATCATGATGGTTGAAGCTGGAGGAACTGAACGAGCCTTCGAGTACTACGACGATGGAGCTCCTAAAGTCACAGAGGAAGTCCTTGCNGACGGNCTTGAAGCTTCAAAGCAGTGGATTGANGATGTCATCGAACTTCAAAAAGCATTACGAAATCAGGTTGGAGACATCGAAGAACTCCAATGGATNAAGAGTGTTGACTACAGCGACGAAATTATAGAGAGAGTTCGTTCTGTGGCGACTCCTCAGCTAACTGAAGTAATGGCAATTGGCGACAAAGCAGAACGCGAAGCTCGCCAGGATGAAGTCACCGCTGAAATACGAGCTCAACTTGAAGAAGAGTTCTCAGAAACTGCTGATGCAGCGAAACAAATTGGTGCAGCAGTGCGNTCGGTTTCGAAAGAAATCGTGCGNNGACGTATCGCNGAAGACGGCTTTCGTATCGATGGTCGAGCTACGAATGANGTACGCCCNCTGTCAGCTGAGGTCGCTTATGTNGGTGAAACCGCACACGGGTCGGGTTTGTTCCAACGTGGTGAAACACAGGTATTAAACGTCACAACGTTGGGTATGAGTCGAATGGAACAACTTATNGACACACTCAACCCGAATGACCGTAAGAGGTACATGCACCACTACAACTTCCCACCATTTTCNACNGGTGAAGCTGGATTTATGCGCGGTCCNAAGCGCAGAGAGATNGGGCATGGAGCNCTAGCCGAAAGAGCCTTGTTGTCCGCGATTCCGTCAAAGGACAAGTTTCCGTACACCCTGAGATTGGTCTCAGATGTTCTGTCATCAAATGGTTCGACTTCAATGGGTTCGGTCTGCGCATCCTCACTTTCATTGATGGATGCCGGAGTGCCGATCCGAAGTCACGTTTCAGGAATTGCCATGGGCTTGGTTTACGCCGAAGGCAAGTACGTGACTCTTACCGACATCTTGGGAGCGGAGGACGCTTTTGGAGACATGGACTTCAAAATCGCGGGTACCGAAGACGCGATAACAGCCCTTCAACTCGACACCAAGATTGATGGCATTCCTGCAGAAGTACTTGCTGAAGCTCTCTCGCAAGCGCGAGAAGCCCGCATGCAGATACTTGCAGTTATGAATGAAGCAATTTCCGAACCACGATCCGATGTCGGAGGCAACGCTCCGAAAATCGTCAGCTTCGAAATACCAATCGACAAGATCGGCGAAGTTATCGGACCCAGGGGCAAGGTCATCAACACAATCCAAGAAGAGACAGGTGCGGATATCTCTGTCGATGATGATGGGACGGTTGGTGTCGTAAGTATCGGCTCGCCTGATCGTGACAAGGTAGTGGAGGCTGAGCGACAAATTCGTTTGATCGTGAACCCGCCGACCGCCGATGTTGGAGCGGAGTATGACGGCCGCGTTGTCAACATCACCAAATTTGGAGCCTTTGTCAATATCTTGCCAGGCACGGATGGTTTGCTTCATATCAGCAAGCTGGGCGGCAACCGAAGGCTCGACAAGGTCGAAGAAGTGTTAAACGTCGGAGACTCGGTAAAGGTACTTGTCGATGACATCGACCCAAATGGAAAACTTTCATTATCGATGGTTGGAGAACCCACTGCTCAGTCGGAGGAAGCTCCCTCAGACACGACTAGCGAATCATCCGATGAAGCTGAGACGAAACCAGAGTCATCAGCGACAGAAGCGACAACGGTGGAAACAACTTCACCTGATGAGAATGGTTCATCCAGTGCACGAGAGTATGTCTCGTTTGAGGAACACTTCTCTGAGACAGCGAAAGATCTCTACGGAGATATGGGTCCCGAGCCCAAAGATGATGGCCGAGGTCGTCGACGACGACGTAGCCGTCGATAACTCATGTAGTTGCCTGAAATACGGCATATTTCAAAATAGATAGTCCAACTNTGAGCCCTGTCCTCCACAATGGAGGCAGGGCTCGGACTGTTTTGGGTCCTTGAGAAGGGACCNCATTTATGCGTGTAGCAGTTNTAGGGTCAGCNGGCCGAATGGGATCGGCNGTTTGTGAAGCAGTCNTTNATGACCAAGAATTAGATCTTGTCGCAGCGATCGACCCNTCTTCACCGGGTCAGAAAGACTCGACGGGTTCAACNACAATGGTGGCCTCTTTGAACGATGTCAGTCCCTCAGANATAGACGTCATAGTTGATTTCACTGTGGCCGACGCGGCGAGAGCCAATGTTGAGTGGTGTGCCGCAAATGGAGTGCACGCTGTAGTGGGAACCAGTGGTCTATGGGAACAAGATTTTTCTCACTTTCGGACGGTCTTCACCTCCAGCAACTGTCTTGTCGCACCCAATTTCGCTATTGGGGCTGTGCTGCTAATGAGATTCGCAGAAATGGCTGCACCGTTTTTCCCTACTGCGGAAATTATTGAACTTCATCACGACAAGAAAATTGACGCTCCTTCGGGCACGGCAATGAGAACGCTCGAACGTATGGCCGAAGCCTCGGACGAGTGGGGACTTGACCCGACCGAACAACAAAACGTTCCAGGATCAAGGGGAGGAGTCGGAGCGGGAGGAATATCTGTTCACTCGGTTCGNTTGCGTGGTCTAGTTGCTCACCAAGAGGTCCTGTTAGGTACCGATGGGGAAACGCTGACGCTACGTCATGACAGTTTGGATCGGTCATCTTTCATGGGCGGCATAACGCTGGCCTGCAANGNCATTAACGAACACCCCGGGGTCACCNTCGGACTCGATTCTTATTTAGGAATCTGAACCTTGGCCGCTCAAGTAGTCGTTGTCGGGAGTCTCAATTACGACATCACTGTGTGGGTCCCGAGGCGTCCCCAAGCTGACGAAACCCTTCACGGCAGCAAATGTGAAGAAAACGCGGGCGGGAAAGGGGCCAACCAAGCAGTTGCGGCGTCTCGATTAGAGGCTGAAGTGACCATGATCGGATGCGTAGGCGCCGATAGCAGAGGCGACTATCTGCTAGCAGAATTGGATGCAGCGGGTGTTGACCGGGACCATGTCTACCGAGGAGACACCGCAACTGGCACCGCGCTCATCACTATCGACCCAGAAGACGTGTCAATAGTCGTNATCGCCGGGGCGAACGCCGAGCTTGATGCCAGAAGAGTGGAGCTAGCCGCACCTGAGATTTCGAGCGCCGACGTGCTGCTTTTGCAAGGCGAAGTAGGTGCGGAAGCTGCAAGGACCGCTGCTTTGCTGGCAGCAGCGTCATCCACCAAGGTCGTATTTAACCCCGCGCCGTTCAACGAAGTCGCTGCTGGGGTTCTCCCTCTTGCTGACGTAGTCATAGTGAACCGTCATGAAAGGCAACAGTTGGGAAACGCCTCGTTGCCAGTACTGATCACCACTCTGGGAGCGGACGGGTGTGAGGTAAGAGTGGGTTCGGATACAACGAGAATCGAAGCTCCCGATGTAGAAGTAGTCGATCCCACAGGTGCCGGCGACGCTTTTGTTGGAGCCTTTTCGGTAGCTTTCGTCGATACAGGTGACCCTATCGCTGCTGCTTTAATCGCAGTCCGTGCTGGAGCTGCCGCAGTGACCTCTGTCGGAGCGCAACCGAGCCTGCCCACATGGAGTGGTATCGACAGTGTCTGACCGTGTCTAAGACTCGGTCGATTTGTTCATACTCCGTCGACTTTGAAACATTATGAGAAGAACCATTGCGAAGGTAAAAGGCAGCGAGAATCGACTTATAAGCCTGACAATCATTCCGACAGGTCCCTCGAAAACTGAGCTCACCCAATAGATAAGCAACAGGCGAGAGAAAGTNCCAGCCAAATTAACGATGACAAAGGGAACGCGACGCATTCTCGTGATGCCCGCTAACAAGCACATCGGGTAGCCAGGAATAAGGAAAAGCAGCATCCAGCCGACGCGAGGAAACCAACGCTCCAATGCGGCAATTGTGCGCAGCAGCGCGCTCTGGGGCCCAAGTTCATTACTTAGGTAAGTCTTTGTCGCCGGACCGAACTCCCANCCGAGCTGGTGGAGAAATAAATCTGGGGCGAATAACCGAATGGAACCCACTATTAGGAACGCCGCAGCACTGGACTGGTTGGCTGCCAGCAGCAACATCGGATCCGTCGCGTTGAGGGAGATCAGCACCAAGGGTTGGGAAGTGATCAAGGAGCTCGTCAGTATCTGTCCGACGTACGCTGCCAAGGCGAGANCGACAGGAAANGCGGCNAGCNGNTTCGCTCGGCGTCGATCTTCGGCANNTAGTTGAGTTTTAGGAAGTTCGGGTTCAGTCATTTCTAAGTTTCACCCTANGCGGATGTGGNNGTGAGCGAGGTCATCTCCTAGATTTGACGCATGCAGTCGACAATGATGGATACCCCTCTCACTCTTGATTTCTTCTTTCGAAGAGCGGAAAGCCTTTTTCCTCATAAGGAACTGGTTACCGCTACAGCGACAGGGATCGAGCGAAGCAATTACGGACAATGGGCGGAGCGCACTCGCCAACTCGGGGGCGCGCTTGCTGACCTTGGAGTTAGCGAATACGGGAGAGTAGGGACGTTCGCCTGGAACACAGCTCGACATCTTGAACTTTATTTCGCGGTGCCTTGCACAAACCGGGTCCTACACACGCTGAACATCAGACTCTTCGCGGATCAGATTGTTTACATAGCCAACCACGCNGAAGANGAAGTCATTTTCGTGGATCGTTCGCTTATGGCTCTTCTCTGGCCGTTGGTNGACCAGNTGGAAACCGTTCGGCATCTAATAGTCATGGACGATGGTGACGGTGAAGTTCCTGATGATCCAAGGGTGCTGGATTATGAAGAACTGCTTTCTTCTGCCTCACCGGTGAACTTTGAAGTGAAAGATGAAAAACAGGCAGCTTCGATGTGTTACACGAGCGGCACGACAGGTAATCCCAAAGGAGTGGTGTANAGCCACCGCTCNACTTATATGCACACCATCACGACCATGACGGCTGACGGGCTNGGGGTTTGCGAGTCCGANGTGATTCTGCCNGTTGTCCCGATGTTCCANGTGAACTCGTGGGGTTTNCAACACGCAGCAGTCGCAGCAGGTGCCACNCTTGTGAATCCAGGCCCCAAATTNCAGCCCGAACCAATAGCTGANNTNATGGAATCGGAAAAGGTGACCATCGCTGCNGGAGTGCCAACCATATGGATGGGAGTTTTAGAGGAGTTAGACGGTCGAGACGTTTCTAGTTTGAGAGCAATCCCCTGTGGTGGTTCAGCAGTGCCGAAATCGTTGTCTGAGGGCTACAAAGACAAAATCGGGCTACCGATACTTCAGGCTTGGGGTATGACCGAGACGAGTCCGCTGGCGGCTATCGCTCACGTGAAGTCAGCTGAAGCGAATCTAGATGAAGAAACCAAAGCTGACCTGCGAGCTTCGGTAGGGACCATNGTCCCGACTGTCGAATTTCGAATCTGTGAACCNCANTCGATTGAGGAACTGCCNTGGGACGGCGAATCAAGCGGCGAATTNCAGGTTCGNGGTTCTTTCATNACCGCCGAGTANTACAAAAGACCGGANGCANCAGATTCCTTNACGGAGGANGGATGGCTGAGAACAGGAGACGTGGCGACTTGTGACGAACGTGGCTATATACGTCTCGTCGACCGCACAAAAGACCTCATTAAATCTGGGGGAGAGTGGGTTAGTTCCGTAGAAGTCGAGAACGAAATCATGAGTCACCCCAAGGTTTCTGAGGCGGCAGTCATCGCCGTTACTTCGGAGAAATGGATGGAGCGACCCATGGCATGCGTGGTTCTCAAAGATGGAGAATCACTGACACATGAGGAGTTAGTTGAATATCTGACACCACGAATGGCGAAGTGGTGGCTACCCAGCGCCACCCAGATAATTGACGAAGTGCCCAAAACCTCTACCGGGAAGTTCTCAAAACGAACACTTCGCGACGCATTCGCCGATTTAGTCGTCGAATAAGTATCAGAATTTGATCCGGTGACAGAACAGGCTGCGGTAGTTACCGGGGCAAGCACAGGAATCGGCCATGCGGTCGCGAAGCGACTTGCCAACAACGGTTGGCAAGTCTGGGCAGGGACACGTTCTCGGACGGACGCGGCCGAACTTGACCGACATCCNGGNGTCTCATCGTTGCNGATTGAAGTNACTGATGAGTCATCACTTAAGACGGCTTTCGACGAAGTTGCTGNCNAGCGNGGNTCCGCGGGCCTCGAGTTATTAGTCGTCAACGCGGGAATTGTGNTTGGAGGACCGTTGGAATATGTCTCTCAGGCTGAATGGAGACAACAACTGGATGTCAACGTCGTCGGCGTTGCTTTATCCATCCGGCACGCGCTGCCTCTGCTACGAGCCTCGGGTCGGTCACGAATCATTGTCGTAGGGTCGATCAATTCGCGGGTCGGATTGCCGCTGCTCAGTCCCTATGTTGCGAGCAAACACGCGCTTGTGGGACTTGTATCTTCGTTGCGACAAGAACTAGGCCGCGATGGACCGCGCATCACATTGGTAGAACCGGGGGCAGTTCAAACACCCTTGTGGGAGAAGGTCGAGCGGTCTTCCAACGACATTTATCAAAGGCTTCCTACTGAAGGGCTTGACGAATATGGAAGGTTTCTCGAACAGGCGATAGCGAAGACACCTCAAAGTCGACGTGGCGGCATTCACCCGGACCGTGTCGCGACCGTGATTGAGAAATGCGCGGGTCGCCGGTATCCGCCGCGCCGTCGGATAGTCGGAGGCGATGCACGAATTGCCGCAGTGTTGAACACTCTTTTACCAGGAAGGTTTTTCGACGTGCTGGTTCGAAGATCTCGGTCTGTTAGAATCTCATCACAAGTTACTGATGGGTAACCTGTACGAATCGCTAAGGATAGGAGCTTCTTATGTCTACGGTGGAAGAGATCATCGGCCGTACCGACCCNAATGACTTTGAGGCGGTCTTAGCGATGACGAATACCGACCCAAATGAAGTCATCCACGCCGTTGAGGACAACGCTGAGTGCATCTACTCATGGGATTACGAGAAAGGCGCTCGCCCCCAGCTGGCCAAGCTGTACGAGAAAGCAAAAGTAGGGCAATGGAACGGGGAAACTGACCTGCCTTGGGATACAGATGTCGACCAAGAAGCACTAGCCGTTCAGGAATACGAAACCAATGGCGGAGCTGGCGAGGTTATGGACCTTTCAGGAACTGGCGTTGAGTCCTGGGGCCGTGACGAATGGGTCAAATTCAACATGGAGTCACAGAACTGGGCTCTCAGCCAATTCATGCATGGTGAACAAGGCGCTCTGGTTTGCACCGCCAAAATTGTTGAGACGGTGCCATGGATGGACGCAAAATATTACGCATCAACCCAAGTAGTCGATGAAGCTCGCCATGTCGAAGTCTTCGCAAAATATTTAGACACGAAGTTGTCGGATAGCTATCCGATCAATGTTCATCTGAGGATGCTCCTAGACGACATTATCGAAGACTCCCGATGGGATATGACGTACCTCGGAATGCAGATCATGGTTGAAGGCCTCGCGTTGGCAGCCTTTGGATTCATGTATCAACAGAGCGAAGAGCCTCTTCTAAAACAATTGCTGCGCTATGTAATGAGCGATGAGGCTCGCCACGTGGCTTTTGGGATTCTCTCCCTCAAAGAGGTCTACCAAGACATGACCCAGGCTGAGCTTCGCGATCGCCAAGAATTTGCGTTCGAAGCAGCAGTCCGAATGCGAGACAGGTTCCTGCAGCAAGAAGTCTGGGAACGCATGGGCGCCGATGTGAAGAAAGTGATTCCTTTGGCGTATCAAGATCCTCTTAGGCAAGAATTCCAACAGTTGTTATTCACCAAGATTGTTCCGAACTGCAAGAAACTCGGTCTATTGGACGCTGGCGACGGTTGGCTTCGGACCAAGTTCGGAGAGATCGGTGTGATCCAATATGAAGATTGGGTTGACACTGCCGAAGAAGTTGACGCTTTCGCNATTACGCGAGAGCTAGAAGCTGAACAGGCGAGCTGAGCTGATTTCGTAAGTTGATATGTCCCACCCCTCAGACCCAGAATTATTGGTGACGCTCGCTCTCCGCTTGAAGGGCTTTGGTGAAGTTGAGACGATCTCATCGGTTCATGGACTTGAACTCGATGTGACCGAAGCGGCTCTTGCNGAGATGGTCAAAGCAAACAAATGTGTGATGCGNCAGGTTGAAGGCGTAGACAANTTCGTTCTAACNCCGACCGGCCGGGAAGANGGCGAAGAATTTCTCAGCCTCGAGCTTGAAGAGGTAGGAGTTCGAAGTGTTGTCCAAAGTGGATATGAACGGTTCCTTGCTCTGAATCCAACCATGTTGCAGCTTTGTACTGACTGGCAGGTAATCAATGATGGCGCAGGAGAACAGAAGCTCAACGACCACAGTGACCCAGCCTACGATCAACAAATTTTTGACAGATTGGTTGAGCTAGACAGAGAAGTCGGAGTAATTCTCGGGACGTTAGANCAGGTCCTTACAAGGTTTGACAACTACTCATCGCGGTTCACTGCNGCCATGCAGAAACTGCTCTCTGGGGAGCTGGACTGGTTGACTAAGCCAATNATGCCGAGCTATCACACAGTGTGGTTTGAGCTTCACGAGGACTTACTTGCGACGTTAGGAATTGATAGAGCGAGTGAGTCGGGCGAATAAGGGACTACCCTCGGCTCTATGACTGCGCGATTTGGCCGTGTCATTCCGGCAATGGTGACCCCGTTCTCTGACGACGGTGCTCTTAATATTGATGCATCGGTCGCCCTTGCCAAATGGCTCGTAGAACAAGGAAGTGAAGGCTTAGTGATCACCGGTACGACCGGTGAAGGCCCAGCTGTAACGGATGAGGAAGACTGGGAGCTATGGCGTGCCATAGCTGAAACTGTGTCGGTCCCAGTGATTGCTGGAACCACAACCAATGACACAGAGCACTCGATTCAGCAGACCCGCAAAGCTGAAGAACTCGGATGCGACGGCATTCTCGCGGTTACCCCTTACTACAACCGACCCTCGCAAGAAGGCCTCTTTGCGCACTTTGAGGCTGTCGCTTCGGCAACCAATCTGCCAGTCGTTCTTTACGATATTCCCGTCAGGACCGGCAGGAAGATAGAAACTCCAACGCTCTTGCGTTTGGCACATGATGTTCCGAATGTTGTTGCGGTAAAGGATGCAGCAGGCAATCCGGGAGAGACAGCGAAGGTTATCCGCGACGCCCCAGAAGATTTCGAGGTATATAGCGGCGACGACGCGTTGACTTTGCCTCTCCTAGCGGTGGGTGCGGTAGGAGTTATCAGCGTCGCTGCCCATTGGTCGGCGCCCGAGCATGTTGCGATGATGGATGCTTGGGAGTCAGGTAACGCTGACGAAGCTCAACGAATCAATAAGCGTCTTCTCGAAAGTTTTGACTACGAAACCGGAGACGAAGCGCCGAATCCGGTGCCAACGAAAGCGATGATGAGAACACTGGGGTTAAATGTTGGCGAGCCGCGTCTACCGATGGGACCGACACCCCAGGGCTTAGAAGACAAAGCCCGAGAGGTCTACTCGCGGTTGAAGGCTTGATTTGCAATCACCCAATGTAGGGATCACGTTCCTTGGTGGCCTCGGGGAAGTAGGTCGTAACTCCACGTGTGTTGAGGTCGAAGGAAAGCTGCTCCTGATTGACTTCGGGGTTATGTTTCCTGATGCCACTATGCCCGGCATCGATGTGGTCCTTCCAGACAACACGTGGCTGAAGGAACGCAGCGAAGACATCGTCGGACTCATTGTGACTCATGGCCATGAAGACCACCTCGGTGGCGTAACACACCTACTAAGAGACGTTTCAGTTCCCCTATACGGCTCTGAACTAACCATGGGACTTGCTCGACACAAAGTGAAGGAAGCAGGCCTCGAAAATCGGACTTCGTTTCATGTAGTTGCTGATGGAGATCGACTAGACGTAGGTCCGTTTGACGTTGAGGTACTGCCGATAACCCATTCGGTGCCTCAGAGCCTCTGCATCGTTTTACACACCGAGCAAGGGGTGATTGTTCATACAGGGGATTTCAAACTTGATTCAGAACCAGTTGATGGACGCTTAACTGCCTTGGAGCGTTTGGAAGAAATCCAACGAGGCCCGGGTATCCGGTTGTTGATGGCTGATTCGACTAATGCAGATAAGCCTGGATGGAGTCCCTCAGAATCCACGATCGGTGAAACCTTCAGACGGCTGTTTCCTCAGTGGAAGGGGCGGAGACTAATAGTGAGTTGCTTCGCAAGTCATCTCCATCGAGTGCAGCAAATTTGTGATGTTGCAATCCGGGAAGGAAGAACTATTTTTCCGCTCGGTCGGTCGATGGTAAACAACATCCGGATAGCCCAAGAAATAGGTGTTCTCGATTTACCAGCTCGTTCGGTTGATTCGATTGACAGGCTCAACGAATATGACCCCGAAGATGTCTGCGTTATTTGCACCGGATCTCAAGGAGAACCCAACGCTGCCTTATCTCTATTGGCGAGAGGAAACCATCCCGATTTTTCTCTGTCAGAAGATGATGTGGTGCTTCTCTCCAGTCACCCAATCCCAGGAAATGAGCTCCCGGTTTATCGCATCATAAATCGGCTGACCCGAGTGGGCTGCGAGGTAGTTCACGACGGATATGAACATGTTCACACCACCGGACATGCGCAAAGAGAAGAGTTACAGCGGCTTTACCAACTGGTTCTGCCTGAGTGGTACGTGCCAATTGAGGGTGAACATCGAATGCTACGTCGGAACGCGGATTTGGCGACCGAAGCTGGACACGCCCAAGACCGAAGCATCGTTGCAAGCGACGGAGATCAGCTCATCCTCGATGATGAAGGTCTTCGAATTAGTGGACAAATTCCGGCCCCGTACCGTTACGTCGATGGTCTCTTAGATGATTTGTCAGGTGAACTATTAGAGGATCGACGGAAGTTAGGCGAGAGTGGTTTCGTTCATGTGACTGTCGTATTGAACTTAGAAGATGGTTTAGCGGCTCACCCGGAGATATCCACTTTGGGTTGGATTGATATGGAGCGAAGCGTTCAAGTTCTCGCGGAGCTAGAAGTCGAAGTCGTCGAAGCTGTAGCTTCTGCGCTTGACGAAGACAAGGACGTCGAGAGCATCGAGCGAGCTATCCGTCGGGCTACTGGTCGGTTCGTAGGAAACCGAACTCGTAGACGGCCGCCGATTTCAGCGACCGTGATTCTGGTTGACTGAACCCGAATTTCTCCGGTCCTTCGGTACTCTCGCCAGTGTGGGATGTAAGCGCCCAACCAACCAAAAGAATTCCTAGCTTTGTCCAGCGCGTCGAGCGGTTAACCAGAAAAGCCCTAATTAATGAAGTCAGCGAAATCATCGATATTCCGAAGAATGGGCGAAGCCGGCTTGCGCGGCCGGGGGACTGANATCACNGGACTTTTGCTGCTCNTNGTAGCTCTGATCTCTTTNCTGGCACTTTTCGGTGANAAAGCGGGAATTGCAGGNCGCTTACTTGAAAGTGTCATGAGTGTTTTGGTGGGAATTTTCCGCTATGTGGTTCCCTTCGCCCTGTTGTTGTGTGCCTATGCCATATTGCGAGACAAACAAAGTGAGAGGACCTGGAGAATTGCGTTTGGAGGAGTCCTCACAAGTCTTGCCTTCTCAGGCATGGCTCACTTATTAGGTGATGCAGCAGGCATTAGGACAACACTTGAAGAGCTGCGTTCTTCAGGAGGAATTCTGGGAGCCGTAGTTGGGGAGCCACTTCGCCGCGCTGTGGATGAGCCCGGGGCATGGGTGGTGCTCCTACTCGCTGCCATGTTCGGCATTCTCATCGTTACCGACACAGGCCTTCGACAAGTATTAGGCGCAGCAGCTTGGGCTGCTCGCCTCGGGGGTAGGCAGATTCGCCGGGGGTTGACCAACCTCCAAAGCCTTGGTTCTGACCGAGAGGCACCGGAAAGTTTGCGACGAGAAAGACGCACTCTGCCAACGATCTCCGCCCCAGGAAGCGGCATTCCCGCCCTTGAAGCGGAGGTCCCTCGGAACTCCGACGAGGCTGAAATAGTTGAGGAAACAGAGCAACCGTTGCAACCTGACGAATCGGTTGAAGAAGAACCCGGTCTGCGTTTGCCTGTAGAAGATCCAGTGGGTGAAGAATCACCACCTGAACAGATGGAAATTGATTTAACAACCAGGCCCAGTGGAGATTGGGAACTACCGGGGCTTGAGAGCCTAGAAAGATCTGGTTCCCAAGACGTTGATGAACGCCTCCTCCAAAATGGTGCCCGGAACCTCGAAGCAGCGCTTGCTAGCCATGGTGTCGAAACGAGAGTGACGGGCATGGAGGTAGGGCCGACAGTTACGCGGTATGAACTTTCGCTCGGCAAGGGCGTCAAAGTGTCTCGAGTCACCAGCTTGCATAAAGACATTGCTTATGCGATGGCGTCAGCCGATGTCCGAATCCTCGCCCCTATCCCGGGTCGGTCGGCGATCGGCGTAGAGGTTCCTAACGCCGATCGTCATCTTGTCGCTTTAGGAGACATTCTTTCTACGCAGGCAGCAGCAGACGCGACCCATCCGTTGGAGGTGGCGCTTGGCCAGGACATCTCAGGAAATGTTGTGATGTCGAACCTCGCTTCAACACCGCACGTTCTAATAGCGGGGGCCACTGGGGCTGGGAAATCATCTTGTATCAACTCGGTCATCACATCACTGCTAATGAGGACGACTCCTGATGAGGTTCGGCTGATCCTCATCGACCCTAAGCGTGTGGAACTTGGTCAATATGATCGCCTTCCTCACTTGCTGACTCAAGTGGTGACGAATCCAAAAAAAGCGGCCAACGCTTTGTCATGGGCGGTAAAGGAGATGGAACGCCGTTATGACGTGCTCTCTGAAATCGGGTTTCGCGACATCACCGGATATAACGCAGCGTATGACGAAGGACGACTTGCTTCCGATCTAAACGAAGAGCGCGAATTTGAACGCATGCCGTTCGTCGTTGTCGTCGTTGACGAATTAAATGATTTGATGATGGTCGCGGCACGAGACGTAGAAGATTCCATCACTCGACTGGCTCAAATGGCTCGAGCTGTAGGCATTCATCTGGTCATTGCCACGCAGCGCCCGTCTGTGAATGTCATTACCGGGGTTATCAAAGCGAATATTCCCTCACGCATAGCTTTCGCCGTGTCGAGCCTTGCCGACAGTCGCGTCATTCTTGATCAACCAGGGGCTGAACGCCTGATCGGGAAGGGAGACATGTTGGTCCTAGGTTCCAACAGCAGCGTGGCTCAACGGGTTCAAGGTTGCTGGGTCGGTGAAGCAGAGATACATCAAGTAGTCGCCCATTGGCGAAGGCAGGCGCCCAACACCAATTACATCGAAGGCGTTGAGGGGTCGAACGTTCCCGGCCCTGCAGTCATTCCGGGAGGCTCGTCCGGAGATGAGGACGATGACGAACTGATGATGCAGGCGATGACGATAATCGTGGACACGCAACTGGGTTCAACCTCAATGCTGCAACGCAAACTCAAAGTCGGGTTCGCACGAGCAGGCCGACTCATGGATCTTTTAGAGCAACGAGGAGTTGTTGGACCTTCCATAGGTTCAAAAGCGCGTGATGTTTTGATGACCCAAGAAGAATTGGACACGCTACTCACTGATCGTTGACCTGACACCGACTTAATGCGCAGAGCTAGTGTCGTCGTATGAGTAACTATGACGTTGTAGCCACCGGATTGGAGTTTCCGGAAGGGCCAGTATGTATGGCCGACGGATCCATCGTGTTGGTAGAAGTAAAACGCGGCACGATTTCTCGCGTTGACCCCGACAACGGATCGGTTGAAGTTGTGGCNCAACCCGGAGGNGGACCAAATGGTGCNGCANTCGGNCCAGACGGCGCTTTGTACGTATGCAACAACGGNGGATTTACATGGGGAGAGGCCCGCGGGCTNACCGTTCCGGGNTTGGTCCCNGATGATTATTCGTCAGGTCGNATNGAGCGCATTGACATNNACACNGGACAAGTCGAAGTTCTCTATGCCGAAGTAGANGGNGAGCCGTTAAAAGGTCCAAATGACCTTATGTTCGANTCCANTGGGGGATTTTGGTTCACCGATCACGGCAAAACNCGAGCTCGGACGAGNGATCGNGGTGGTCTTTACTATGGCCGGTCGGATGGATCCTTAGTCAAAGAAGTCTCGTTTCCTCTCGATGGTCCTAACGGTGTTGGTCTATCACCCGANGAAGACAGGGTTTATGTGGCGGAGACCCATCAGGGTTCCATTCTCTATTGGGATCTTTCAGGTCCTGGAGAACTCGCAAGCTCCCCTCATGNTCGTTTCCTGGCTCGCCCGGCGGGGCGCAAACTTTTTGATTCCCTGGCGATGGACTCAGATGGAAATGTGAGTGTCGCAACAATTCAGACTGGCGGAATCAGCACTTTCACTCGGGAGGGCGAAGAACTCGAATTTTTTGCTGTTGATGACCCAATTTGCACGAATATTTGTTTTGGAGGCTCAGATATGAAGACAGCCTTCATCACCCTCTCGGGAACCGGTCAGTTGATACGGACTGAATGGCCACGGCCTGGACTGGCCTTACCCTTCGGTGGTTAGAACTTCTGTTATGCAACGCAATGAGGGAGCTTCCCACCGTTAAACACGATCATGTCAGAGATCGCACTATCGAAGCCGACCCATTCGTAGTCTGCATCAGAGTTTTCTCGATAGGCGACATGAAGGTTTCCAGCCAGCCTTTCACCGTCAGTTAAATCTTCAAATTCGCCTAATTGAGTCACTAGAGCCTGTTCAACCGGGGTGCGCCCGAACCGAATTCCTTCGGTGGCTGTCTCTTGCACGAATTCGAGGTAAGCCCGCTGACTGTTCAAAACCTGTTGGATTTGAGCACCAGAAAACGCTGGCCCGTGGCCAGGGACAACCACTTCTGCACCCTTGTTTTCTATGACTTGGAGAGCATCGAGTGTTCCTTGNACTGATCCGAACAAGGCGAACGGCGTACCACCGTGGAAGATGAGGTCTCCGGTAAAGAGAACACCTCGGTCCGGCAGCCAGGCCAATACGTCTCCATCTGTGTGCGCGACGTAGCCCAAATCAAATAAATCCACTGTTAAGTCATCGAGATGGATTTGGGTGTTGCCCTCGAAGGTAACGTCAGGAGCACGAAATTCGAGAGATCCCCACTCAACTGACGGAAAGGCTGCGCGGTAGTCAGGGATACCAGTAGCCAACATGACGTTTCGGCAAGAACTGTGACTAATGATCGTTGCTTCCGGAAAGAGGTAATTGCCGTGCGTGTGATCCGCATGGTGATGGGTATTAACTAACAAAGTCACCGGATTAGAAGTCACTGACGCTATGGCGTCGATGTATGCACGGTTTCTACGTTCCGTTGAAGTGGTATCAATACTGATCACTCCGCTCTCGCCCACTATGAATCCCGTGTTGTTAATAAACCATGTCCCGTCTGGCTGCACATAGCTGAATACACCAGTTGCTACTTCCTCTAGTAACCCTGGGCCGAGGTTGTCGTGTAAGTGATTCGTGCTCATAAACAGAGCCTACGTGCAAGGGCACCCCATCTGGATCTACGCTTAAGGAATGAGCAGTGCATCTAACCACGAACGAGATATTGATGTATTCGGTCCGGAATATGTGCAAGAAGCACCAGAGGTCTGGAAACGACTGCGGTCAGAATGCCCCGTAGCGCATACATCTCTCAATGGCGGCGGTTGGTTACCCACCAGCTATGCCGACATTTCGTCAGTTGCCTATGACACCGAAAATTTCTCGTCACGAGATATAGGTGTAGCCGCGACACCCGAGGGTGTCAGCTTGCTCGTCGCCCCTCCAATTACTTCCGACCCACCATTTCATACAGACGCCCGCCAAATGTTGTTGCCTTACTTCTCCCCCAAAGCGGTTGAGGAAATGCGAGAGGTAACTAGGAGTATTGCTATCGAACTACTCGATGCGGTTGATCCGTCGGATGTTGTTGATGCCGCTGAGCAATATGCAAGGTATATACCGGTGCGAGTTATCGGGGCGATGATCGGCTTGCCTGAAGAAGACTGTGAGATGTTCACCAGGTGGGCGACAGATATTTTGCAAAGCCACCCCGATGAGGAATGGGAGCGTCTAACGACGGCAACCAAGGAAATTCTTGAGTACTTCGATATGACGATCGCTGATCGTCGAGCGAATCCCCGAGATGACCTGATCAGCAAACTTCAAGCGGAGACTCTCCCCAATGGAGATCCGCTGACCGACAAACATATCTTAGGTACCTGCTTCCTTCTGTTAGTTGCAGGTATTGACACCACCTGGAGTTCTATAGCCTCAAATCTTCTTCACCTAGCTANTCATGANGANGATCGCCGTCGCTTGGTNGAAGAGCCCGAACTAATCCCTACAGCGGTAGAAGAATTNTTACGNGCTTATTCGCCGGTAACNATGGCGCGTGTAGCTGCTGAGGACACCGAGATNGCAGGATGNCCAGTGATGGCNGGGGACAAGGTGTTCCTGCCGTTTGGNGCTAGTAACCGTGANCCGGAAATGTTTGATCGCCCNGATGAGGTGGTNATCGACCGACAAGAAAATCGTCACTTTGCCTTCGGTATCGGTATNCACCGNTGTCTAGGNTCAAACCTGGCNCGAATGGAACTNGTNGTGGCAATGGAAGAGTGGCTCAAACGNTTCCCAGAGTTCTCGTTGGCTGAGGAGTCTNAGGTCCAATGGGGAGGAACTCAGGTNAGAGGCCCTCGNTCCGTGCCAATTCGGGTGGGTTAGATCAGCCAGGGTTTAGATGGTCAGGATTGTTGTTCCGGACCATGGTAAGGACAACCACCACTGCGAGTGACGTGTACAGGGCGTAGCCGACAGCGAGTGGCGTGACTGTTGAGGTTATTTGACGGTCAATGATCGCACCNAGAAGTGCACCGATAGCGAGGGTTATGAAACCTATTGTGGACGCTGCGGTTCCAGCTAGGGCTCCCATAGGTTCGAGNGCCAGAGTNGTCATAGTCGGCATCATCACCACCATCGCGGCTATTTGTGCTGTCATNAGGACCATCCAGAGNCCTACNGGNGGAACNCCGTCTGTTGAAAGGGCCAAGATCAACATNAGTANGCTGGCCCCCAGTTGAAANGCTANNGCNCCNTGCCCGAGACGCNTNGCTCCAATCCGNCCCACCACCCGAGACCCTGTTAAGGCGACGGCNGCCATCACGCNCATNGTGATGCTGAAATAAGGAACAAACCAGGTCGGCTTTTTGAAGATTTCGCTNATNATNAGNTCGGAACTACTNAGGAAGCTGTAGAAAGCTCCGCCTGAGAACAGAAGGGTTATCGCATAGCCAATCGTTACTCGGTTCTCGAAGACGACTTTGAGTCCCTGTTTTGTTGCNGAGAAACTGAGGTCGCGTTGNTTGGCGCTGTCTAGTGACTCGGTGATTCTGAAGGACCACAGCCAGATCACAATGGCTATAACCAANCCGAAAAGCATCGTGAGGCGCCAAGATCCTCCTGCTTGCACNAGTAGGTTTCCGATCACCGGNGCGAGTACGGGTCCGGCAAAAAAAATGGTTTGAACGATTGCCATGACTCGAGCCATGTCNTCGCCNTCAAATTTGTCTCGGATCATCGCNTGGCTAATAGTGCGGGGAGCNGCGCACCCGATTCCCCAAAGCACTCTGGAAGCTAGGAGAAAGGTGAGGTTTGGAGCCAGCGTGGATCCGAGCGCCCCTAACGCGAATAGGGCGATGCCAGCTCTTAAGACAGGTATACGTCCGTAAGTATCTGCCATNGGGCCATATATGGGCATCCCGATAGCCATGCCCACGAANATGCAAGTGATCGTTAGCCCNGGCAGGTTTGANGTGGGNTCCATACCAAANGAAGAACGTAAATCGGCGAAGGCAGGTAGGAGCATGTCGATCGATAGAGCTATNGCACTGGTCAAAAGAGCAGTGAACGCTATGAACTCGCGCTCNCCTGNAACGCGATCTGAAGCCTTCATGTTAAGAAGTCATCGTTGCGTAGATAACCCGTTCAAATTGTTCTAAGAGATCTGCGACTTGAGGAATCATGAAGGGAAGCGTTTGAGTCATTAGGAGAGCACCGAGACCTGATTTGGGGTCAACCCAGAAGTGGGTGTTGCATAGCCCTGCCCAACTCAATGACCCCACCCCGCGGCCGCCTTCAACCGCTTCTTCATTTAGCTGAAAGCTGAGACCCCAAGACTTAGGGGTGCCCGGCATGAACTCAAAATTAGCGCTCAGGTTGTTGTCCAAAGAGGTCACTGGTGAAACCCGAAGGTCACCGATGCTGTTAGCGGACATCAGAGAAATAGTCTGTGGTGAGAGCACACGCTGGCCCGTCAGCTCTCCTTCCCTTAAGAGCATCTGAATGAACTTNGCATAGTCAAGTGTCGTGGAGAAAAGCCCGCCGCCNCCGCTGTTAAATTCTGGTTGNTTTGTTTGCGAGCCCGAAGCGAGCGCCTTCCACTGGCCGTTGCTTAACACGTGAGTGTCTGCACGTCGCTTCTTCATGTCCGGTCGACATTCGTAAGCGGTGTCAGTCATCGCTAGAGGGCTGAAGATTTCCGTTGTCATCCACTGTGCCAGGGATCTGCCGCTTACGGCTTCAAGGAGCTGCCCAGCCCAGTCGAGGCCAATCCCGTATTCCCAGCGGTCACCCGGGTCAAAGGCAAGTGGTTGGTGGATCGACTCTAATTTTCCGCTGCCTAAGTTAGGTATGTCGCTTTGTTTCGTCCATTCGGCGATTTCGGAGTTCCAGATCGCGTAACTAAACCCTGAGGTATGAGTGAGTAGATTGCGCAACGTGACCGGTTTTTTTGGGGCGCGCAAAATGGGCCCTGATTTATCGAAACCGTCAAGAACTTGGACTTCGTCTAGCCATGGGAGTATTTGGCCTGCGGGCTGATCGAGTTCTAGGATTTCGCGCTCTACGGCTTGCATACATGCAGCCGCGGTGATGGGTTTCGTCATCGAGGCGATTTGAAAAACCGTGTCGTCAGTCATTGGGTCTCGGTTCGTCTCTGATCTGACTCCGTGGGAACGAATGCTCATCAGTCCGTCTCGGTCGACCACCGCGGCTACGGCCCCGGGAATGACTTCGTCGTCGATCGCTTGGGTGATGCAGTCGTCAATCGCCTGATCGAGGTCCACTACTCCAAAGCCTCTCGCCAGGGTGTCGCGTCGATCCCGTGGTACCGGTCTTCTAAGGCGTCGACAAGTTCGGTTGTCCAGAACGGATGTCCGGGTTTTGGTGCACCAAAAAGAGCGAGTTCCTCAGGGGTACAACTTGCCGCAAACTTGGACCAAGGCCCGCGGTTCGCATTTTGTTGAAAACTGTCAAACCCGATCCACTCATGGTGGGCATGCTTAAAGGCCATGTTCATGAGAAACCTTGACCCACCCTCTCGAGTTAAATTTACTCCTCGGTGCCATACGTCGGTTCGGTAGGCAAGGTAAGAGCCTCGGCGACCCGCAGCAGATTGAGGTTCGGAGCCCGGTGGAGAGTCGCCGAGGTTGAGTATTTCAGTTGGTCCCACTCCTTCTTCGACATCGGAAAGATACAAAAACCCGAGCAGGTTCCACCAGCCCGGTTCGATGCGGTCGGGAACAATTGTGTGGTTACGGTCCTGATGGAAAGGTTGCTCGTAGTCGGTGACCCCCGTGTATTTACCCCATATTCGTGCTTGGTAAAGACGGATGTCCTCCGAGCCCATTGCGCGTTGAGCGAAATCAACTACCCGCGGATGAACCTGGAGCCGATTGAGTAGGTGAGAGTCATATGGGAAGAGCACATGTCCCAGAAATTGCCGTAGGCGAAATTCGGTCCCGGCTGTGTCGTCTTGGTTGAGTCCGTGCGATCTTCCTTGACGTGAAGGTTGATACCGCGCATCGGTACTCTCATTCTCAAAATGTGCGAGGGCTTCAGGGCTCCCTGAGTGGTAGTCAGATGGATGTGGGAAATGTCCCCAGAGTTCNTCTACAGCNGCATCTATTTCTTCGNCAGGTANCAAATCGTGGACAACGGTCCAGCCTTGGGTCTGCCATTCTTCAATAGCTGTTTCGATATCGGTACTCACTGTTGCGCAGGCTAGCTGGCTTCAGACGTCTGAAGGTTAACCAGCGCCTTGGGCATCGTGAACCCGAATGGTGGCGCCTGAAACGAAATCAGATGATGGGGATACTAGATAGAGCAGGGTGCCGTCTANTTGGGAGGGTTTACCNAACCTCTTTCGNGGAAACCCGGCAGTTATATCACCCATTCTCTCAAGCATGCCGTCCATCATTTCGCTTTCAAAGGCGCCTGGGGCGATGCAGTTAACGTTGACGTCGTATCTTGCAAATTCCAGGGCCAACATTTCTGTCATTCGGACGACCGCGCTTTTTGTAATTGCGTACCAAGAGGTTCCTACGCCGGCGCTGAAAGCGGCGCCAGAGGCGATATTGACGATTCGGCCCGGAAGTTCTGCTTCTCTGAGGCGACGAGTGACTTCACTTGCGAGGTGAAATAGAGAGGTCAGGTTTGTGGCTACCATCTCATCGACGAACGCCGGGTCCATGTTCAACGCGAGCTGTGCGTCAGGTTTGCCAGCATTGTTGACAAGAATTTGGACAGGTCCAAGTTCTTTTTCTACGTGATCGACTGAAGCGAACAGGGCATCTGTATCTGTGACGTCAAGAGGAACAGGTAGGACTGTCGCTCCGGTGCTCCGGAGCTCTTCGGCAAGTGTTTCGAGTCGCTCGACTCGGCGCCCCGCGATTGCGACATTCGCGCCACATGCAGCCAAGACCTGTGCGAACCTGTATCCAAAGCCGGAAGTAGTGCCAGTAATAAAGGCTGTCTGACCACTGAGGTCTGTCGAAAAGTTCGGCATATCTGACATTGGGTCTCCTAGAAGATTAAGGATTGCTGGTCTTCTGTCTAGGCGCAGAAGGAATGGTCGTCTAATCGTGTTGATACGAATTAGGGTGCGCGGTGGTGAATGACCAACTAATCCTTGAAGCCGGAAGAGTTAAGGACGGCACTCGAGCCCTGGTTACGGGCGGTGGATCAGGCATAGGGCAGTCAATAGCAACGGCCTTGAAGTCGGCAGGAGCCGGTGTTTTAGTCTGCGATGCGGACCCCTCAACGAACCCTGACTTCGTTGTCGACATCGCAGAAGAAGCCGCCGTCGAGCGAATGTTCATCGATATAGAAGAACAGCTGGGTGGCTTGGACGTGTTGGTAAACAACGTCGGGATTGCCGGCCCAGCGGGACTAGTAGATGAAATCTCTACCGAGGATTTCGACCGGGTCTTAGATGTCAATGTTGGCGGAACTTTTCGAGTTACTAGCCGAGCGGTGCCATTGTTAAGAGCTTCAGGTGGCGGTTTGATAGTCAACCTGGCTTCAACTGCAGGAATTTTTCCTTACCCGTATCGGTCACCGTATGTTGCATCTAAATGGGCGTTGGTTGGTCTTGGACGGAGCTGGGCCATGGAATTAGGTGAGGACAACATTCGGGTGAACGTGATCTGCCCAGGGTCTGTTGGAGGTCCTCGAATGAATCAGGTGATAGCGCGAGAGGCGGTCGCTACGGGCGTGGATGAATCTGTGCTCCGCAATGGGTACGAACGCCAAGTTTCGATGCGCCGCTTCATGGATGCGGCAGATATTGCCGGGGCCGTGGTTTATATGGCCTCCCCAGCGGGTCGTCATGTTTCAGGACAAGTACTTTCTGTCGATGGGGCTACCGAGACTTTGCGAAGTTCCTGAGCAGCGAGCTTTGCTTTAGGGCACACTCGTGGGGTCCTTCAATCCCAGGAGCTAACAAAGTGAATGTCACCGAAGCAACGCAGCGGAGAGCATCAATCAGATCCTTTCTTCCTGACCCCGTGACTGACGAACAAATTAAAGACCTTTTAGAGGTTGCCTCTCGGGCGCCTTCCGGCGGGAATGTTCAACCCTGGAGGGTCTACGTGATTAATGGAGACTCTATGGAACGCTTTCGATCGTTCATCTCGAGTCGCAAACCAGGAGATTCCGAGTACCCGGTGTACCCGCCCAGTCTTCAAGAACCGTACCGAACTAATCGATATGAGTTAGGTGAGGCGATGTACGAAAAGCTTGGCATTCCTCGCGAGGACAAGCCGGCTCGACTTGCTCACTTAGCGAGAAATTTTGATTTTTTTGGGGCACCTGCAGCGTTCTTTTGTTTCATCGAAAGAAATATGGGCGCAGCACAATGGTCTGATCTGGGGATGTTCTTGCAGACGTTTATGTTGTTGGCCGTCGAGGCTGGCTTGGATACGTGCCCGCAGGAAGCTTGGGCTAACCATTGGTCAGATGTGCAAGAGTTCTGTGGTGCACCGGCACAAGAGATGTTGTTTTGTGGAATGGCAATAGGTAGACGCGACGAATCAAAACCTGTTAATAGCCTCAGAAGCGACCGGATGGTTGTCGATGAGTGGACGACTTGGCTGTAAGGATTAGAGCATGAACGATATCTACGAGATGATGAGCACATTGCGTGCGGTGCGCCGACTTCGCCCCGACCCCATCCCCGAGGATGTATTGAATCGAGTGTTGCAAGCGGCGGCGTGGGCTCCCACGGGTGGCAATATGCAACCGTGGCGCGTGATAGTTGTGACCAGTGCAGAACGGAAAAAGGCGCTCGCTGATATCTATCGACCGGCTTGGTACCGGTATGCGAAGGGCTACGACGCAAGGATCGAACAGCTGCCGGCGGGCGAAGCCGAAAAAGCGCGCCGCAATCGAGTGGCTGGTGACTACTTAGCAGATCACCTGCAAGAAGCTCCGTCGATCTTGATGTTCGTAGCTGACCCAAAAATGATGGCTATTACCGACGCGAAATTAGATCGAATTTCGATGGTCGGCGGAGGTTCGGTATACACAGCGGTGCAGAATGCAATGTTGGCCGCTCGCACCGAAGGTCTGGGCTGTGTGCTGACGACCCTGCACTGTTTGGCTGAAGATGAGGTCAAGGAAGCTTTAGAAATTCCGAATGGCTGGGCGACTCTGGCGATGGTTCCACTGGGTTATCCAGTTGGCACGGGCCACGGCACAATTACTAGGCAAACTCCGGAAACGCTTGCTTTCGATGATGCCTTTGGAGTGGCTTGGAGTTGAACTCAGGAGCTACTCGACGGCCGACCGTTTTTTCAGTCAGCGAAATTGGTGACAACCAGCTGGAGATAAGAAAGTCTGGGTCAGGCGGCTCGCTTCCTTTGATCGTGATGGCGGTTGTCGTCGTTGTGTGGGGATTAGGGCCACCGATTACAAAACTGGTGACCGCTCCGCCGCTCATTGGAACCTTTGTCCGTTTTGGTATCTCATCACCGCTGCTCCTTGTTGTTTTGGCAGCGAGGGGGCGCGTTTTGTCGCGCAAGATTCTTCTTGCGACAGCGCTGCCAGGTTTGTCTTTCGGCTTCAATCTCATATTTGTTTTCTCGGCTCTTCAAGAAGCAACAGTCTCGGTTTTGTCGACGGTCATTGCGATGCAGCCAGCGCTTCTCTTAGTTTTTGCCGGACCGCTGTTTCGGGAATACCCATCTGGTCGGCAACTTGCGTTCACCCTGTTTGGGGTTGTCGGTGCTGTTGGGGTCATCCTTGGTGCGGGCTCGCAGGTGCGATCCTCATGGCTCGGTATAGGGTTCGCGGCGCTTGCATTAGCTACGTTCACGCTTTATTTCGTTTTAACACGACTAGCTAGAGTTGACGATGAAGTAGATCCAATCGAATGGATGGCTGGCATCAACATCTGGTCATTCCTCTCGACAATCGTTCCGATTTTGTTGTTGGCTGATCGATCTGATTGGGCTCAGTTTGGAGGAGCCGATTGGTTGTGGATTTCGGTCGTTGCGTTCGTTACTGGTGTCTTTGGACATGTCTTAATGACCTGGCTGCATGGCCATCTAGAAGCTGCTCGATCATCTCTCTACATACTGACCATGCATCTGGTTGCTGTGGGGCTCGCATGGTGGATACACGATGAACCCATTACTTGGCTCCAGGGCATGTCCGGGGGAGTGGTGCTGGTTTGTGTGGCTCTGGTCGTTACTGCCCCTGATCGCCGTGAGGTTCAATGATCGGGAAAAGACGGAACTCTGTCAGAAGGTCAAATAGTTCTAGAACCAGGGATTGATCGCCGTCGACCATGATGTTTCCCTGGTCTAACGAATCCGAAAATGATGCGACACCCCCTAACGCGTCGGCCAGGACGTGGCGAGTGAGGGTCACCGTTGCTATGGCGTCGCTCACATGACGATCAGGTAGATGATGTATTGCACAATTTGAAATACCAAGAACGTGCTTTTCTTTGAGGTCGGAGAAGGTCCAGTTGATTGTTATCTCTAAGTCGGAGATTGCTGAGGTGGCCAGTCGGACGCCTATCGAATCGAACAGCTGCTCAGCGGTCATCGCGTGGGCAAGTTGTCGCCCCCGACCAACAGTGATGTTGGGAGATCCGTTGCGAAGTTCGTGTGCCCCGTAAAGGTACGCATTGCGCCACGTTCCGGATTCGGCTTGATACCCCAATTGTTCGAAAGCATCAGCTTGCAGCTCTCTTGCCTCTTGGTGTGATGGATCGGCAAAAACTAGGTGGTTCACCACCTGGGCTACCCAACGATAATCACCGGCTTCGAAACTGTGTCGTGCTTGGCGCAGCACTTTGTCGGGGCCACCCATGAACTCCACATACTTCTCACTAGTCTTTTTGGGGGGGTGAGGATTTAAGTGCGCCGGATTGGCGTCGTACCAGCCTAAGTATTTGTTGTAGACGGATTTGACGTTGTGGCTGACTGTTCCGTAATAGCCCTGGACATGAGAGTCCGACGAAAAACAATTAGGAAGCTCTAGCTCTTCCGCTATTTCATTAGGTGTCCAACCGCGGTTCGCTAATCCCATTGTTTGATCGTGCATCCAACGATAAACATCGCGTTGCTTCACCAAAAATTCTCTCAGATCCTCTGTTCCGAAGCGAGGCCAATGGTGAGTAGCAATTAAGACAT
>PAVP01000034.1 GCA_002713975.1 Acidimicrobiaceae bacterium | reverse complement strand
GTTTCTTCAGGCAAGATCACATCATCGAAGGAAAATGTTCGTCCGGCGCGCACCTCTGAGGCGACATCTCGCATTTCCTCTGCGTACTGGTCTCGGATTGTTCTTGCTGTGACGGCGTCTGCGGCATCACGAATTTCTTTTCGCTTGACCAGATAGGCGGCGCCTTCGAGACTCATCCCGCCGCTCTCGACCGTTGGCCAGGCAACGCGCAGTTCGGGCATATTGCGGCTGGCACCGTAGCCCGACATAGCGAAAGGTCCAAGACCGTATGCCTTTCTCAGTTGAACCGTATATAGGGGCACCGTTCGGTGGTGAATAGCTGACAGAGGACGGGCATGGTGGCGTGCAATTCCCTCTCGCTCCGCGTCGGGGCCGACCATGTACCCGGGGTTGTCAACGAATGAGATGAGAGGCAACGCGTAGGTGTCGCACCATTCCACGAATCTGCTTGCTTTGTCGGCGGCGGCGCTGTCTATCGCGCCGGCGCGAGGTGATAGTGGTTGGTTAGCGAAGATGCCGACGGATCTTCCCTCAACGCGCGCGAATGCGGTGATCAGCGACTCCCCCCAGGCTGCGCCGACCTCAAAAACACTGTCTTTATCGGCGAATGCTGCAATCACTTTGCGCATGTCATAGGCCCGTCGACGGTTATCTGGGACGATTTGTGCAATGGTCGAANCGGATTCGCTGGCAGCGAAGTCNGGGATGTCGTCATGCCAGTAATCAAGAAATCGTCGAGTTGCGATCACCGCTTCTTCAACNTCTTGAACCAGTACATCAATATCGCCCCGAGNTGCCGCAATGTCCGATGNNAGAGATTCACCAGAGNCGATGTTGCTTCCGAANTCGGCGTCTGGTGTGGCGATAATCAGGTCGCAAAGAAAAGTCATCGCCGCATGACTATCGCAGGTCGGNCCCACNGCAACNGCGACTGTAGGAGCCCACCCCGACATCTNGGTTAAACCCTCCAATACGTCCCAACGNGCGCGGGTGTAGTTGACGATTGGTGGCACCGGGCGAGGATCTGTGGGTCGTGACCCGTCACCTTCAATNAACAACACGAGCGGCCAGCGGTTCGTGACGGCAATGGTGATGAGTTTCGCCAACTTGCGCATGTTNCGTTCGCTGTGAGTTCCATTTTCAACCGAACGATCGTGGGCTGCAACCACCACTGGGTGACCGTNGATATCGCAAACTCCGCNGACCACNCCGTCNGAAGGACCGTCATCATCGACAGCTGTTGTGTGGCCTGCGAGTAAGCCGTATTCGGTGAATGAGTTTNTATCNGCTAGGAGGGCAATAGCGTTTCGGGCGTTGGAGCAGCCGGCGAGGGAACGCTTTCTGGCGTCAATGATTTGTTGGCGGGGGTCAGCCTCCGGCGCGTCGCTCATGATCGGTGGATTCTTGCATAGGTTCCCTCAAGATTTCATGAGGAACCGTGCTTCTCATCGAGTACTCATGATTTGGCAGAGTTAACTATTGGGTGAATTCGGGAAGGATCTCCGATCCGAACGCGAAGAGTGTTTCGGTGAGTTCAGAAGCGGGCATTCCGCCTAGATCACACATCAAGAGGTACGCATCCAACCCTAGGGTCTCGCGGTAGAGGGACATCTTGTCGAGTACCTCTTCGCGGCTTCCACATACGGTTGGGCCCCGTTCAGTCATTTGTTTGAGATCGGTTTCTCTGATGAGGTCNCCGAGTGATGGAGTGCTCAACCGCAACAGGTCTCGGACCCATTCCATGTACNCCTTNAAGCGAGGACCGCTGATGCGGAATGCTTCCTGGCTCGAGTCCGCCATAAAGGTATGAGCAATAGTTCCGACTAGACAGTCTTGGCTTGGATGTCCNTGTTCTTCCCAAGCTTGCCGATATCGNTCCACTAACGGGATAAAGATTTTTGGGGGCCCAAAAATGCCCGGAAGCATAAGAGGTANTCCCATCTTTGCTGCATACTCNGCGGACTCAANCGAGCTGCCCCCTCCTACCCANATTGGNAGAGGATCTTGAAGTGGTCGCGGTTGGGTTGTGTAGTTATGAAACGGGGGTCGGAATTCCCCCGACCAATCCAACTGTTCGTTTCGTAGTGCGTCGACTAGCAGACTGACCCGCTCTTCGTACATTGGTCGCGAAAGCTCCGGATCTTGACCGAACGCGTCGTAGGTGTGTTCATACAGATTGCCGCGACCAACGACCAGCTCNACTCGACCTCCCGAAAGAACGTCCAATGTTGCATAATCTTCTGCGAGGCGAATCGGGTCGTTATTCGCGCCTAACGCGACAGCGGTTCCAAGTCGAATTTCTGAGGTTCGTTCGGCAATTGCCGCCAGAACTACCGGCGGAGCAGAAACCACATAGTCACAAAAATGATGCTCGCCGAGNGACGCACTCCAAAACCCTGCTTGTTCTGCCGTCACTGCTCCTTCGACCAACATTCGGTGACGGTCGGCCTGGGACATCAGTTGGCCAGTAATAGGATCTTGTAAAAGATCCCCCATCGACGCCCACCCTATTTTCATGACTTGCGCCTAGCNGTTCTTCGGTCTTGTTNGATGCTGGTAACTCTATATCTCAGGGTTTCAGCNATGCGGCGCNCGCAACGACAACAATGACTTTCTCGAACTACTTTCATTTTCGCTCGCCTAAAATGTTGGAGATCGGCGCGAGGAGTAGCGGCGAACGATAGAGAGTAAAAGGACAGCAGGGGAGTCGACCCGGTGCAAACATTTCTATTTATTGTGATGCTCTTGGCCGTNNGNGCNTGCGGCGTCATACCGTGGATCCAAGGCCGCGAGGCGAGACGCAAACGCCAACAAGATTGACGTTCTACCCGGAGACCGTTGGTATCTTCTGCCATCGACGCAAGTTGGTTTAACGGTCTTTCAAATACTCAGAGTTCGAAGGTTTTTCTGGTCGACCAATCGAGGGACGAACCTCAATAAATCAAATAATCGGAGCCCTCAAAGACCGTGAGTCCTCAGAAATGAATGCCGTTATGCTCCGACTATGTCTGTAATTGGAACACTTGGCCAAATCGGAGCAGCGCTGTGGATTCTGAATGTCTGGATCCTTAGGTTTAACAAAGAAACCGAATATCGCGGCGGTGAGGCAAAAAACCTGCCCGAAGAATTCGATGTCTACGGATTCCCTAAAAGAACTGTCTACTTTGTCGGGTCTGCAAAAATTTCCTTGGCTCTGCTACTGATTATTGGGCTGTGGGTAGATGCAATCGTGCGACCCGCTGCAGTCCTTCTTGGTATTTTGATGCTAGGAGCCATCGGAATGCACTTTCGCGTCGGTGATCGTCCCAAGAAAGCTGCTCCCGCGATGAGTGTCTTGTCGCTCTGTATTTTGGCGATCGTATTTGTTTGAAGGGCAATGCTTTTTCAATGAGAAAAGGCCGCATCGACACGAAGGTTTATTGGGCACTCGGACATCTCATTGACCTTGTACATATGCCGTTCGTCATCGCATTGGTGATCTGGGGGTCGGCCCGGTTTACCGGCGAATTATATGTTTCGATCGTAGTCACAACAGTTGCTTTGCAGATCGGACTCATGGGATGTCCGTGCCTGGCTTTAACGGCCAAACTCAAACAACTGCACGACCCTAACTACATCAGCCGTTGGTCGCTGACGGTGTTTCTTTACCGTAAGTACGGTGCGAGAGTTGGTATCGCTGTGTTCGTATTCTTTACCACCCTGGGTCTCGCCCTGAATAGATTCCTATTTTCTTAGAATGCCGCAGGGTCGAGTAATCACCCAACCACAGATGCGAGCCCCCGAATCCGGTGGTGAACTTCTTCGAAGATGACCGTGTAGAACTCAACCGGGCTTCGGATCAGGCGACATGATTCACCGTGGAACACTGTCTTAAGATGGAGTCGTGACATTAATTAACCCAGAAGCTGTTAAAGCAGATGCTGCGCAATGGTTTGCGCAATATTGGGATCAGGACATGCCTCTCGGCGATTGGTGGCAACTCCTAGCGGACTCTGGATGGGCGTTCCCGTCATGGCCAGAAGGGTTCGGCGGAAGGGGCCTATCTTCTGCGGCTACAAAGGCTGCGCTACAAGCTCGACGGGACGCCGGGGCGTTTGGCCCACCAAACGGCGTGTCAACCTTTCTTGCTGCTCCGACGATCATGCATTACGGGACCGAAGAACAACAGACGAAATACCTTCCGCGAATAGTGAACGGCAGCGACATTTGGTGCCAATTATTTTCAGAACCCGGCGCAGGATCAGACATGGCTGGGTTAGCAACACGAGCAAGTCGCGACGGCGATGAATGGGTAGTTAACGGCCAAAAAGTATGGAACTCAGGGGCCCAATGGGCGAAATACGGGATCCTCATAGCTCGAACTGACCCACAACAACCGAAGCATCGAGGTATCACATACTTCCTTATTGACATGGAGCAAGAGGGTGTCGATGTGAGGCCGCTCAGGGAGATGACAGGAGACGCCGCATTCAATGAAGTCTTCTTAAACGACGCCCGAGTTTCTGAAAGCGACCGTTTAGGAGACCTTGGTGATGGCTGGCGCGTGGCCATGACAACACTCTCACACGAACGTGACCCTGATAACGCCGGAATGGGAGAAACTGCGGCGTTTGGCGCGATCGACCTCACTATGAGTGTTCGTCAATATGGTGCAACAGCTTCCTCGAAAAACGATGGGTTCTCTCTCGCCTTAAGTGGAGGAGTTACAAAGGTTCTCGACGATGTGACAGCGCAATTCGACGCCACAAAAGACCCACAAGTCCGACAGACATTGGCAAGAATTCTCGAAATGCGTCGAACCTCCAAATGGTCCGGCATGCGCGCTGCAGCGAAAATCAAATCAGGAGGCCAGCCAGGTCCCGAGGTTTCCACCCTAAAACTTCTTGGGTCCGATATGGGACGAGAGATTCGCGATGTAGGACTCGAAGCGATGGGAGCGCACGGGATGCTCTACGGCGAAGACGCCCCAACCGACGGTCTTTTCCACGCCTATTCAATGTTCACTCCCGCTCAATCAATTGCCGGCGGCAGTGACGAAGTTCAGAAAAATATTGTGGGGGAAAGAGTGCTCGGGTTGCCGAGAGAGCCCGGTGAGAAAGAACAACGCGAATTACCTTGGTCCGAACTTCCACGCAGTTGACTTCTAGTCACATTTCTTTGAGTGCCGAGTAGCAGCCGACTTCTCATTTGGACCTACCGGAATCGAACCCAAGGAGCGGAGGTTCCCGAACTAGGATGAGTTAAATGAGCGGTATTGACCTCAATGATCCCGCCAGTNTNGAGNACCCACACGCCTANTGGTCTCGCTTCCGTGACTTGGGACCGGTGCAATGGAGTAACGCTCACCGGGCATGGGTAATTCTTGGTCATTCAGAGCTCAGCGAAGCCTTTCGCGACGGAAATTTACTTTCAGCCGACAGAGTCACGCCCCTAGAACGGGTGGCACAACATCGCCCGTCAAGCTTCGCGAAAGTGGTGGAACTTTTAGGCGGCTGGATGGTGTTTCGTGACCCACCGCTCCACACACATCTTCGAGATCCATTACGCAATGTGTTCACACCAAGGCGAGTCGCGAGCCTTCAACAGACCGTCAGTCGAGTTGTTGAAGAAATCGTCGATGAATTGACCGGAGAGATCGATGTGCGGAAAGACTTCGCNGGACCACTCCCTGCATGGGTGATCGCAGAGGTTCTCGGAGTTCGAGCTGAAGAAAGAGACCGGTTTCAAGGTTGGTCCGATGACTTGGCGACAATCGTGTTTGCCACCGATCCACATGTGACTGCGCCTCAGCAAGCNACCGCNGCGGCCGGAGAATTCAGCGAGTTCTTTCAACAGCTGATCGACCGCGAACGTTCTGANCCTTCCGGNACCTTGATGACCNTGCTGGTNGAGGGAGCAGGCGACGAATTGTCTGANCTTGAACTAGTNGGCGCNTGCACCCTCATTTTGTTNGCCGGTCANGAAACAACAACGTCGCTNCTTATGAACACGATGGGNTTACTCNCGAGTCGACCTGAGCTGNTCGAACAACTACGNGTNAGNGACAAAGAAACAGCTCTCGAAGAGTTTCTTCGCGTGCTTGGNCCGACGCGGAGCATGTACAGAAAGGTCGCNGTCNCNCACGAAAGAGGNGGNCGNACTCTTGAAGTGGGTGACAACGTCCTACTGTGCGTCGCTGCCGCAAACCACGACCCTGATTTTTTTGTCAACCCAGGACAGCTAATGCTCGATCGTGACCCCAATCCGCATCTGACCTTTGGATGGGGTCTCCATCACTGCCTGGGAGCCCACTTAGCCCGCCTTGAAGCGCGCCTCGCTCTCGACGCTTTGCTGACCAGATACCAGACCTTCGAGTCTCTGGGACCGGTCCCACCAATCGAAGGAACAGTCATCTCATCGATCCAGCAGCCGTTCCATCTGCGGCTCTCATAAGCAGACGTAGCGGACGACAAAGGTTCTAGCAATCAATCGCAGGCACTAGGTCTACGATCGGCTAGATAGAGACCGTCCGATTTCTCGGATGGTTCAGCTCCAGGGTCTTTCGAAACGTTGCTTCCAAGGCGGATCATCTAATTCGATAGGTGTTCCGTCATCAGTGTCGGGTTGGGTGTCCGATGTTGGGCGCCTTCCTGCCCACATACCAAGACCGAAGACAGCTAGTGCGAGCAGCAAACAGGAACTCATGGGCACAGTCTGGCAGGCCTATGCACCCGACACTCCCGTAGTCAGTGAATTTAGTGACCGAATTTTGTCTAATTACTTTGGTGGTGCTTCTCATCATGGGACTGTCTTGTGGCGGGACCGCCGCAGATGCGGCATTGCCACATAAGTTTCTTGGTGGGCAAGATCAAGTGAGTCACCTAAAGCTGCTGAAGGCCGCCCCGAAAGGGCGGCCTTGCATTCTTGGAGCAAACTGTGTTTATCCCAGTTTGGCTTGGAACATCGCCCGAATCTCAGAGTCGTTTTGAACTGGAGTGATCTCAGAGCTAATGAGGGAACCCCAGTTAAATAGCCATGCTTGAACATCAGTGACTGTNGGTGAATCGCAAATTGCCCAGCCCTGTTCGCCGGCAAAGTCGTGCCAGCGACCGAGCATATTGACGTCACCACTGTCGGCGTCATCGTCCGCTTCTGTCATCTGTCCAAAATTCGTCGCTGCTTCCATTTTTGTGTCGGAAGTAAGTTTCCAATGAATCATGTATANGGCCATGTTTGCCACCTTGGTTGTTGTTGCCTTAGCGGAAGACCCTAACAAAAGACAAANGACCACCCCGAGGTCGATGAGCCCACCTCGGACCCACGTCGTCTAGAAGGTCCAGGGGTACTGCTCTATTTGACTGTAAGAGGTCTCTTGTTTCAATAAACGAGTTCTGGTGCTGTCATCTGTCGCAGCGTCCACTGCTGTTAAGGCCATCGCTACCGCTCCNTCAAGTGCGGCTTGATCGGCGACAGGTGTTCGACAGTAGGCAGCNAACTCGGGTTGATGATTCACNGCTGACCCTGAGTCGAGCCCTAACATCGGATGGATTGTCGGCATGAGAAGNGACACGTTGGCCATGTCGGTGGACCCTGCGCCCTTACGAGGTGNGGTGTCAAAGGTCCGGCCAAGGGTTTCAGCGTTTTTCCGGTATTTNTCGACGAGATCGAGATCGTGGACGAACTCTGAATAGGGCGGNCCCAACGACTCGATTTCCAAGGTTGCTCCTGTTGCTGTNGCTCCCGCTTCGAAACAGGCTCTGATCCGNGGTTCAAGTCGAGANAGCGCTTCAAGGTCNGTTGACCGGTAGAAGTAGCGTGCGGAGGCGCTNCCGGGAACAATGTTGGCAGCTTCTCCTCCCTTGGTGACGATGCCNTGNACTTGGTCGNCAGGATCGAGNTGCTGTCNNAGNAGACCCAATCCGACTTGGGCCACGGTTATAGCGTCTGCCGCATTGACACCCATATGAGGTGTCACAGATGCGTGAGCGGTTCGACCATGAAAGTGGAAGTCGCATTGAGAGATGGCGAGTGTGGGGAACTGGTCGGCCTCAGTGGGTGCGGGGTGAACCATCATTGCCAGATTTGTGCCATCGAAAGCACCTCTCTCCAGCATTAAAATCTTGCCTCCTCCTTGCTCTTCGGCAGGAGTTCCGAGCACTCGAACGGTGAGCCCCAGATCGTCCGCCACGTTTTGGAGCGCAAGACCGGCCCCGACTCCNGCGGCCGCGATGATGTTGTGACCGCAGGCNTGACCAATATCNGGNAGTGCATCAAGTTCGGCGCAGATGGTGACAGTTAANTCGCCNGTTCCGTAGGTGGCGCTCCACGCNGTTGGNAAATCNGTGATCTCAGTTTCGACTTCGAACCCGGCTNCAGCTAATACNTGNGATGTCATCGCAGCTGTTTCATANTCCTCAAAGGCGATCTCTGGGTTGTNCCANACTTGATGAGAAAGATCAACGATGGTGTCAGCTGCTGCAGCTACCTCAGCAGCGACATTTTTTTTGGGGTCGACGGTCATGNGGCGAGCTTAGATGGCTANCAAACAGNCCGGTCGACCTNNTCGGACCNGTGTGNCTGTGGNCCNNCGTTTTCTCGTNTGGTTTATTGAGATGACGGGGCGTTGTANGCCTGAAGCAACGCGGCGGTGTCGTTGTATTCCCGCATTTCNATGATCTTTCCGTCAACCACNGTGTTCACGTGAACCCAATCCATCTCNTATGGCTGATCGTTGTGTAAGAAATGTCCGCTTTCGCTTCCAATGACAATCACTCGGTCNTTGTCGTTGACTATCTCGTGGGCTTTGAGGTGCCCAAGTCTGATGTTGTTCTGAATCAGACTCACATATTCGTCTGCGCCTGCGGGTCCTACGTAGATCCCTCCGAACGGAATTGGCTCAGGTAGCAGGTTGATCAATTTTCCTTCGTCACTGAAAACACTGGTATCTGCGCCATATAGAAACGCTTTTACGACTTTCTCGTTTGCTGGCATGAGTTCCCCCTTGAGAAAACTCTCTCACAAGTTGAACGGTCCCCGCCCCACCGGCGGCTGGGCTAGTTGGCGGCGTCGATAGCCGCTTGGCAAGCGCGGTCGAAGTCTTCGCGNTTCTCAAACTGGAGGCGGTACGTCAGAGACTCGTCGTTACCGGAGGGGATCGCGAGAAATGGTGGCTCAAGATCCGTGATTTCTGACCCCNGTGTTTCACTTGAAGCCCGTATGTAATCCCCAANAAAGGGGATACCAAGCGATGACGCAGCCTCACCGTGAGCCTCTGCGTGTTCGGAACACCAGGTCCGTTGAACGTCGGTCAGGCCGGTTTCTGATGGTGTGAAACTTGAGTTATTGCCGCAACCCAGAACAGTCAAAGTGAACACATANAAGGTGANGACTCGTAGGTGGATCCGACGCATTTGACCAAGCTAGAACGGNGCNAACAAAGAACCGAGGACCTCAGTTGGTTTGCCTAGGTCCAGCCCTCGGTAGTGGCTATCATCAAAGTAGTGACCTCTGAAGATCGTTCGCCCGAACTAACCAAAGTTTCGTCTACCGCATGGAAGATTCTTGTTGCGACGTGCCTAACAAACTTTGTGATCGGGATTGACCTATCAATCACTAATGTCGCTATCCCNAATATTCAGGAGAGTTTCGCGTCTGCGAGCACAGCGGACATTTCNTGGTCTCTAACTTTTTACATGCTCACCTATGCAGGNGCNTTGATCGTAAGTGGNCGCTTNGCNGACCGTTTTGGACGTGTTCGAGTACTCAACGGCGGNTTCATCTGCTTGGTTNTCGGGACGGCTCTGTTAGTTCTTGCACCTACTGTTTCGTTATTGATTGCCGCTCGAGGNGTTATTGGTATCGGAGCGGCAATGGCNGCTCCNGCATCTCTGGGNATAGCGATAGCTGCCTGGCCNGCTGAACGTCGNGCAACTGCGGTAACGATNTGGAGTTCGACNTTGGCTCTTTCTTCGGTCGTTGGTCCAATAATCGGTGGTTTCGTTATCGANCTCAGTTCTTGGCGTTGGGCATTCGCTCTTAANATCCCGATCGGNATCGGTGCTCTGATCTGGGGTGCGCGCGTATTNCCTGAGAGTGACCGCGACCCCGCAGCGCAGCGCCCAGACCTCGTCGGTTCGGTCCTCATTACCGCAACCACCGCGGGGTTAGCCCTGTTGATCGTTAAAGGAAGCGAATGGGGATGGGCATCGCCAGGGATCCTTGTCTTGGTCGCCTGCACGATTATTGGAGTGACGTTTCTCACTTACCGCATCACTCAGCATGCAGATCCAGTTCTGCCCCGGGCATTACTGGCAATANATTCGTTCCGAATAGCGATCCTCGCACTGTTTTTGTTTGGGCTTGGGTTCTTCTCATCAATGTTGACGGTCGTTCTCTATCTGACCGAAATCGCGAATTACTCAACAGTCAGGACGGGTTTCGGAATAAGCGTCCTNGCCGGCATGGCTTTCACAACTGCTCTTTTCTCTGGTCGGTTAGCGGACCGTTTCGGGCATCGTCGGGTAGCTGTTCCTGGTATGTGTTGTTTCATCCTCGGGTGCCTGTGGCTTTACCAAAACGCTGGTAACAACCCGACCTTTTATGTTGACGTATTTCCCGCTTTGTTGTTGATGGGACTCGGAATAGGTTCGGGCCCAACACTGTTAGCGGCAGCGGCTGTAACTGAAGTCGACCCAATTGATTTCAGTGTGGCAGGTGCCGTTACCCAAACATCTCGGCAACTGTCGGGCGCCATCGGTATTTCTGTTGCTGTCGCCATTATCGGAAGTACCGCAGACGCAGGCTCGTTTAAGTCCACGTTCCTGTATTTGGCTGTAGTTGTTGCATTGGCGGCTGCGACAGCCTTGAAGCTTCCAGCGGTAAAACGCTAGAAGCTGACATTTAGCCATTCGGTAACTGCCGCAATCTTGAGCCTTGATGCCGGTCCGGTGTTGATGGCGTTGCGCCAGTTCGCAAAGAGTAGGGTCATCTGGGTGACCGAGNTCCCAGCCATTACCACCTTCGACCGAAACGTTTCGGCAGCAGCACTTGTCGCAGAGCTTGACTCGAACGGTTGTGTCATCGTTGAACACCATGTTGATGACGTTCGCATGCAACAACTTCATTCAGAACTCCAGCCCTACCTCGACNCNGCGCCGTTGGGNNGNACNGAGTTNGCGGGAAGGACCTCAAGGCGACGTAANGGATTNCTCACTAAATCAGAGATGTGTTGTGAGTTGGCGATAGATCCGTTACTGCTCGCGGTGTGCGATGGGGTGCTTGGCCCTAACTGTGTGAANTACAGATTGCACGTCACGATGCTCGTCGAACTGATGCCGGGNGAGGTGCGCCAAGAGATACATCGCGATGGTGAGATCTACCCGATCCGGCACCCGGCGCCACCGATGACCCTCGCCGCGTTCTGGGCCTACACCGATTTCACCGAAGAAAACGGTGCCACCCTCGTCGCCCCTGGCTCACATCGCTGGCCGCAAGAACGCACACCCGAAGCTCATGAGCTTGTGCAAGCGGTGATGCCAAAAGGCTCCCTCTTGATGTACACGAGCAGTGTTTGGCACGGCAGCGAAGCAAACCGCACAGACGCTGTGCGCACCGGAATGGGACTCCACTACAGCCTCGGTTGGCTTCGCCAGGAGGAAAATCAGGTGCTTTCTTCGCCGCCGGAGGTTGCACGGCATTTCCCTGAACAGTTGCAACGTCTCATCGGTTANGACTTCGGGGGCCCATATCTNGGTTTCGTGGAGCAGGGCAACCCGATCGGGTTGCTACGCGACGGAGACGATGGCGACTTNGCGCGTACNGAACCAACATTGAATGCCCAAAGGGAAACNATTGAGCTTCTTTCATTGAGCACAGTAAGGGATGATGATTAGCAACTGAGGTGTCATCGTCTCGCCTCTCGGTGGCCGCCACTACATTTGGTTCCGTGCATGTAACAGACACTGTCTTGTCAGAGTCGGTGGGTGGGACCCCACTGGTGCAACTCAATAATGTTGTTCCCGATGGATGNGGGACGGTGTGGCTCAAGATGGAGTCGGTCAACCCGACGGGAAGTTACAAGGACCGCATGGCGGTTGCGGTTCTCGGACGAGCCATTCAAAGGGGTGACGTCCANCCGGGNGACAGGGTCGTTGAGTACACAGGTGGAAGCACCGGCACAGCACTNGCTTTTGTNGCNGCNCGGCTCGGTTTGAGGTTTNTNGCAGTTTCGTCCGACGCGTTTTCNGAGGCGAAGTTGAGTTCGATGCGNGCATANGGGGCAGAAGTCATTGTTGANGAAAGTGAAGGNGGNGCGATCACACCTGAATTNATNGGNCGCATGAAGAGCNGNGCACAANAACTGGTTTCAGAGGAAGGCTGTTTCTACACCGATCAGTTTGGTTCNCNNGACGTGTTAGTGGGNTATGAACCAATGGGTGTNGAGATNGCTGANCAGACTGGCGGGATCGTTGACGTCATTTGTGCTGGGGTTGGCACGGGCGGAGCTCTTATGGGTGCGGTNAATGGGCTTGATGGTAAAGGAGTTCATCCAGATGTGATCGCGCTCGAACCAGCACAATCTCCGCTATTGACGACCGGTGTGGGAGGCCCACACCGAGTTGAAGGTATAGGAGTCGGGTTCGAACCACCGTTCCTTGACCGTGAACGCTGCACGGAAATTCGGATGGTGGACGAGACCGCAGCTATGGAAATGTGCCGACGATTAGCCGTCGAGGAAGGCTTGTTGTGCGGCACTTCTACCGGCCTTAACGTGTGCGCCGCTGTCCAACTCGCCAACGAACTGGGTCCAGATTCATCAGTCGTGACCTTTAACTGCGATAGCGGTTTGAAGTATCTCGATAGCGGTCTCTTCGATCGATCCATCTAAGTCACTGATGGGATTCAACCAGTCAGGTTTCAATTCCGCCAACTACGTCTATTGCATCCATTTTGATACGCCCAACGCATCGGTGTTAACGCTTAGCGCCACCCCGTAGCCGTCATAACTGTCGATGAGACTCTCGAATTGTTCAGCAGCGCTGTTCCCTCTGATCTCAGACGCAGGTTTTGCGTAGAACTTGAGGCGGTTCAGATCTATCTCTTCGGACTGGAGTTCCTCTTCGAATACGTCGATGGAGTAAATATCGGTGTCGCGGCCGCCCCAGATCCAAAGCCAGACATCTCCGCCCGGGGGAGCGTCAGGTGGAATAACACGAGAGAGTGTCGTCACGGCTTGAAGTCTCTCCGTAGGAGATGACAGGTCAAATGGGTATCGGTACCTGTATTGGAGGGCTAAATCTCCGTCGATAAGTCGCCGCCGCATAACTGTTTCAATGATCTTGTCGCATGCGTCTTCTAAGGCTTGCAACCCCTGAATACAGAAACCCTTATTTTCGTTGGTGTCCTCTTCAGATGGTCGAACCCCCATAAGCGGGATCGCCTTACCTCGCACATCACCGAAATAGGTATTGTCCCCGGCGGCGATCAGCTCGGCTCCACGGTCTATGACCGCGTCAGCGCCCGACTCGTCGCGGGTTCGGAGAAGTTCATNAGCGAAAGAACCNAGCAATNGAATAGTGGAGCGTGCAGCAATTATTTGGTTCTGCAATGTTGGGTCTTGGTCCGTGGANAGTTGGGAGGCNTAGTTGAGGAGGTCTTCGCTGGGTGGAAACGACCCGAACACAGTCGACGGGTCGTCTCTGGTTTCTTGCCACGCCTTTTCGTCATCAACTGGGGGAGGTTCCATAGGTGTGGGGTCGGGGACCAGTACCGCTGAAGTTATCCAGTTCGGCGGCATCATCAGAGCGCACGGACTTCCGTGTTTAAAAGGGTGATCTTGCTGACTGAACAGGGAATCGCGGAGCACGAACATTCCGTTAGTTATTTGAATCAGAGTTCGCCATCTGCCCGCNACTTCTTCGGCTGTCGGTAACTGCGGTTCTGCGGTCTCGGTGGCTGTTCTCATTTCAGGGTTGTTGCCTTCATATCGCAGGTTGTCGAATAAGAAGTCAGAGGTGTGGTCTGCTCGCGGGATCACATTCCGGTAGCGACTATCCGCGGTCTCGATTTCGACGTCGTTTTGNGCGGAGATGGCCTGNCATTGTTGCTGAACCNCTNCAGGTTGGATCTGTGACTCTGCTGAAGTGNCTGTNGCGTCGCCGGCCTNNTCTTCGGAAGCGATGATCGTGACAGCAGGAGTTGGNGGGTTCGCGGNTANNTNGTCGGTGTCGGAGGTCNGTGAAACCACGATGCCGNCGATNGCNGCGACAGNAATCATCGCCGCCCACACAGCCACCAGTTTGCGGCCCACCAATTTCGNGGTAGTGGTTAGTTCTGTNGNTCCTTTGGACNCAATAAATTNNGNGAGGTCCGATACCGATGGACGATTACGAGGNTCTTGTTGCAGACAGAGCGATAACGCCTCTTTGAGTGGACTAGCAAGATCATCTACGTCAGGTTCTTCCGATGAGATTCGATACATGAGCGCGTCGTTGCGACCTGTACCGAATGGGTGNCGTCCGGTGGCNGCGAATGCCATGACGAGGCCGAAGTTGAAAATATCGGTTGCTTCTGTGACATCTTCGTCTCTGATTTGTTCGGGGGAGATCCAGGCAGCAGTCCCGACGAAAGCGCCTGTTTGGGTGAGGCTGGTTTGTTCAGCGATGACACTGATGCCGAAATCTAAAACTTTGACACCATCTGGACCCACGATCACGTTCGATGGTTTGAGATCGCGGTGAACAACCCCCGCGGCGTGAATGTCACCCAAAGCGTCTATGAGACCTTCAGCTACCGACCACAGCGGAGCTGCTTGAAGTGGCCCTTCGTCTTTGACCAGATCATCGAGGGTTACCCCTTCAAGTCGCTCCATGACTAGATACGTCTGATCGTCATCAATAACGACGTCAAGAACTTGCACGGTGCGATTACCTTCAACTCGCCGCAAAGCTTCAGCCTCTCTGGCGAGGCGACGGCGCAAAGCCGGATCGTCGGACAGTTCAGGTCGTAGAACCTTTAACGCCACAGGAGAACCATCAGCAGCGGTAGCGGCGTAGACGACACCAAAACCACCGCTACCAAGCCGCGCCTCAAGGGTGTATTCGTCAATGAAGCTCGGGTCAGAGTCTCTTAGGGCCTCCCAATTCGGATAACGAGACTGTGACAT
>PAVP01000033.1 GCA_002713975.1 Acidimicrobiaceae bacterium | reverse complement strand
CGGGCCTCGAAAACGTAGGAGGGACAAAGGACCCCGACCTGGTCGGTATCGAGGCTCTGGCTCCTGACCTGGTTGTCTTGGACCGGGAAGAAAATCGATTGGAGGACTACCAGGAGCTCGTGAGTCGTAACCTCAAAGTCGAGTCATTGCACGTGACATCTGTCTCCGATGTGGGTACCGAACTTGGACGGCTGGCATCAATAGTTGGGGCTCAATGGTCTTATTCTCTNGACGCCCCACGCAAAAGTCGGGGTCTAAAAGCNTTTGTCCCCATTTGGCGNCGACCCTGGATGACNNTGACNACNGGCACNTATGGNGTTTCNTTGTTAAATCACCTAGGTATTGATGTGGTCTTTTCTGANCANGACGATCTATANCCAACACTCGATGATGAAGCTCTNATGGCNTCTGAACCNGACNTNGTCCTTGCGCCGAGCGAGCCCTATCCATTCGGGAAACGGCACCTAGATATCTTGGAGGCAATAGCGCCAACTCTTCTGGTCGATGGCCAAGATCTTTTTTGGTGGGGATCACGAACGGTGGACGCAATACAACGATTGGATCAGCAACTTGAAGCGTTCGACGAGAAAGGACCCTGATGACCCAAGAAAATGCAGGAATGGCCCGGAATGGTGAAACGGAACTTCACTATGTGGCTTCCGGCGACAGCACCGACCCGGCTCTCCTGTTTGTTAACGGTTTGGGGAGCCAGTTAATAAATTTTTTGCCCGGCTGGGTTTCGCAGTTCCGTGACGCCGGTTTCTATGTGATTCGAATGGACAATCGTGATGTTGGAATGTCGTCAAAAACTTCAGGTGACTCTCCGAACATGGAAGCCTTAATAGATAGTTGGTCCCGAGATCGCTCAGTCAGGAATTTCACCGCTGCCTATGACCTGTCTGATATGGCTGCCGATTGTGTCGCAGTTATGGATGCACTGGATGTGGAGCGAGCACATGTATGGGGAATGTCGATGGGCGGGATGATTGCGCAAACGTTGGCGATTAATCACGCTGGTCGACTTCGTTCCATGACGACGGTCATGTCGACGACTGGAGAAGCCGGCGTTGGTCAATCAACTCCTGAGTCAGCTGCCCAACTGGTGACCGTCGGCCATGATCGCGAGGACGTCGTGAATAGCGCTGTTGCAGCTCGGCGGCTTCATGGCGGGTCACTGTACGACGAAAGTTGGGCTCGCTCCCTTGAAGAGTCCGCCTACGACCGTTGCTACCATCCGCAGGGCAAGAGTTGGCAACTCTTGGCGATCATGGCATCCGGTTCGCGAGCAAAAGAACTTCCTATGGTCACGACTCCTACGATGGTTGTCCACGGCCGACTTGACTCACTGGTGCAACTAGATGGAGGGGAAGCAACTGCAGCGCTCATTCCCGGNGCAGAATTAGTGATNCATGATCAAATGGGGCACGATATTCCGGAACCGTTGTGGCGTCATTATCTAGCTGACTTCCAGAGATTGGTGGCACGGGCAAATTGAATCCAGAAAACCTAATCACAGACGTAGGGCAGCTTGAGGCTCTCTATGGTGCAGCCATGCCGCGGTCGATCAGTAAGGAAATAACGCATCTGAACTCGGAATATCGGGCCTTCATCGAGGCCGCACCGTTTATGGCGGTGGCGACTGCCGGATCGGAAGGTCTCGACTGTTCGCCACGGGGTGAGAATGGCAGTGTCGTTCGCGTNGTAGATGAGAACACCATCCAGTTTGCGGATAGAAGAGGGAACAATCGGTTNGACACGTTGCGGAATATTCTTAGCGATAACCGAATAGCTCTTTTGTTCCTAGTCCCCGGGATAGGGGAAACAATGCGNATCAATGGTCGNGCTTCTATNTCAGTATTTNCAGACTTGCTCGAGACTTTCACGATTGANGGAAAGTCGCCCAAAACGGTGGTTGAAGTAAAAGTTGATCGNGNGTATTTCCAATGCTCGAAAGCCNTAGTTCGTTCNGGCCTATGGGACGCGGATAACCAGATGNNTCCANANGACGTGCCATCTGCAGGTCAAATGTTAGAGGCGACTGCTGCCGATGATTTCGACGCCCTGGAATACGACAGAACGTCAGAACGACGCAACAAGGACCAACTTTGGTGAGAGTGCCGGTCATCTGGGACATGCTGTAGTCAAGTACTAGATTGTTTGTGAAATAGGTAGGGAGATTGGTATGGGTCCACTTCAAGGAATCCGCGTAATAGAACTTCAAGGCATTGGNCCNGGACCGTTTTGCGGGATGATGCTCAGCGACATGGGNGCCGAGGTGATCAGAATCGACCGTGCAGGCAACGTCTCAGGCATTGATTCAGATAATCCGCCGATTGACGTTCTCGCACGAGGGCGCTCATCAATCGGGGTTGACCTCAAGAATCCTGAGGGGGTCGAGGTTGTTTTGCGTCTTATCGAGACAGCGGATGCCCTTATTGAAGGTTTCCGGCCAGGGGTCATGGAACGTCTTGGGCTCGGACCCGANGAGTGTCTCGCCCGTAATCCTCGGCTTGTCTTTGGACGCATGACAGGGTGGGGCCAAGAAGGCCCGTATGCGATGGCTGCCGGACATGACATCAACTACATAGCGCTAGCAGGAGCCCTCGAGCCGATTGGGCGCCACGGAGAAGCACCGGTGCCCCCACTCAACCTCGTGGGTGACTTCGGAGGAGGGGGCATGCTCCTGGCGTTTGGGGTGGTATGCGCAGTCGTAGAGGCCCAGCGATCAGGACAAGGCCAGGTAGTNGACGCNGCCATGGTCGACGGAGCAGCCAGTCTGATGGCGATGTTCCANTCGATGAGAGCTCTAGGTGTNTGGAACGANGANCGTGGAACAAATCTGCTTGACACNGGTAGNCATTTCTACGACGTCTATGAATGTGCCGANGGNCGATACATATCGATNGGCTCCATTGAGCCCCAGTTCTACTCNGAGCTATTGCGTCTAACNGGNCTNGACCAGGAGGAAGACTTTGCCTCGCAAATGGTGAGAACCTCGTGGCCNGACTTGAAGGANCGTATAAGNGCNGTGTTCATGANGAAGACGAGAGANGANTGGTGCGAAATAATGGACGCCACAGATGTCTGTTTTGCCCCTGTATTGACNTTGGCTGAAGCACCAGATCACCCACACAACAGACACCGTGAGGTATTTACAGAGGTGGCGGGCGTGACTCAACCAAATCCCTCTCCCCGTTTCAGTCGGACACAGGAGACGATTCAAGGACCCCCGGCTCATCCAGGACAACACACGGATGAAGTCCTGCGATCAGCAGGTTACGACCCTGACGACATCATCAAACTACGCGATGTAGGAGCGGTGGCCTGACATCAGAACGTGAACTCGAACCTGGGGCGGCCCCATCGGGCCTNCCTAGCAACCTNGTTCCTCTCTACGCCGAAGCACAAGCGATAATTGNGCTATCACCCGCCTCGGCGTGTGCAATTCTTCGCATANTCATCCGTTCACTTATCCAAGAACGCGGANTCCGAGGTCGNCATATTGGCCGAGATGTTGCGACTTTGGTCGATCAAGGAGCACCAGTGGGACTCCTCAGAGCTCTCGATGTCGTTTCGATGACCGATGATTCGGCCAAAAATCCGGCTGAGTTGAAACTCATCGACGGTCACAGCGACGCGCAGAACCTGACGATGTTCGTGCACCTACTCGCGGACCAAACGAATTGAGACGTTGATGCTCGGCAAGCTCCACCTGCTTGCATGCTGGGTGCTCGTGATAGGAAACGGAGCAGTTGGCACGTGGTCGTTGGCAGCTATCAGGGTACCGAAACTCAAAAATAAGTTGTTGTGGCACCTGACCGCCTTTGTCCAATTCTGGGTTTTTGTTCAAGTAACTCTGGCAGCTACCTACCTCAACGCTGGCGAAGGAAACGCTGGTTCCTTCCACGTGTTCTACGGAGTTCTCTCTGCAATCACTGTGGCAGTTCTCTACAGCTACAGAAGCCAGCTGAGCGAACATTTGCATGCACTCTACGGCTGGGGAGGGCTATTCATAATGGGCCTAGGTATTCGAGCGTTGCTNCTTTTGTAGGAAGGCTCTCGTTCACCAACGATGCAGTGCCAGCNAGCGAGACGGTCANCTAGCGAGACGGTCNGCAAGTCGTTCCAATTGAACTCTCATCTCGNTGGGAAGTCTGTCGCCGATCGNTTCGTAGTGTTCTTCGATGAGNGACAATTCGTTTCGCCACTCGTCTNGATCGACTGCCAGCAAAGATTCNAGCGCNNCGGATCCNAGCTNTAGCCCAGAGACATCTANATCTTCNGTTCTAGGCACCATNCCGATTGGGGTNTCAATTGCATCGGCNGACCCTGCNATCCGNTCCAAAACCCACTTGAGAACCCTTGCGTTCTCNCCAAAACCAGGCCANATAAATCNACCGTCCTCGTCTTTCCGGAACCAATTCACATAAAAAAGCTTTGGAAGNTNGGCACCTGGCTGATTGCCGATGTCTAGCCAGTGNTGAAAGTAATCACCAAAGTTGTAGCCNCAGAATGGAAGCATCGCGAANGGGTCTCGNCGCACTTGACCGACGGTTCCTGCTGCAGCGGCNGTCTTCTCAGATGACATNACTGATCCGAGAAANACTCCGTGTTCCCAACTGAGTGCCTCTGACACTAGGGGGACNGTGGTTGCTCGNCTTCCGCCGAAAAGAATTGCTGAAATTGGNACGCCTGCCGGGTCCTCCCAGGAAGGNGCNATTGAAGGGCATTGAGATGCTGGCACTGTGAAACGGGCATTGGGGTGGGCNGCAGGATGTTCTGATTCNGGTGTCCAAGTTTGGCCTTTCCAGTCAATCANCCGGGCCGGTGCCTCNTCGCTGAGGCCTTCCCACCAGATGTCACCNTCGTCGGTTTCGGCGACGTTGGTAAATACGCAGTTTCCAGAGAGGGTCGCCAAAGCATTGGGGTTGGTTTCCTGACCCGTTCCTGGTGCTACTCCGAAGAAGCCGGCTTCTGGATTGATGGCGTACAACTGACCATCTGGCCCAAATTTCATCCAGGCAATGTCGTCTCCTATCGTTTCGACTTTCCATCCTGGAAGTGACGGAATCATCATTGCCATGTTTGTCTTGCCACAAGCTGAAGGAAAGGCCGCCGCGACGTATTTGGTTTCGCCTCCGGGTGGCGTGACTCCGACGATCAACATGTGTTCGGCAAGCCAACCTTCGTCCCGCGCCATTGTCGACGCTATGCGAAGTGCAAAGCACTTCTTACCTAGAAGAGCGTTGCCTCCGTAGCCGGAGCCGTACGACCAAATTTCTCTGGTCGAAGGAAAGTGAACGATGTACTTGTTTTCTGCATCGCAAGGCCATGGCACATCGTCTTCCCCTGCAAGTAAAGGAGCGCCGAGAGAATGGATACAGGGCACCCAGGCGTCGCTGCCCAATGCGTCCAATGCGCCCTGTCCCATGCGCGTCATAATTCGCATTGATGCTGCTACATAGGGTGAATCAGTAAGTTGAACACCGATGTGCGCGATCGGAGAACCAAGCGGGCCCATAGAAAACGGGACAACAAACATGGTTCGTCCGCGCATCGAACCTTGGAATAAATCCAACATCTCAGAGCGCATCAANTCTGGTTCTCGCCANTTATTGTTGGCTCCGACATCTTCTGGGTCATCNGTGCAGATGAAGGTTCGATCCTCGACCCGAGCGACGTCACCGGGGTCAGAACGNGCTAAGAANCTGTTCGGTCGCTTTNCGTCATTTANGGGGATCAGTGTCCCTTGTNCGACCATCGAGTCTGTGAATCGNTCGTATTCTTCTTNAGTGCCGTCGCACCAATAGACGGAATCAGGAGTGAGCACTTCGGCCCACTTATCAACCCACTCGAGAAGGTNTTGGTTGGTGGTCGTTCCAGGCATTCTGACCTCCGTTNGGTATCAGACGTCAACTGGGGTGGATCCCCAGTTCCCGGTCACGCGTCGCCCCCCGCGGCAGTGATCCAATCAGGTGTACCAAGGTCAACTTCACTGCCCAGCCGAAGCCGAGTAGCTAGTCCTTGTTCATTGAGGTCGAAGACGACTCTCTGCCCCTGTCGNACCATTCGAAANATTGAGTCTTCGAGNGCNTCTAAGGCCAAGTCGTGCTCNGTGCGGTCAACATCGTCGACGACNACACCCGTCTTGGACTGAGGGTCATATGATTTTACGACACCCTGCACTGCTGCCCTCCGGTATGACTCCTGAACTCGAAGTTCGTTAGTTTGGCACAAGCTTCTATGGCGACCCTANGTCGGTTAGTGAAGCGGGCACAACTTAGCAAGTGAATGANGGGATCGGGGGGAACATCGGCATTAGGTTTGGTCACCTAGCGGTNGTGCCTGTCACCGGTATTATCGGCTTCCGTGGAAACNGTCTCTTTTTTGGCCACAACNCAGATCGTGGAAGTCGTATCGGCATTTCANGATGCCTTAGNAGATCACAAGGAGTCNATAAATCGACTCAATGTGTACCCCGTCCCTGATGGGGACACAGGTACCAATATGTTCCTCACNGTGGGGTCAGTCTTAGAGGAAATGGAAGCAGTCGCTTTCGATGATCGAGATGCTGTATGCGCAGCCTTATCTCATGGTTCTCTCATGGGGGCGCGCGGCAATTCGGGTGTGATCTTGTCGCAAGTGTTGCGAGGGATGAGCGCTTGTTTCGCCCAAGCAGACGCAATAGACGGCGACGTTTTGGCCAGCGCGTTAACCGAAGCAAGTGTTGCCGCCGATGGTGCTGTCATGAAACCAGTTGAGGGGACCATCTTGACTGTGGTGCGTGAAGTTGCTCGAGCAGCTCGAGAGGCAGCAGAAACTAGTGCCATCTTGACGGTGGTAGAAGAGGCTCTCACAGAAGGTGAAGCTGCCCTAGAACGGACTCCCGAACAACTCATTGTGCTGCGCGAAGCGGGGGTGGTAGATGCAGGAGGAGCGGGGTTTCTTCTCTTGCTGCACGCAATTTTGCATGTATTAGACGGCCGTGCCCTTCCAGAAGCGGAGAACTCGACAGAGATAGCGAGCGCAACAATCGGTGAGCAACAACACGACGAGATCTCTGAACTTCGGTATGAGGTCATGTACCTACTTAATGCCCCTGATGAAGCTATTGAGGGATTCAAGAATGTTTGGGCAGGACTTGGTGACTCAATCGTCGTCGTTGGTGGCGACGGGCTTTGGAATTGTCATATCCACACNGANGCCATCGGTCCGGCNATAGAGGCNGGNATCGAGGTCGGTCGCCCGCAGCGCATCAGGGTGACCGACCTTGCTGAGGAAGTAATGGAGGAACGGTGGGTTCGCGAAGCTGCTGAGAGTGGGAAAANAGACGACTTAGTAGTGCCGCAACAGGTTCCCTGCGCAGTAGTTGCTGTTTCCCCGGCNCCGGGCATTGGACGAATCTTCCACAGTCTGGGGGTCCANGAACTTGTGTTGGGTGGGCAAAGCATGAATCCTTCCACCTCAGAACTGTTGGAGGCGGTGGAGCGCGCTCCGGCAGAGCAAATAGTGATCTTGCCAAATAACCCGAACATTGTGGCTGTTGCCCGAACCGTTGACGACGAAACAGAGAAAACTGTTGTAGTGGTTCCAACTACCTCCGTGCCCGAAGGGTTCGCCTCNCTGTTGGGCTATGACCCTCAGGCAATCGCGNCNGAAAANGCCNAGNTGATGCTNGAGATCGCNTCGGGAGTCGACGTAGGTGAGGTGACTCAGGCAGTCCGANCNACCAGCACNCCAGTCGGAGAGGTNGCGGAGGGTGATTGGATAGGNCTTGATCGGGATGGTGTCTGTGCGATCGGNGCCACGCTGGTTGAAGCCGCCACGAATCTGTTANACGAGATCATTGGTGAAGANAGCGAAATTCTTTCGTTGATTGTTGGTGAGGGTGCAANTGATGCTGACACTCGGGCAATTACGGAGTGGGTGACNGAGAANAGGCCAANCGTTGAAACCGAGATTCATNCTGGTGGACAAAGCCACTACCCGTTCTTCTTCGGGGTCGAATGACGGAACCGATNTCTCTTCGTGAACTCGACGCTATAAGCGTCGACCGNTTGCAAGGAGTTGGTGAGCAGCGACGAGCCTCGTTGGAAGAAGTCCAGATTNACTCGGTTTTCGACCTATTGACTCATTATCCACGCCGTTATATCGATCGAAGTCATGAAGCCAAGCTTGTTGATGTGCGTCCCGGCCAACAAGTCATGGTCGTGGGAGATATCGAAAGCGTCACGTCGCGGAGGACTCGAAACAGGAAATCTATTGTCGAGGCATCCCTTTCTGATGAGACGGGGAGCTTGAAACTAGTTTTCTTTAATCAGGCATGGCGCTCGAAGCAACTCGATCAGGGGCTAACGGTGGCCTTGTTCGGCAAGGTCGATCTGTATCGCGGTCATCTTCAAATGACCAACCCNTTGGTCGACTTGGTTGGAGATCGCACGGGAAAAATCGTGGCTATATATCCCCANTCAGGTAAAGCGGGNCTTACNACGTGGGATATAGGACGTTGGTCTACCGAGGCCTTGCGTCGTTGCCGNAGTNGAAGCATTGTGGANCCNCTGCCCCCAANGTATTTGCAGGAATTGGGCTTGCTCGACCGGATGCANGCGTTNGAGGCGATTCATCAACCGACTTCAATGTCNGATGTTTTGAATGCGAGNGACCGCTTNGTCCTCGACGAACTATTGAGAGTTCAACTCGTTCTGCGTATGCGCAAGATGCGACGTCTTGATCGTGCTTCNGGCGTGAAACACAANGTTGACGACCCTTTGTTANCCAAATTTGTNGATGGGTTGCCCTTTNCTTTGACTGCGGCACAACAAAGGACGATGGCGGAAATAAGCGCAGACTTAAATTCTGATCAACCCATGCACCGGCTCCTCCAAGGAGANGTTGGGGCCGGTAAGACNTTGGTAGCNATGCACGCCTTNCTGANNGCGATTNCNGAAGGNCACCAAGGTGCCCTTATGGCCCCGACAGAGGTGTTAGCGGAACAGCACTACATAAACCTCTATGAGCTTGCTAAGGGTCTNGAAGTAGNGGANCCAACAACTCTGACCGGGGTAAGGCCGCTGTCAATAAAGTTGNTGACGAACNGAGTGACCGGAANTGATCGTCGGCGCNTCGTCAAAGGAATGGAAGANGGATCNGTCGATCTNGTTATCGGAACACACGCTTTAATNCAGGAAGGAATTANNTTTTCNTCGCTGAGTGTCGTCGTCGTCGACGANCAACACCGCTTCGGCGTCGAACAGAGNTCTGTTCTCAGAGAACGGGGNCGNGATGATGGTANGTGGCCTCACCTANTGGTTATGACCGCCACCCCCATACCNCGCACGGCGGCTATGACCGTNTACGGGGACCTNGACGTATCCACCTTGAANGAACTNCCACCAGGCAGATCCCCNATNGCGACNTCCTGGNTATCNCAANACGTTGAACAAGTNTGGGANCACGTTCATTCCGAAGTTGCGCAAGGCCGTCAAGCCTATGTCGTATGTCCGTTGATCGAAGANAGNGACAAGTTAGATGCGAGNTCNGCTGAAAACACCCGACAAGAACTNGTCACNGGNGTGCTCTCAGATNTGAACGTTGGACTGTTGCACGGGCGTTTAGATGCNGTCGAAAAACATCANACGATGGAGGCNTTNCGAGAAGGTCAGCTTGATGTTTTGGTNGCTACAACTGTCNTCGAAGTCGGAGTCGATGTTCCNAATGCTACGACCATGATTATTTTGTCAGCGGACCGNTTTGGAATAGCNCAGCTTCACCAGCTTCGAGGGCGAGTGGGTAGAGGCANCCATCNGTCCACCTGTTTTNTGATTGCNACCGAAGAGATTTCTGAAGACGCTAGAGAACGTCTNACAGCCCTCGAGGAGTCGAATGACGGTTTCGCNCTCGCNGAGCGNGACCTCGAACTTCGAGGCGAAGGGACCATNTTTGAACAAAGACAATCAGGTAGAAACGATCTCAANCTNGCNTCNCTGGCGCGAGATCGNGTGTGGGTCGAACGTGCTCGCGANTTGGCAGCCGAACTCGTAGATGGGANAGGCTCACTTGNNCAACACCTTTTGTTTGAAGATGAGATCCGGTGGTTTGTGGAGCGTCGNGANGATGACGCCGAGAATCTNCTGAGAGGGTNAGCGGCGTCTGCCCTACTCGTCTTCGACCACTATGTCCCAACGNTCNAGACAGTCTCGGCATCGATAAGCAACCACATCACCGGGTTGAAACCCCTCGTCGGGCTCTTCGTAGCTAATCCGACGGCACAAGCCGCCACAATCAACGCAGATAATCGATTCAGGAACCTGCATACCAACAGTGTGCCGTTATTGTCATCCCATGCGTATTGTCGGAGGGGAATTGGGTGGTCGACGAATATTGGCGCCCCAAAATGATAAAGCTCGCCCTACATCCGAACGAGCGCGTGAAGCAATCTTCAACATGTTGTTTAGCTTGGGACTACCTGCTGGTGTCCGTGTAGCTGACTTGTTTGCCGGTTCCGGAGCACTGGGCCTGGAAGCCTTATCGCGTGGGGCGGATGAGGCAACTTTCGTGGACAATGATCTGACAGCCTGTCGAACCATCAGTGAGAACCTGGAGACCCTTGGATTGGAAGGTCAGGTGATTCATGGAGATTCGGTTCAGCGGCTCCGGTCTTTCGAGGTTGATTTAGTGTTAGCAGATCCGCCCTATGGTTTTGAGGCTTGGAANGAGCTGCTGGAAGTGGCGGGGAATGCTTTGATAGTTGCGGAGAGCGACACGCCGCTCNGCATTTTTCCCAACTGGGAAGTGGTGCGAAGCAAAACCTATGGGAAGGCTGTCGTCACTATTTTGAGACCTAGCGAAACAAAAATATCCTGATTTGTGCGNATTTGGAGTGTTGACAGTGGAGGATTCCCGTCAGGATCGGTACCGTTTCAAGTAGCCCGAAGCGCTAGGCGAGGAGACACTCGTGGTCAAGGTTCTCTACCCAGGCTCGTTTGATCCTGTCCACAACGGCCACATGGAGATTTGTGCGACTGCAAGTCGTCTGTTCGATCANGTAGTGGTCGCGGCAATGAGGAACCCTCAGAAGTCCTCNCCATTCTTCACTGATGAAGAGCGGGTAGAAATGCTCACAGACGCCTGTGAGCATTTAGGCAACGTCGAAGTTGTTCAGTTCGGTGAGTTAGTGGTCGATTTGGCTCGTCGCTTAGAAGTTGACTTCATAATCAAAGGGCTAAGAGGGTCAGCAGACTTCGAGTCCGAGCTCCAGATGGCCCAGATGAACAAATCTGTTAGCGGCGTTGAAACCCTGTTTTTNCCATCAGTAAGTGACAACGCGTTCATAGCCTCGAAGTACATACGCGATATCACTGCCTTTGGCACTGACTGCTCACACCTTGTACCCGAATCCATTGCGGAGCGACTCAGAGAAAAGATGCCCAAGTGACTGATGCCGCGCCGCTAAGCGGTCCGGGTGTCGAAGCTCTGGTGCGGCGAGTNATCGATGTCATTAACGCCGCCAGNCCGATGCCCCTATCAACNTCTGTCATGGTCAGNAGAGATGAGATNATCGAGTTGCTAGAAGCCGCCATACTNGAGTTACCTGAAGAAGTCCGAGAAGCAAGGTGGCTGCTGAAAGAACGCGAGGAGCTTCTCTCGAAGGCGAGGGTCGACGCNGGGTTGGTTATTGANGAGGCTCGAACTCGGGTAGCTCAGATGGTGCAGAGAACNGAAGTCGTTCGATCAGCTGAACGCAANGCNCGACAAATGGTAGAGCAAGCGGAGTCTCAAGCTCGAAGAAGGCAACACGAAGTCGACGACTATTGCGACCANCGNCTCGANCAGTTTGCNGATGCTTTAGAGAAGGTCCAAGGAGCGGTNGTGAACGCCAGGACNCGGTTGCAGCCAACGATGAAGGTNGCAGAACCCGAAGCNNCNGANCCGGAANGTGCNTCAGGCCCCGAAGTTTTTGATCAGGACGAGAGTTGAGAGANGCGAGGCCACATCCCGAGCTCCGATTCCCGCTGGAGAGACTTCANCGTCTTGANCCNAANCGACAATGGANGGNCGAAGTTCGAGCTTCTCTGCTACAAGACCTAGATAGNCCANTGCAAGTGGGTGANGTCTCCCTGNTGCCTGANGAAGTTGTTCTGNTCGANCTCCTCGTGGATCAGGTACGAGGAGGAGTTACNGTCAACGGCAAAGTNTCNGTTAATTGGAANGCTGAGTGTTCGCGTTGTCTGCGCCAAGTNGATGGTTGCGCGATAGCCGAANTCGAAGAGTTGTTTGAGGAACATCCTCGAGAGGGAGAGTCCTACAAACTTGNTGAAGAGTTCATTGATTTAGAGCCGATGATTCGAGACGCCGTGTTGCTTGAACTTCCTGTTGGAGTGATCCGNTGTTCGGCAACTGAAGAATGTTTGGNNGCAGCACCGGCATACCAAGTTTCAGATAACNACTCCAATGAAGATCNAGACCGNAANGAATCNAAGGATCCNCGATGGGCGGTACTGGACGANCTTACGTTTGAGGACGAATAAAGAAATTGCCGCNATCAAGTTCAANGGTGGTGNGTGAGGTGGCNGTAGGAGGTCGATTCCTCTTCGGGTAGCCTCTTTTGTCTGTGTCGGTAGTTCTGANGCACTTCACACCGAGGCGTAGTGCCGCANNTTGACTGCGGTCATTGGCACCAAATCGGAGTTATATTCGCTTGCTTGGCGGGACCACGNNGNGCCAATTTCTTGAGGTTGACGATGGCTGTCCCAAAGAAAAAGACTTCCAAGTCAAAAACGCGNAGTCGTCGTGCTGCCGCATGGAAGCTTCGCCCTTCCTCACGNAGTTCTTGTCCACGATGCGGTGAGGCCAAGTTGCCACATCGGGTCTGCGGCAATTGNGGCTGGTATGCGGGNCGTCAAGCTGTCGAAGTTGACTAGCGAAACNGCGAAATCGTTGTGAAGCCCATCGTTGTTGANGCAATGGGCGGNGATAACGCGCCGTCGGTCATTGTTGAAGGCGTTCNCGAAGCACTNAGCAGCGGTATCCCGGTTGAACTCGTTGGAGATCCTGCTCGGATCTCNNACTATGACGGCATTACGNTGCATGCAGCNCTCGAAGTAATCGAGATGGACGACGAACCAGGTCGAGCAGTAAGAACGAAAAAGGATTCGTCTATAGTGCGCGCCGCGGAATGCGTTCGAGATGGNCATGCTTCAGCCATGGTCAGCGCAGGAAATACTGGCGCTGTGGCAGCNGCTGCNTTATTGCGGATGAAACGACTTAAGGGAGTGAATCGTCCTGCGATCGCAACNACGCTCCCGGTTCCAGGACGGGCNCCGAAGATTTTGCTTGATTCNGGNGCCATGGCCGACTGTCAAGCTGACTGGTTGCACCAGTTNGCTCGAATGGGGTCAGCATTTGCNCAGGTGCGATACGAAGTCGCCTCNCCTCGAATTGGGTTGGTTTCCATTGGNGAAGAGCCTGAAAAAGGGAANCANCTGGTTAAAGAAGCACACCNTTTGTTNGCTGATGATTCGACCATCAATTTNATTGGAAATGTTGAAGGACGTGACGTTCTAGANGGCGACGTGGATGTACTCGTTGCCGATGGATTTACTGGAAATGTCATCTTGAAAACTTTGGAGGGAACGGTCCAGTTCCTTGTGAACCAAATAATCTCGGCCCTCAGCACTGATGATGCCGCTGAAGTAGGACCTCAGGCGTTGGGTCACCTTGCACCGATCGCGGCGGAACTTAATCCTGACGCGGTGGGAGGAGCCATGCTGCTTGGGGTTAACGGCGTCGCGATCATTAGCCATGGTTCAGCAGGCCCCACTGCCATAGTCAACGCATGCAAGGTCGCACAGGACATGGTTGAGCGCGATCTGGTTGGGGAATTGGCTGCGGCTATCAGCCTCTAGAACCGCGAGAAAATCACGTTTAGTATTATTTTTGCGATAAATACTACTAAAAGTGGCATTTTGTGCCATCTGCTATGGTGAGTGCAACCTAAACCAGTCGTGTAGGAGTCTCCGTTGCCCGCCGAAACACATGTCGAACAGAGCCCACCTGACCGAGATGGCGTCTTCGGTATTATTCGCGACCAACTATCGGACATCCTTGAGATCGACCCCGGTCGAATTGCAGAATCATCTTCGTTTGTGGAAGACCTTGAAGCGGACTCACTTGCCCTCATCGAACTAGTAGAGGGTCTTGAGGAAGAGCTTTCTGAACGTACCGTGGGCTTTCGAATAGAAGATGAGGACCTTGAGGACCTCAAAACCGTGCGCGACGCGATTGATTACGTCATGGCGCGAATTGGTTGACACTTTGAGGTCCGAAGACCAACTCCTGGCGTTATCTGACCGAATTGGATATTCGTTCAGTGATAGCACGTTGCTCTTATTGGCCATGTCTCATCGAAGTTGGTGTGCCGAACGCGACGATTCTCCGTCAAATGAACGGCTCGAACTGCTGGGTGATGCAGTGCTAGGACATTGCATAACAAATCACCTGTATCGAGCGCATCCAGAATGGAGTGAGGGTGAGCTCGCCCAAGCAAGATCTGCTGTCGTTAACGCCGCGAGCCTCGCCGAAGCGGCTGGTAACTATGAATTAGGGAATGCCTTGCTACTGGGGGTAGGTGAAGATCGATCCGGGGGTCGAGAAAAAGCTTCGCTCTTGTGCGACGCATTTGAAGCTCTCATAGGGGCGATGTATCTCGACGGAGGACTTGATGCGACTGAAAAATTCGTCATTGANGCGTTGAGTGAACGAATNGAGCAAGTATCCNTCGACCCTGGTNTCGGAGANGCNAAAACACGATTACAAGAATTTGTNGTTCGTNTTTACGGTGACTCGCCNGCTTATGCCCTANANGAGAGCGGACCTGANCATGACAAACGATTTTANGCCGAGGTTTCGTTTGCAGGTTCAGTGCATGGCAGAGGNCAAGGAACTTCCAAAAAGCAAGCNGANCAAGCCGCTGCTGACGAGGCTTGGATACAACTCCAATTAGCNAATGAGGTCAACCNATCAACCAACCAAGGAAAATCTAAACATGTTGGAACTGCCTGAACTCGAAACCGCTCGCCGTGACCTAGATCGGGAAGTGGGTGGTTTGAAAATCAAAGAAATAGATGTNATCGGACCGAANCGGCTGATCCCNGGNCAGGCCAACAAAACAGGTCTGACTAAAGCTTTGTCCGGACGCAAGATTTCAGCTGTNAAACGTGTGGGCATGCTGCTCTGCCTNGAAGTAGGNAANGGGCANTCGTTGGTTATCAACCTCGGNGNTGGNGGGTCATTACAAAGNGCAGCGAACAAAGATNANCGGCAACCAGACACCCAGNTNATTATCGGCTTTACGCAGAAAGGCCAGCTGCGGCTCATCGANNATGACAAAAGNGCAACCGTCACNCTGGTTGATGGTGAAGAGATGGGNCAAGTCTTTCCGGAGATTGCCGAACTCGGCTTCGACCCNGTCGATGAGCCGATTTCGTGGACCGATTTCGGACGTCGATTGTTGGAACACGACAGCAAATTACGACCGCTTTTGATGGACCAAACGTTCATCGTTGGCTTAGGGCCGATCTACAGCGACGAAATTCTTCACGCGGCGTTACTTCGTCACGACAGAATCGCGGATCAGCTAATCACCCAAGAAATACGACGGCTATACAGAGCGATTGTTGAGACGATCCATAATGCCGTGAAACATCGTGGGGTTGGTCTTGACGGAAGCTGTGATGTTTTCGGTCAACCCGGAGGATATGACGAATATCTGGAGGTATACGGTCGAGGCGGGGAACGAAGCAAGAATGGCCGTGGAGATGTCCTTACAGCGAGGGTCGGTGGAACTACCCACTACTACTGCGATTATCAGGTGTAGAAGGCAAAACTTTCGCGTAAATCAAATACCTGGCCAAGGGTCAACCAATGAAGGTCAGCGAGAGGGCATTATGTCGGAGTGCCACTGGTGTCAGTGGTTCCACGTCGTTCTCCGGTTAGGTCATTACTAGTGTTCCTAAAGTCGCTCACCATGAAGGGCTTCAAGTCCTTTGCTGACCCAACAGTGTTGGAATTCGAGCCAGGGGTAACTGTTGTTGTTGGTCCTAACGGCAGCGGTAAATCCAACGTTGTTGACGCCGTGGCATGGGTTCTAGGTGCGCAGGGGCCGAGCACGGTGCGATCAGGAAAAATGGAAGATGTCGTCTTTGCTGGCACCCCTGATCGCCCAGCGCTTGGACGTGCCGAGGTCAGTCTTGTAATTGATAACTCCTCCGGCGCTTTGCCAATCGAGTTCACGGAAGTAACCGTTACAAGGACCTTGTATCGCTCAGGAGACTCTGAGTATTCGCTTAATGGAGTCCCCTGCCGTCTGCTCGATATTCAAGAACTATTGAGTGATGCCGGAGTTGGTCGACAACAACACGTCATTGTGGCTCAAGGTCAAATAGACCAGGTTCTAAATTCAAGGCCAGAAGATCGACGTGCGATAGTTGAAGAAGCAGCGGGGATTCTTAAATATCGGCGGCGAAAAGAACGAGCNGAGCGTCGGTTAGCCGCTACCGAAGCCAACATGACGCGACTTCAAGATCTACAAAAGGAAGTTCGTCGCCAGTTACGTCCACTCGAAAAACAAGCGGACGCAGCAAAACGTCATGGATCGGTAGCCGAGGAACTCAGATCAATCCGGCTCTATCTAACAGGTAAGGAAATTCGAACTCTCGAGACGGCCCAAGCCGCAGCAAAAGAACAGACCCTGGAAACCAATGCTGAACAAGTGAGGTTGCGCGGAGAACTAGCTGGACTCGATATCGAGATAACTGCTTCTGAAGCACAACTGGCGGCAGCTGGTGACCAAGGTATGGATCTGCTACCCAGAGTCGAGTCTCTGAGGGAGAGATGTCGAGGCTTGATTGCTCTAGTCGATGAACGTTCCCGAACGACGGAACAAGACCGAGGNTCGCTTGTTGCTGCCGACGTNGCTCTGACNCTTGAGGCGGAATCATCGCGATTGTTAGATGAGCTNNCNGANATAACGAGCCGNGAGNAGAGCATTNAGGGNCAACTCGTCGAGCTTTCCGAGACNGAGACACAGTTNGCCGGNGAGGCGGACTCATTNGAAATTGACGCNCCGCTGGTCGGACTCGATGCTGCCAAAAGAGCNGCTGAAGTCAAAGGTGAATTGGGTCCGCTAACACGAGGACTNGAACGGCTCACNGCGGAACACGACCGNCTCNCTAAGCGAGTCGAACAATTGNCTGCNGACATCTCTGAGGCAGAACAACATCTTGATGAATTGCAGGTCAATTTGGCCTCAGCTTCGAATGTCGAAGCAGCCATGGTCCAAGATGTAGACCAAAGCCAAAAAGAAGCGGACTCTGCCGCAGCGGTTTTGGCTGCTGTAGTTGATGAACAACAATCAGCAACGAAAGACGAACAGACGTGGTCCGCGAGAGTCGAAGCTCTTGAACTAGCTATCGCGGCTGCCCGTGAAAGTTCGGGATTCGAACAAGTACAAGAAATTGAGGGTGTCGTAGGTGTCCTCGGTGAATTAATTGATGTGGAACCGGGTTGGGAGACCGCAGTAGAAGCAGCACTCGGGTCGGTTCTCGCGTCGGTGGTTGTCGAAGATGTAAGGACCGCCAGAATTGCGTTAGAACGGTTGGGCGCGTCTGAAGCGAGCGGCTCAGTCCTAGCAATAAAAAGTCCTTATGTGGCGACGAAACGACCGGAGTCAGAGGATCTTCTTCGGAGACGTGTAACCGGGAAAACGCCCCAACTTGATCCACTTCTTGACTCTCTACTAGCTAACGCCATATGCGTTGCAGGCGGATGGTCGGAAGCAATGGACCTAGCGGAGCAGCATCCCGGGCTAACAGTTGTGACGGCAAGTGGGCATTGCTGCGGACCTAATGGGTGGAGTGTCAGGTCTGGAGACAACGCTTCTACTATCACTGCCCTAGAAGATGCGCGAGACCAAGTTCAGGTGGCCACTGCTAGGAGAGAAGCTGCGGAGGTGGAACGGGAAGTAGCGGAATCAAGACAACGAGATACCCAAACTCGGTTCTCTGAAGCACTATCGCATCTCGAAGGCAACGACGATCTATTGACNCGATCCGCTGATGGAATCGACAAGGTTCAACGGCAGCGCCGAGATTTGGATTCGGAGCGAAAAATCCTTGAGACGCGGATCGCTGAGTTACGCCAAGCATTAGACCGGGACCAACCGAGGGTCACTGAACTAGAAGGGCGNTTACTTGAACTGGAAGTGGCGGAGACTTTAGAGCGATCGGCAGTTACAGATGCTCACACCCAAAGACGGGATCTAGAAGGTCGGATCCGAGCAGCGACTCAGGCCCGCGCGGAGCTTGAAACGAACGAAAAGGCACTTGAGCAACAAAGAAAACGGGTTGAAGAGCGTAGAAACGAGATCAGCAGTTTGCTTTCAGCGAATAACCAGGAAGCAGTTGAAAAAACGGACCGACTCAGACGAGTCGAAGAATCCTTGGCGGCTCTCACAGCGATACGTGGTCTGCTTGAACAGCGACTTGGTGCTTTAGAAAAAGAGGTTGGATCGTTACGCGATAGACGTAATGAATTGTCAGCAGAAGTGAGGCTTGTTGCCGATCGTCTAGAAGGGCTTCGCAGAGAGAGGTCATCTCTTGAGAAGAGATTGACTGAGATGCAAGAGATTGCAGCCTCCAACGAGATAGCAGAAACTGAACGCAGATTTAAGGCTGACAACTTGCGAGAAATGCTTCGCAATGATTTGAACGCTGACTCAGACGAGGCGTTAGCTGCGGCGGAACCAACTTTAGGTGAATCTGTTACTCCGGCAGCGCGGGTTCGAGAACTTGAGAGTGATCTGCGTCGAATGGGTCCTATAAACCCGTTGGCCTTGCAGGAATATGAAGCGCTTAAAGAGCGACACGACTTTGTTGCAGAACAATTAGAAGACGTTCGGAGTGGTCGAAGAGAATTAAATAAAGTTATTACCGCTGTCGACGCTGAAATAGTTGACGTCTTTGAGGCTGCCTTCGTTGACGTCGCAGACAATTTTAAACAGATTTTTTCAACGCTTTTCCCGGGTGGTGAAGGGAAATTAAGTCTGACGAGTCCGGATCAAATGCTTGAAACTGGTATTGAGTTGGAAGCAAAGCCATCCGGTAAGAACGTGCGAAAACTCTCTCTGCTATCAGGAGGTGAGCGCTCTTTGACGGCTTTGGCGTTCCTTTTCGCCATATTCCGTAGTCGCCCTTCCCCGTTTTATGTAATGGATGAGGTTGAAGCAGCTCTCGACGACATCAACTTGCACCGGTTCCTTGATCTGGTAGCCGAATTCCGGCTGGAGGCACAACTCCTGATCGTCACGCATCAGAAACGAACAATGGAGGCGGCCGATGTTCTATATGGGATATCGATGGCTCCGGGCGGCTCCTCTCGAGTCCTGAGTGAAAAGGTTGCTTCCTGACTTCGATGCCGGCGAAGTCTTAAATTATTTTGTAGCTTTCAGTCACGGTGAATACGTCCTTACTCATAATTGTTTTTGTTGCGTTGATGCTGTCGCTGGCCGTTTTGCCTTGGCTCCATCGAACGTGGACGAATCACCGGCAAAGCCGGCTGACTAGTTCAGCTGCAAGTAAATTAGAAGAACCGCGTGGTCTTGAACACTTAGAAGAACACGACGGTGCTCTCGAGCCGGCAGAGACTTCAGGTCGAGAGGCGGGGGCTCCTTCGGTTTCGATGCGGGAGCGATTGTCTAAGGCACGGGGAATGATTTCAACTCGGCTAAGCGGCATTCGTGGAGCGCCAGTTGATTCTTCGATGTGGGAGAAGCTTGAAGAAGTGTTGATACTGGCTGATGTTGGCGTGGACACCACTTTGGATTTAGTCAGCCGACTTCGAGAGACGTCTGAAACGGAGAAGCTAGAAAAAGGAAGCGATTTACTTGAGGCTTTGAAAGTGCAGATGAAGAGCGACCTTTGCCGAGACCGAAAGTTGTCGTTGACGGCGTCGCAAGGGGCCGTACCGGTGTGGTTATTCGTTGGGGTTAACGGCGTCGGGAAGACGACCTCGATTGGCAAAGTCGCGCGCAGGCTGACTGATGATGGCCTAGATGTGCTGCTTGCAGCAGGCGACACATTTCGAGCCGCTGCCGCTGAACAACTTGAAACATGGGCTCAGGCTTGTGGTGCAGATTTTGTTCGTGGAAGCGAGGGGGCAGATCCGAGTTCAGTGATTTACGACTCAGCTGAAGCTGCTCTAGCTCGCGAAGTTGATGTTGTGCTTGCAGATACGGCAGGACGTCTTCACAACAAAGTGAATCTGATGGAGGAGCTCGCGAAAGTTCGGAGAGTAGCGGACCGTGATCCGGGCGAAGTTTCCGAAGTCCTATTGGTGATCGACGCTACAACAGGCCAGAACGGACTCAGCCAAGCTAAAGAGTTCTCTGAGGCTGTGGGTGTGACGGGAGTTGTCCTCACGAAACTTGATGGCTCTGCAAAGGGCGGAATCGTCTTTGCGGTTGAAAGGGAATTGGATTTGCCCGTGAAGCTGGTCGGTTTAGGGGAAGGTGAGTTTGACTTAATTGACTTCGACCCAGAGCTATTTGTAGAAGCACTGTTTGGCGATGATTAGAAAGGCCAACAAGAGCAACGAACCAGGGCAGATAGCCTGACAAAGCCTATGTTCGAATCACTTACAGACCGTTTCGATGGAATTCTTGGCCGCCTGAAAAGAAAAGGTCGCTTGGATGAGAGCGATGTGGCCGAAGCCATGCGCGAAATTCGCCTCGCCCTGTTGGAAGCCGACGTTCACTTCAATGTCGTAAAACGTTTTGTGGAGCGGACCCAAACCCGATGCCTTGATAGAGAAGTCACGCAGAGTTTGACTCCCGGACAACAGGTCGTGAAGGTCGTCAACGAGGAACTGACGACAGTCCTGGGCGGAGAGTCCTTTCAAATTTCTTATGCGCAGAAACCTCCGACCGTTGTTCTTATGGCTGGCTTGCAGGGTTCCGGGAAAACCACGTCGTCGGCGAAATTGGCTCGATGGTTTAAATCCCAGGGAAGAAACCCTCTGCTCGTTGGAGCCGACCTGCAACGTCCGGCTGCTGTTGAACAGTTGGAGACACTTGCCCAACAGATAGATGTTCCTGTTTTCAGCTCTGCAACGAACGCCATAGATGTGGCGCGCAAAGGCCTGGAGGAAGCGCATCTAACGGGGCGAGACGTTCTCATTGTTGACACAGCAGGCCGTTTAACCATCGACNGTGCGTTAATGGACGAGATCGCGCAGATTTCTGATGCGGTGGAGCCTGATCACACTTTNCTAGTGGTCGACGCGATGACAGGTCAGGATGCGGTCAATACGGCTGAAGCGTTCCACGCGACTCTCGAACTAGANGGGATCATCCTCACCAAACTTGANGGTGATGCCCGAGGCGGTGCGGCCCTCTCGGTTAAGGAAGTAGTGGGTCGACCGATAGCTTTTGCTTCGACAGGCGAGAAGCTTGAAGATTTCGACCAGTTTCATCCGGACCGGATGGCCGAACGCATCCTTGGAATGGGTGATGTTCTTACGCTTATCGAAAAGGCCGAAGAAGTCTTTGAACAAGAAGCGGCCGAAGAAGCGGCCCAGAGGCTTCTTGAAGGAACGTTCACCCTTGATGATTTCGTCGACCAGCTCCGCCAAGTACGACAAATGGGAGACCTCTCAAGCATCATGTCGATGATGCCGGGAGTACCGAAGGAAATGAAGGACGCAAGCATCGATGAAAGGGAGATCGATCGGCTCGAAGCAATCGTTCTTTCGATGACCCCAAGTGAGCGCAACAACCCTGATGTTGTTGACGGTTCTCGCCGAGCACGGATAGCCGACGGGAGTGGTACGACGCCGGCNCAGGTCAGCAACTTGCTTAAACAGTTCAAAGAGATGCGCAAGACCATGAAAGGTATGGCTGGCCTGGGGTCAAAGAGCAGTTCACGTAAATCGAAAGGAAAGAAGGCAAAGAAAGGGAAAAAGGGTTCCAAGAAAACGGGAAATAGTCGAGTTCAGCCTAAGGGCGANCCCAATGTGCCCAAGCTAGANATAGGTGATCTNGACCTCACACTCCCAGGTCAGTGAGATGACCTTGGNNGCNAGCGTGTTCGTTCGGCCCCCAGACCGATANGCTTTNCTACTGGCTTANAGCAATGCCTTCCCTTACCGCTCCACCGACCCTCGGGCCGGCNACGCCGAGTGGTGAATAAGTTCGACAAGATGACCCCGGAGAGACCTAAATAACTATGGCCGTACGACTGCGTCTCATGCGCATGGGCAANAAAAAGCAACCAACCTATCGAGTTGTTGCAGCTGACAGTAGATCGCCGCGAAACGGGCGTTTCATTGAGATTATTGGTACCTATCAGCCTCGTCTGGAGCCGTCCGTTGTCAAGATCGACAATGAACGCGCCGTTCATTGGCTTCAAAACGGAGCGCAGCCCAGCGAAACCGTCGAGAAACTTCTAAAGATTTCAGGTGCGTGGGCTGACTACAAGGGCGAACAATTCGTCCCGCCNGTCCCACCGGCCCCGAAGACAAAATCTTCCNTGAAAAAATCAGANCCCAGTGCACCGGNNNCCGAGTCNNANGATTCNNANGAAGCTAAAAGCGAAGAGNNTGAGGAAACTCCACAAGACGATGAAGTAGCAGTCGCCGAAGATGACNATTCCACGGACGATGAAGCGGATTCAGTATCTGANGGTGACGATGAGGAGCAGTCATGACCGACCAAGAAGGAACCACTGCCGAAGAGGTACTTCTTTACCTCATCGCCCAGCTCGTCGAGCATCCCGATCAGGTGGAGCTTGAGATCGAAGAGAGCGATACCAAGATCAGNCTNATGGCTAAAGTGAGCTCGGAAGACATTGGNCGCGTAATAGGAAAACGTGGCCGTGTAGCTAACTCAATTCGCACGTTGGTTAGGGCAGCAGCGGTCAAGGACGGCGTTGATGTTGAGGTCGACTTCAGCGANTGAAATCAGATTCGGCTAGGTGNCAGCCAATGTCACATGCTGNGGAACTACTCGAAATCGGAACTATTGGTCGGGCCCACGGNACGAGCGGCGAAGTCGTCGTTCGACTNATTACTAATAGAGTCGAACGGCTCAACCCNGGAAGTNCGTTGGTCAGCCCGTTAGGNGANNTGGTTGTTGNNGCGGCGCGTCCNCACCAAGATCGNTGGTTGGTGCAGTTTGGTGGCATCGAGACTCGAACTGAGGCTGAGAGCTTGCGGGGCCTCGTTCTGAAGGCACCTCCCCTTGATGACTCCGATGTCCTGTGGGTTCACGAACTGATTGGCTCGACTGTTCGGGAGTTTGATGGGACGGATCGTGGAACGGTAATCGCAGTCGTAGCCAACCCCGCCTCTGACCTTCTAGAACTCGATACCGGTCATCTAATACCGCTTACATTTGTTACCGAATTTGAGGCAAAGCTAGTTACCGTCGAGGTGCCAGACGGTTTGTTTGATTTGGGTTAATGAGATGCGCATAGATGTTTTTACGATTTTCCCCGAAGCAGTTGACGCAATGACGACACTGAGTGTCTTGGGTAGAGGCCAAGACACCGGATTACTCGACCTTCGCGTTCACGATCTGAGAATGACTGCGACAGACGTGCACAAAACGGTTGATGACAAACCTTTTGGGGGAGGAGCAGGGATGGTCCTGAAGCCGGAACCTGTTTTCGAAGCCGTGGAAGCGGTCGATCCTCATAAACCACTGATCTTGCTTGATCCAGGCGGCCAACGCTTTGATCAGAAAAAGGCCGCAGAGTTAGCTGATATGGATGGATTTTCGCTCCTATGTGGACGATACGAAGGAGTGGACGAGCGAATAAGAGACAGCCTTGTTGATGAGGAACTCTCAATTGGTGACTTTGTGCTTGCAGGGGGAGAATTTGCGGCGATGGTGGTAATTGAGAGTGTCGCCCGCCTCGTACCAGGAGTTCTTGGCAACGATTTCTCAACTACCGAAGAGAGCTTCGGTGGCGATTTGCTCGAATATCCGCAATGGACGCGACCCGCAGAGTTTCGCGCTCTCGCGGTGCCCGAAATCCTCATGAGTGGTGATCACGGTCGCGTTGAAAGATGGCGGCTCGCCATGGCCATAGCCCGCACGGCGGAGCGTCGGCCCGACCTTCTGCAACGTCGGGGAGTATCACAAGAAGAGCTTTCCCTATTGGCCGAGTTCGATATAACCGTCCCCGACCGCTTCGTTTCGGAGTAACAGACCGCTAGCATAATGATTCGTTCTTGTTGCGAAATTTGTAGTCGTTACTGAGGGCAAATCGCGACACCACCCCACCATCGTTCCTCAATTGGAACCCCACACCAGGAGCAAGTGCGCCATGCACAGCACCGATCTTGTAGATCAAGCCCAGCTAAGAACCGACCACCCGGAGTTCGGCCCCGGGGACACGGTAAAGGTTCACGTGCGGGTGGTCGAAGGTAATCGCGAAAGGACGCAGCTTTTCGAGGGCTACGTCATAGCTCGGCGCGGATCAGGGATTAGGGAATCTTTCACTGTGCGGAAACTGAGTTTTGGTGTCGGGGTTGAACGAACCTTTCCCCTGCATGCCCCGACCGTCGCCAAGATCGAACGTGTTGCTGTGGGTGACGTTCGTCGTTCGAAGTTGTATTACTTGCGTGACCGCATTGGTAAAGCAGCTCGCGTGAAAGAAAAGCGNTACTAACTGAGGGCANTCNCNGCTACANNNNCTAGCCNNNNGGNGTTCGTCTGTGACGGGCGCGCCAGCANCCGAAATGCCAATGCCGCCTGAGGTCAGGNGCGTCTAGAGGAATCGCGACCATATGCCCNAGNCCTGGCGGAAGGTCCCTGTTGCAACCTGGGCATANGTAAGTCTTGGTCGCCTGGTANGGCTGAATTCNGCGTACCTCGTAGCCATCCTCNGGTTCTAGATCAAANACCATGNCTNCTACCCGAAAAGACCCCAAATNACNAGACCGAGAGCAACNAGAGCACCGCTNGCCANGAGTAANTAATCAAACTGACCCGGGGTGTGCTTTCGGTAAGGGTTATAACCCATAGGCGCAGTATGCACCTATCAGAGNGGGCAATTGNTNAATTCGCACTTAACTTCGNCTGGAATCTGTTTCGTCGCTGAGACTATGTGCAGCNTCGCGTCTATCTGTNGNGNAGATGGNCGGCTGAATGTCGACTCTGTCTGTACCGTTCATTGTGTGAGTGGAGACGNATGGAATGTTGATGAGTTTCTTCGGTTTTTGACGGACGCTTCACCAGCGACCATTAAGGCTTACAGACAAGACTTAAACGATTTCATTCGNTGGAGNGAANAAGGCGGCTACCGGACCCCCAAAGCTATTAGCCGTAGTGAANTANACNGTTGGATTGCNGGCATGCACAANAGNGGGCGAGCGCAGAANACAATGGCNCGNCGNATNTCCGCTTTGCGTNGNTATTACAAGTGGNTATTGAAGAACGAAATGATCGTTAAGGACCCGACNGTTAAAGTCAGGACGCCTGAAGGATCTCAGAGGCTTCCNCGACCGTTACNGCGATCGGAAATTGATCAGCTATTGGATGAAGAGACNCCNCAGAATGCTTTCGACCTTCGCGATCGCTTGATCGTTGAACTNCTGTACGGCTCAGGATTGAGAGTGGCAGAACTTTGTGGCCTCAACGAAGACAGTGTCAACCTTGAAAAGATGAGCATGGAAGTCACGGGCAAGGGCTCTAAGAAACGATTGGTTCCTATTAACGCGATTACGTGCGACCTACTTGAATTATGGATTCCTGATGGAAGCAAGGCTTTTGATGCTGACCATACGTCTCGCGGGAGAAGCTCAGAAGATGACGAATCCACCGACGATGAAGTAGCGGTCGCCCGGGCATTGTTCGTCAACCAGAGGGGAAACAGAATTGGACGTAGTGATGTCAGGCGCATCTTGCACCGCTTGTTGAAGGCAAAGGGTCTCACGGAGCGATCACCTCATGCGTTTCGGCACACCTATGCGACCCACCTCCTTGATGGGGGTAGCGATCTGAGGGCGGTTCAAGAGCTACTTGGCCACGCTGATTTAACGACGACTCAGATTTACACTCACGTGAGCAAGGAACAGCTCCGAGAAATGCACACAAAACATCACCCTCGTGGGAAGCCTCTCAAGAAGTGATCAATCGGTGTGGTCCTGGCGACCGCTTTACTAGCTACGTCGCTAGACTTCACCGTCGGGCTCGATTTGGGTCCACTATCACTCACAGCTGAGACGACCTCACGGTCGCCGTGTTACATACGGTGTCGATCTCGGCGCAGCAATCTAACCGTGGGGGGAGAAATCATGGCTGCAGTTGTAACCATGTCAGANCTGCTCAAGGCGGGCGTTCACTTCGGCCATCAAACCCGACGATGGAACCCCAAGATGGATCGTTACTTGTGGGGCGAACGCAACGGCATTTACATCATCGACCTTGAACAGACGATCGGCTTGTTGGATAGTGCTTATACCTACGTGCGCGACACTGTGGCCAAGGGTGGAACCATTCTGTTTGTCGGCACAAAGAAACAAGCTCAAGACCCGATCGAAACATACGCCAAAGCCTCAGGTATGCCGTATGTGAATCAAAGATGGCTCGGAGGCATGCTCACCAACTTCAGAACCATTCGAGGTCGGGTTGACAAAATGCTCGAGTACGAACGGATGCAAGCAGCAGGCGACTTCGACAACATGCCCAAAAAAGAAGCTTTGCTCCTAACCCGAGAACTCACCAAACTCCAACGAAATCTCGATGGATTGCGCAACATGGACAAGCTGCCTCAATCAGTGTTCGTGCTTGACACGCCGAAGGAACACATAGCTGTTGCTGAGGCCAACCGCCTGAAACTTCCAGTCGTCGCAGTCGCAGACTCCAACAGCGACCCNGATCTCATCGATTATGTAATACCTGGAAATGATGACGCGATCCGAAGCACAGAGTTACTGACTCGAGTGATAGCAGACGCAGTTCGCGAAGGTCGCTACATCGCCGAAAGCAAAGGCGTAGTCGCCAGCCCCTCAGGGGAACGTAGTCCTGAACAAGAAGCGCGAGTGTCGGTTGAACAAGCCGAAGCCGCGCAAAAAGCACTTGCTGAGGCTGCGGCCCGAGAGGCACGAATTGCAGCAGAACAGGCAGCCCAAGCTACCCCAGTCATTGACCCTCCAGCAGAGGTAGCACCCGAAGCAGAAGTGAAAGCAACCGAAGAAATAACAACCGAAGACTCGTCGGAAACGAACGAGGAAAACTAGTCCGCCAATACCGATAAAAGAGGTGCACCAGATCCAATGGCAGATTTCACCGCCAAGGACGTTCAAGCTCTTCGTCAATCCACCGGCGCAGGCATGATGGATGCCAAGAAAGCGCTCGTCGAAAATGATGGAGATCCCGCAGCTGCCGCCCAGTGGCTCAGAGAAAAAGGGATAGCGAAGAGTGCCAGCCGCTCCGATAGAGAAAACAGCGAAGGAATTGTTGTAGCGCGTGTCGAAGGCGATATCGCCGCGATCGTGGAGCTGAAGTGCGAGACAGATTTCGTCGCCAAATCCGATCAATTCGGCGAACTAGCCGAAAAGATCCTTTCATCGGTCGTAGCTCACGGAGAAGATGCTGTTTCTGAGAGTGCCACTGACCTTGAGAACATGAAAATAACTCTTAAAGAGAACATCGATTTAGGTCAAGTAATTAGATACGANGCAAGNCCNGGTTCAGTGCTTGANGCATACGTTCACCANCAAAATGGGCGAGGCGTGAACGCCGTATTGATTGAANTCAGCAANGGNGACCCCGANACAGCNCANGATGTTGCATTACACATCGCAAGTAGNNGACCCAAATATCTCACNAGAGATGATGTTCCACCNGAAGTGGTGGCAGCGGANCGTGAAACACTNGAAAACATCACNCGTAACGAAGGTAAACCAGAACAAGCGATNGCCAAGATCGTCGATGGTCGNATGGAAGGCTTCTTCCGAGATNCAGCGCTCTTAGAGCAAAAGTTNGTGAAGGACGAAAAAGTAGCTATNTCAGAACTNCTNGCNGATTCAATGGTCAGCCGATTTGTCCAGGTGGAGATAGGTAGCTGACGTGACGGATCAGGCTCGCCGCTGGGAAGGTGAATGTCCCTGGAAACGCGTCGTTCTTAAACTTTCAGGCGAAGCGTTAGCTGACCCCATGGGTGAAAATATAAGTGGTGAGGTGCTCCAAAACCTTGCCTCAGAGATTGCNTCAGTTCGTGAAGCTCATGAGGTCGATATTGCCATTGTTGTAGGTGGNGGNAATATTTGGCGAGGNATGTCGGGTTCAGATGGAGGTATGGATAGAGCNCAATCTGATCACATGGGCATGTTGGCGACGGTCATCAACGCTATAGCTCTTCAGGATGCGCTTGAAAGAGCAGAGGTGCCGACACGGGTGATGACAGCGATTGGTATGGCCCAGGTTGCTGAGCCTTACATTCGACGGCGAGCAGTGCGCCACCTCGAAAAAGGGCGTGTTGTTATTTTCGCTGCTGGAACAGGTAACCCGTTCTTCACGACAGATACTGCTGCAGCGTTGCGGGCTGCCGAAATAGATGCAGATGCGGTCTTAAAGGGAACACACTCAGGGGTTGATGGGGTTTACACATCTGACCCCAATAGTGATCCCGACGCCGAGCTTCTCGACGAAGTTTCTTTCCTTGATGTGCTTTCACAAGAGTTAGCTGTGATGGATAGTGCAGCGATCGCTGTTTGTAAGGACAATGTGATGCCCATAGTGGTTTTCGACCTAATGACCAGAGGAAACTTCGAGTCCATACTCGATGGTGCCGCGATCGGTACGCTGGTCAGGTGAGTGAGTTCGCAGAAGAAATTTGTGTTGATGCACGGGAACGTATGGAACGTGCCGTTGAACATGCACAGAACGAATATGCGACGGTTCGAACTGGGCGCGCAACCCCGGCCCTCGTCGAAAAGCTAAAGGTCGACTATTACGGAGCAGACGTTCCCCTCCAGCAACTGGCAAGTTTCTCAGTTCCCGAGGCACGAGTCCTCGTAGTGCAGCCGTTTGACCGGGGTTCAATCGAGGGTATCTCTAAGGCACTCATGGAGTCAGATTTAGGTATTAACCCCAATAGTGACGGAGAGGTTATTCGCCTGGTTTTTCCTCCTTTGACCGAAGAACGGCGACAAGATCTGGTACGAGTGGTCAAACAGATGGCTGAGGATGGTCGCGTTGCTATCCGTAACCTTCGGCGTTCCGCTCGGCAGGATTTAGATGCACTCGAAAAAGACAAAGACATTTCCTCGGATGATAAAGAGAGGTTCAGCAAGGATCTTGACCGATATACCCAAACATCGGTTGACGAAATCGACCGCGCGCTCACTGCTAAAGAGCAGGAGTTACTCGAAGTCTGAAGCCGAGGCTGGGGGGAGATATGCCCGATAGTGATGACGGCGAGATTGAACCCGGGCGCCGCGACGAAATCGAAGACGAAAACGACAACGGTCCTTTGCTCTCCTTCGATTTCGAAGAGTCTCCAATGCCGCACTGGTCGGAACCTGGTTCGGGTGAACGACCAGAGGGAGGTGAACGGCCGGACCCCCCTGAAGTTGACAGCCCACTTTCGGGAGGTTCGCGTCTGTTTCCCCAACTTCCGGATGACCCCCATCTTGTCGACACTTCAGACACTGGACTCATGGACGCTGTCAGATCTGACACTATTCCAACAGTTCCGCCCGGCACACAAGACGGACCGTCAACTGTCGGTTCTGCGGAAGTCATTGAGCCGGACCCCGTTACTGAAGAGGAAGGAGTCCTTGTCCAAGCTTCCGAAGACGGCGACTTCTCTCAACCCCAAGTCCCGACCGATGAGTTATTCAACGACACCCTTTTCGATGATGATTTTGATGAAGCAATCTTTGATGATTCTCCAATAATTGGTCGAACCGGTGTCGANGAAGACGACGCNCCAGTATTTGATACCGGACCGATTGAAGANGTCGCAGAAGACGTCTTCGAGCCGAGCGGTGACNNGTTGATGGATNTTGAAGCCGAAGAGGTAGCTCTNNATGAGTCTGAGNCGGATGAAAATNNGCGACCCNTGGAAGCACCGCTNGATNAGGGCAATCANGACCCNANTGTTGGGACTGTTTTCGANGACGAACCNACGGCCGAACTGATTTTAGATNAACNGGAACCGCTANCTGAGACGGAAATNGNTGATTTGGACCAAAGNCCTNCACNTGAGANCGACNACGACTCTTTGCCTGAGAGTGAGAGTGAATCTGTAGACGAGCCTGAGCGGTCGGCTCCGCGGGTAATCGAACTTTTTGACACGCCGCCAAGCCAACGGATCATGCAAAGTTCGCCACGCGCTGATCTCAACCTTGGCGAGGAAGACAATGATGGGCACGAGGATGCCGAATGGAGTGAATTTGGCGGACCNGCNCCCCATTGGCGAGAAGGTCGCCGCGACTACGAGGAGTCAACCAAAGTGAATGAAGATGACCGAACTGTGACNCACGGGTCAGATAGGGGAGAAGNCTCAAGTGGATCCTCGGGATCCACTGGGCGAAACCTTCCCGCAGCGATCGGCGTAGGCCTGGCCCTGGCAGCGGCATTTTTCGGGCTACTGAAAGTCGGCCCCTGGGCCATACTCATAATGGTCTTGGCGGCGTTAGGGCTTGCAGCCCTTGAGTTCTTCACCTCAGCGCAAAATTTGGGCTACAGGCCAGCAACCCTGCTCGGTCTGGCCGCAGTCATCGGACTGTCCCTTGGGGCCTACCACCGTGGATTTGAGGCTTACCCCGTGGTCTTCGCTTTGCTGGTCGTAACTGGCATGTGTTGGTTCTTATTTGATGTTGATTCACAGCACGTAACAGCGAACTTCGCGGTGACTTTGTTGGGATTTGCCTGGGTCGGCGGTTTGGGGTCATTCGCAGCTCTAATTCTGGCCCGACCGAATGGTGACGCGATTCTTATCGGAGCTGTTATCGGCACCATTGCTTACGACGTCGGTGGTTATGTCATAGGCAGTACTACGGGTCAATCAAAAATCGCTCCCCGTGTCAGCCCGAACAAGACCTACGAAGGTCTGTTGGGGGGCATGATGCTTTCGGTGGTCGTAACGACCTTGGTGCTGAATAGNTTCCCAGGAATCCATCCATGGTCTATTTCAATGATGGATTGTTTCTGGCTTGGTTTGGCAATTGCGTTGATAGCTCCGGTTGGAGACCTAGCGCAGTCNATGATTAAACGTGATATGGGAGTGAAAGACATGGGCACTCTACTTCCNGGACANGGTGGGGCATTNGACCGTTTTGATGCGCTCTTGTTNGTCTTACCCACTGCATACTTTGTTGCCGACCTTGTGCTCAATTGAGAGGTACCTGAGTGACGACAGTCGCGGTTTTAGGCGCTACGGGATCTATTGGTTCCCAAACTCTCGAAGTAGTGAGAGCAGAACGTGATCGTTTTCANATCAGCGCGTTAGCTGCATGGTCTTCTNTTGAGCTACTTGTTGCGCAAGCNAAGGAGTTCAGGCCTGANGCAATAGCCATTGGCCGACCCGAATTGCTAGATCAATTAAAGGCAGAAGTACCGGCGGGTATCGAAGTANTNGTAGGAGCNGCGGCCTACGAAGAGTTAGCGACNCGTGCNGANGTAGTTGTTAACGGCATTGTTGGCTTTGCNGGTCTGGGAGTGACCCTTGCAGCGCTGGGCTCAGGTCGACGGCTGGCTCTTGCTAATAAAGAGAGTTTGATAGCAGCTGGACCCCTAGTTCAGCCGCTTCGCTCCACTCCCGGTGCCGAGTTGATTCCGGTGGACAGTGAGCACTGCGCTCTTCACCAGTGCCTTCGATCTAGTGACCCTGAAGGTCAAGCTCGCCATCTCCANCAATTGGTTCTGACTGCCAGCGGCGGACCATTTAGAGGATTGAGTTCAACAGANCTGGAGCANGTAACCGTTGAAGAGGCGCTTGCACATCCGACCTGGGCGATGGGCCCGAAGATCACGGTCGACTCTTCAACCTTGATGAACAAGGGTCTAGAGGTCATAGAGGCTCACGAACTATTTGGAGTCGATTACNAAAAGATTGAGGTCGTGGTTCATCCGCAATCAATAGTTCATTCGATGGCGACCTTTACTGATGGCACAACTATTGCCCAGTTATCGGAACCAGATATGCGGTTGCCGATTGCCTACGCGCTCGCATACCCCGAAAGGATCTCGACATCGTTTGGGTCTATTGACTGGGGGAAGACACAATCCCTTCATTTTGAACCCCCAGATAAGAAGACATTTCCCTGCCTTGACTTAGCCTATTCGGCCGGTAAAACCGGCGGTACAGCTCCAGCGTGGATGAATGGTGCGAACGAAGCCGCCGTGGACGCGTTTTTGGATGGCCACATTCCATGGCAGGAAATTGCCGCATCGATTGAGAATGCCCTGGAACAGCACGACGGAGCGAATCCAGACTCTGTTGAAGCAATAGTGCGAGCCGACCAGCGTGGCCGTGAATGTGTCGCGACTCGGCTTGCGAAGAGGAACNGCTNNTGACTGAGTCTNCGGGGGTCCAGACCAATTCCCAGGTTCGNGCGACGNTNGGACTTCTAGCTGTGGTCGGTTTGCTGGTGCTGCTGGGTTTGCTGTCGAGACCCATGCTGATGGTCACCTTGGTAATCGTGTTCGTAGTGTTTGCCCACGAGCTGGGCCACTTCATCACTGCACGGATCACCGGCATGAAAGCAACGGAATTCTTCATCGGTTTTGGCCCGAGACTATTCAGCTTTCGAAGGGGTGAAACAGAGTTTGGCGTCAAGCCGATACTNCTNGGCGCCTACGTCAAATTGGTTGGAATGACAAACCTTGATGAAGTAGATGCCAAAGACGAAGCAAGAACTTATAGACAGCAGAGTTATCCGAAACGACTGCTTGTTGCGGTAGCCGGGTCCTCAATGCACTTCTTGATGGCCATTGTGGGCTTACTCACTTTGTTTTGTTTCATGGGGGAGCCAGTGGTTGAAGAAGGTTCCTGGGAAGTAGCAAGCGTTCTTGAACAAGAGAGTGGGGGCGAACGGAGTGCGGCCGCACGAGCCGGAATTCAGCCCGGCGATCGAATCCTCTTCGTCGAAGGCCAATCAACTGCGGCTTGGGGTGACCTAGTCGAAATCGTGCGAAGCCGACCGAACGACATCGTTCAGTTAGAGGTTTTGCGTGGCGACACAAACTTATCTATCGCGACCACTTTGGGCGCTGACGGAGATGGCCACGGGCTACTGGGTATTAGAGGACAAAAAGCGACAAACTTAGTGAAGTACGGCGCGCTCGGAGCTGTCCGCAAGACAGGGACCGAATTCGTGACCATGTTCGGTCAATCGGTGCGTGGCATATGGACAATCATTTCGAACCTAGGCGAGGTAGCGGACCGCATATTCTCACCACCGAACGACCCAAGCGCTAACGACAACCTTGAGACCCGGCCTGTTTCGCTTGTAGGGGCAGTGCAGATAGGAGCGAGTGAGCGTTTAAGTGGTTCTGAACGGATGCANTTGTTNGTGGCTTTCAATATTTTCATCGGGGTNTTCAACNTGCTCCCGTTGTTGCCGCTCGACGGTGGACANATAGCGATCGCAACNTATGAACGNATTCGAGAAGGCACGACGGGCCGCAGGCACATAATTGATACAACCCGATTACTGCCGATTACATATGCGGTTGTAGCCTTCCTCGCTTTCTTTGGTTTGGGAGCGATTTATTTAGATATAGCGAATCCTCTCGGATTTTAAGACCGTGCCCTAGCAGGGAACTCGCGATCAAGCTGACAGACTGTTATTGATGTTTGAACGTCGGATGACTCGCAGTGTGAACGTGGGAGGGGTGCAAGTAGGGGCAGGGGCTCCAATCAGCGTCCAGTCGATGACGACCACCAAGACAGCAGATGTTGAAGCGACTCTCGAACAGATTTACGCCCTAGCGAGTTCTGGTGCAGAAATTGTTCGGTGTACATGTAACGAAATACAAGCTGCTGAGGCGCTCGCTCGTATTGTTCCGCGTTCCCCGGTGCCGCTCATCGCTGATATCCACTTTCAACATCGGTTGGCCTTGGCAGCGTTAGATGCTGGCGTCGCGTGCTTGCGTCTCAATCCTGGCAACATCCGCAAAGAACAGCACATAAAGACCGTTGCGGCCGAAGCGCGAGACCGCGACGTTCCCATCCGCATAGGTGTCAACGCGGGATCGCTCGACCCTGACATTGAAGACAAATATGGCATGACCGCAGCGGCGTTGGTTGAATCGGCTAAACGCGAGCTGGGTTACTTTGAGGAGGTTGGATTCGACGAGGTNAAGATTTCGGTTAAGGCAAGTGACGTTCGGCTAATGGTGGAGGCTTACCGGCTGTTAGCCGACACTGTCGACTTTCCCTTGCATCTTGGGGTGACAGAAGCAGGACCGCCGCCNGCNGGAATCCTGAAGGCTACGGCGGGGATAGCAACCTTGCTTAATGAAGGCATCGGTGACACGATCCGTTACAGCCTGACAGCGGACCCTGTCGAAGAAGCGAGAGCGGGTCGTCAGTTGTTGGAGGCTTTAGGCCTGCGGGAGCGAAGCTCGTTAGATCTTATTGCCTGTCCTTCTTGTGGCAGGGCCGAAGTAGATGTCATCTCAATAGCGGCGATGGCCCAAGAAGCTCTCACCGAACTCGACTTGCCAATACAAGTTGCTGTCATGGGTTGTGTAGTCAATGGGCCAGGCGAAGCAAAAGGAGCGGACTTGGGTATTGCCGCAGGCCGCAAAAGGGGACATCTTTTTGTCCGTGGTCAGGTAGTCAAGGTGGTACCCGAAGACCACATGGTTGACGCGTTGGTTGAATGGGCACAGAAAGTCGTTTCGGAAGGAATTGACGGAGCGTTAGCCGCGGCAGACAAATCAGCGGAAGCAGAAGCCGAAGCAGATAGGGCAGCTTTGTTGGAACTACAAGGTGAAGATGTTAACGATGCGGAGGCGATCGTTGAAATGATNCGGAAACGATAGGACANCCACACCGNCGNTTGANCNNAAGTTGGTTAGNGGTCNCNGNCTGNTATCATTGCCGTAACAGGTCAGCTTTNTTTGCTGGACGTGGGCGTTGCCCACGTCCTTTTTCTTGGCCCAGAAGAATTTCTAACTNCCGAATATGGCGAAATGGAGGGGTGATGAACTCAGACTCTCAAAGNCACCTCGAACCCATTTTTTCGCTNCTTNAGCCGGTGGTAGAAGCCTCTGGACANAGNTTGTANGACATCCATCAAAACGGNGGCACNTTGGCTGTTCTCGTAGATAGCGATGATGGANTGGGTGTNGATGACCTNTCGGANCTCAGTCGAGCTGTATCGGTGGTTTTGGATGANCATGACCCAATACCGGGCCGCTACACCTTGGAGATTTCAACACCTGGAGTTGAACGTCGTCTTCGACAGGAAGATCATTTCACTGGCGCGATAGGCGAGATTGTGAATGTCCGAACTAATCCAGGTCCCGATGGCAGGCGTCGAGTCGTCGGCACCCTGCTTTCGGTGTCGAACGGACTACTGACCATTGAGAGCTCAGATATGGGTGCAACTGAAGTTCACATGTCTGAAGTAGAAAAGGCGCGGACAGTCTTTGAATGGGGACCNGCCCCGAAGCCGGGTNCAGCTNNGACGAAAAACGGATCGAATAATAACCACAAGGGAGGAAGTCAACGATGACTACCCCAGACATGATGGAAGCCCTTCAGGCTCTTGCTGCAGAAAAGGGAATGACAACTGAGTTGCTCTTGGAGGCTGTCGCGAACGGACTCGAATCGGCCTACAAACGAATGCCTGACACTGCCGACGACGCCTATGTCGTCATAGACGAGATGTTTAATATTTCCGTTATTGCTCAAGAAATTGATGAGGAAGGCAATGTCGTTCAAGAGTGGGATGACACGCCCGAAAACTTCGGAAGAATTGCAGCGCAAACGGCGCGTCAGGTCTTGACCCAACGGATTCGCGAAGTTGAACGCGACATGAAATATGACGAATATGCGGGTCGCGAAGGTGACATAGTGACCGGCATTATTCAGCAGACAGACTCCCGTTACACGCTGCTCGATTTAGGCCGAGTTGAGGCTTTGCTTCCTCAGTCGGAACAGGTTCCTTACGAGAGACCGGAGCCGAATAGTCGTCTAAAGGCCTATATCGTCGAGGTCCGAAAGACGGCTAAGGGCCCTCAGATCGTCGTGTCGCGGACGCATCCTGGATTGATACGTGAACTTTTTAAACTTGAAGTGCCGGAAATTAGTGACGGAATAGTTGAAATGAAGGCCTGTGCTAGAGAGCCGGGACACAGGACGAAAATTGCTGTTTGGTCAAATGACACCAACATTGACCCTGTCGGTGCTTGCGTTGGAGCGCGTGGTGCCCGNGTGCGACAGGTNGTTAATGAACTAAGAGGCGAAAAAATCGACATCGTGCCGTTTTCGGAAGATCAGCATGACTTTGTTGCTAAAGCNNTGTCGCCGGCCAAGGTGCGGGAGGTTCGNTTCCACGAACTNGAAGGCGTGGCTGAAGTCGTAGTGCCCGACCANCAGCTCTCGTTAGCCATNGGTCGCGAAGGGCAAAACGCGCGACTAGCNGCACGTTTNACTGGCTGGCGAATTGANATAAAGAGCGAAACCCAGATTCTCGATGAAGAAAATGCCTATGCAGAAGGTGATTGGGCTGAAGGGGAGTGGGTTACGGACGCCGAGACAGGCGAGCAAACGTGGGTTCCAGCCGATGGAAGCGAAGCTATGTCTGCTGACGATTGGGCAACTGCTGCTGAGGAAGCTGTGTCCGAAGACAACCTCGATGAAGGAGTATCTGAACAAGGCGAGAGTGAACCAGCTTTAGATGAGGAACTCGCCAAAGACGAAGTCAATGAGGACCCGCCCGGTGAAGAAACCGGAGAGGAAGAACCCTCCATAGAGGCAATCGAAGACCAAGAAACCCTCGAACAAGACGAAGAACAGCCGGTCAACTGACCACCAGCGGGCGTGATACCCGGTAGCGTGGCTGTTTGGTCCACAGCACCGTTATTTACCGGAACCTCGTCGCTGTCTGCGAAGATGGATGACATAAGGAACTATCACTGCCGCTTATTGGCCTAAACGACAAGTAAGGAA
>PAVP01000032.1 GCA_002713975.1 Acidimicrobiaceae bacterium | reverse complement strand
TCGTTCGAGTTATTCGAGCAATTCAGCCACTGCCAGATCTGCAATCTGGTCCGGATCGTAACCAGCGCACTCCATCAGGACCTCGAAGCTGTGCTCACCAAAAATAGGGCCAGCGTGCGTCACTTCGGCCGGAGTGCGTGACATGTGGAAGCGTGTTCCATCCACAAAGAAAGGGTCATGGCTCGCGTGAGCCACTTCGACGAAGCAGCCGCGATGCGTCATTTGTTCGTCGGCAACTAGTTCAGGTGAGTTTTGGACGATGTGCGCTGCGACCCCAAGGGCTTGAAGTCTCTCCATCAGTTCCACACCTTCTTGTTCCACAGCCCACGAGGAAATAATGGAATCGAGTTCATCGTGTTGAGCGTGTCGTTCGTCAACAGTGAGAGGTGAAAGGTCACTGCGATTCATCTCCCCTGCCAAAGACTGCCACTGGTTGTCGTCTTTGCATGAGATCGCTATCCAGTTGTCATTTCCCTTGGTCCGGTAGCCGCCCTGTGGGGCGAAAACAATGTCCCGGTTCCCGTCTCGCTCCCACACATTTCCGTTCACCGAATATTCGAGAAGCGCTGGCGTCATAAGATGCAAAGCCGCTTCTGCCTGAGACAGATCTATGTATTGACCTTGACCTGTTCGCCTCTTATGTTCGAGTGCACCCATAACGGATGCAACAAGCCAACGCGGTGAGGTGTAATCGGTATATGCGCTGTACGGACCGGTTGGTGCTCGGTCTGTCCACCCAACCGGATAGAAGAAACCCGATATTGCTGCCGCCATAGTCCCAAAGCCAGCCAACATGGCCAAGGGACCTGTCTGACCCATGAGGCAGCTTGAAGCCATAATGATGTCGGGTCGCCGCTTCTGGACCTGTTCATAATCGATATCCCAGGCGGTCATCGCTTTTGGAGAGAACGATTCGAGCACCACATCAGCCCAGTCGATCAGGTCCCATATGACATCAATAGCCCCCGGCTTGGCCATATCGAGGGTGAGTCCTCGCTTTCCAGCGTTCATGTTGTGATAGATGCCCGACTTATCGGGGTCTGCGACGTCAGCCGGAAAGGGCGAGAGGCTTCGGACGGCATCGAGTTTGTTTGCGGATTCCACGCGAACGATTTCAGCACCGTAGTCAGCTAACACTCGTGAGGCAGCCGGCCCGGCCATAGCCCACATAAAATCCAAAACCTTTACCCCTTTAAGAGGAAGTGCCGTCGAAGCGATGGGTTCGCTGATAGCAATGTCCGCGCTGCGGTCAGGCTCATTTAACACCTGCACTGTGTGTTCCCCGAGGCGCGGAGCTTCTGCTAGGACCTGCAACGGGGTTTCAGCGAATTTAGCGAACGCTCCTGGATAATGAACTGTCGAGCCGTCGTCATGCGTAACCGATTCCCAATAGCCACGAAAGTCGAGTTGTTCGCTGTTCACCACTTCTTCGGTCGTGGTGACCGGAGTGATTAGGACGCGGCGTTTCATCGCCGCCTCCAAAAGCTCAGCTTTAGTCTTAGTCGCAAAGAATGCGGTGAGGATGTCTTTAACTCTTTGGTACTCCTCAGCTGATTCTCGGCCGTCGATGAGCATCATCGCATATTCGACCCAATCCTTGTCCCTGGTGGCTTCATCACAGAAACCCTCCTCACACACCCAGTTCATAAGATTTGACGTGAAGGGGCCGAATGCCGGCCCAAACAGGAAGCTGACTGAGGCAAAACCGTCTAAACACGGCCACATAACTTGGATGCGAATCCCCCCAAGTTCCACTCCACCGGCAAGCCTGGTAGGCGGTGTCGCTCCCAACGGAGTGGCTAACGAGTTCGACTGAGTGCACTGGTTCATCGAGTGTTGCGCCGATACATCAATGTGCTGTCCCAGCCCTGATGTCGACTGTCGTTCAAATAGTGCTATCAGCGCCGCTCCGGCCGCCTCAGACGCGGCATTGCCAAATGCTTGAGGCAGGGTACCTCCCGCTCGCAGCGGAGATCGGTCCTCGTCACCCGTCAGCGCCATATTTCCAGCAGCTGCTTGCAGCGTAAGGTCGCTATGTTCCCAGTTCGCTTTAGGACCATCACCACCAAATGCGGTAATAGAAACGTCAATCATTTGGGGGTTAAGTTCAGCGATGGCTGAGGGTGTAAGCCCCAGCGACTCCATAACTCCGGGGTCAAACGAGTCGAACATAACGTCCGCCCCCATTATGAGGCGCCGAAGTTGGCTAATACCGTCGGGCGTATCTAAGTCCAAGACAACACTTTTTTTACCGCGGTTATACGCCCAATGGTGAAGGGAGTGTTCACCGTCATCGATTCCTTCGGCAAACGGTGCAAGTCGGCGCGCACTAGACCCCGCCGGTGGTTCGATAGAGATAACCTCTGCCCCCATTTGCGCGAGAATGAATGCCGCTAGATGACCACGCTCATCAGTTAGATCTAGAACCCTGTAATCACTAAGCACGCGTACCCCCTCTGCGACTCCAGCTCGCCACTTGTGACGATAGTCCCCCTGCAGCAGTGGTTCTGACTACGGTTCTGGTATGGCCTTACCTCCACATCGCGTCGACTATTTGCCAATGGCGGATCGTCCCAAAATATCGTGGCCCAATGAGGCCAAAGTAGCGTTGTGGATCGCGCCCAATGTTGAGCACTACGAATACCTTCCTCCGCGGGATCCTCGTCGAAACCCTTGGCCTCGATCACCTCATCCCGAGGTCCAGGGCTACTCCCATCGCGACTACGGGAATCGGGTTGGTTTCTGGCGGATGTTGGATGTCCTTGACGAGTACGGAGTNCGTTGCACGGCTTCCACAAATTTGGCTGTATTCGAGCACTACCCAGACATCGGCACGGCCATGACTGACCGCGGCTGGGAAATCATGAGCCATGGCATCTACAACACGCGATACCTATCTTCTCTGACTGAGGAAGAAGAACGCGAATTCTATGTTGATTGCGTCGACACGCTGCGCAGACACACAGGACAAGAACTCAAGGGNATGCTCGGCCCGGCGGTGTCCAACACGGTTCTTACTCCNGACCTAATGGCTGAGGCCGGGNTGATTTATCATGCCGATTGGCTTCACGACGATCAGCCCATACCGATAAATGTCGACAACGGCCCGCTCGTTTCAGTTCCTTACAGTATTGAACTGAATGATGTTCCGGTCTTCCTTCACCACCACGACACAGCAGAATTCGTTGAAATGGTCAAAGCCCAATTCGACACTCTCTACGAGGAGGGCGAAACCTCTGGGCGCGTGATGGCTCTCGCTCTTCATCCTTATCTAATGGGCATGCCTCATCGGATTCAAGGCTTAGAAGAAATCTTGGATTATCTACTAGGCCACGACGCTATTTGGCAGACCACAGCCTCAGAAATAGCAGAACATTTCATCGAGCACCATTACGACGAATTCGTTCAACATGCAGAAGCGATCAGCGCGGTACACGATGCCAGCTGAACGTTCCCTTGGGATGGACCATGCCCNCTACCCGTACTCGCCTTTGCCGACTAGACCTGCACTTACTTGGCCATCGGGGAAATCTCTGGCAATAGGNGCCCTAGTCCTACTCGAACACTACGAATGGGACCCGCCTGCAGACGCGTACAGTTTGCGGAACTCAAGCGGCGGGCTAATCAAATTACCCGCACCCGATTATGTGCAATTAACTCACCGAGAATACGGCCACCGAGTCGGTGTTTTCCGCCTCTTGGACACGCTAGAACGTTACGGGATTCCGGTGACGGTCGCCGTCGACAAACTCACCGCAGTTCACTACCCGTGGCTCATTGACCACCTGAACCAACGCGGATGCGAACTGATTGGTCATGGAGTGGCAGCCAGCCAACTCATTACGTCAAAACTCAGCCAAGAGGAGGAGGCTGAGATCATCTTTGATTGTTTAGACACCTTGGAAAAGCTTTCGGGGAGTCGGCCTTCCGGCTGGTTCTCACCTGAGGGAGTCGAATCGTCTCGTACCCCGGAATTGTTGGCGGCGGCGGGAGTCAACTATGTGTGTGATTGGCCCAACGATGAACAGCCATACAAGATGACAACCCCGGTCGGTGAACTGGTGTCGCTTCCGCTTTTTCTAGAAGTGGACGACGAGTTTGCGCTTTGGCACCGTCGAGCCAGTCTCACTAGTTGGGAGGGCATGATTGTTGCAGCAGCCACGAGACTTCATATGGACGGACAAACTTCGGCACGCCACATGATGCTGACATTACGACCCTGGTTAACAGGGCAACCGTTTCGCATTCGGACTCTTGATCGTGCACTACGTCAAGTTACGCAACTTGATGCTGTGTGGGCTGCACACGGCAGCGACATCGTGAAAGCCTTCAGTGAATCCTGACTACCTAGCGGCGCCATGCGCCCGGCAGCGGTTGCGTTAGTCCTAAGTTGTCTCGCAGGGTGTCGCCTGAATACTCGGTTCGAAACAGGCCGCGACGTTGCAACTCTGGCACTACCAAATCTACGAAGTCCTCAAAAGCTCCGGGCATATGCGTGCCCGCTATGACGAAGCCGTCACATGCCGGAGTTGTGAACCACTCCTCAAAATAGTCAGCTAGTTCGGTTGGTCCGCCCACCACTGGATGAGCCAATCGGCCCCGCCCCGAGACCTCTACAAAGTCCTTAACGCTGGGGGTTTGGTTGCCAGTTACTTCGATCACTTGGTTGCGAATACCTTGAATACCGGTCATTGCTGCAACGTCTTCGGCTGAAAGCGGCTCGTCCAGTTCTTTCTCAGAGAAGTCGAAATTCAATCCCTCTGACAGTAAAGAGAGGTCATCGATCAGGTTGGGGAGGAGGTCATACGCGGCGCGCCGGTCTTCGGCTTCGGACATGGTTCTGCCCACGACTGGGAACGTGAGGTTCGCGATTTTTACTTGGTCTGGGTCTCTACCGATTGCTTCAACCGTCGATTTGACGGTGGCGTAGTTGTCTTTAGCCCTTGAAAGGCTTGGGTTCGACATGAACAGCAACTCACCCCAGCGAGACGCAAACTCAATTCCTCGGCCGCTTTGGCCTGCCTGAATGATCACTGGGTGACCTTGTGGGGTTCGAGGAACAGTGAATGGTCCTCGGGATCGGTAGTGAGCGCCTTGATGATCTAACCGATGAACCTTGTCTCCGCGTGCATATAGGCCCGAGGACCGGTCCGCTACGATCGCATCGGCCTCCCACGTGTCCCAATGTCCATGGACGATTTCCATAAATTCGTCTGCTCGGTCGTAACGAACGTCGTGAGCGGGAGCCTCGTCTAAGCCCATGTTTCTGGCTTCATTGTCGTTCACCGATGTCACCACGTTCCAAGCGGCTCGACCCCCGGACATATGGTCAAGTGTTGAGAAGAGTCGCGCTACATGAAATGGAGGGAAATAGGTGGTCGAATAAGTGGCTCCCAGCCCCAAGTTCTTAGTGGCCATCCCCATAGTCGTCAGGACGGTTACGGCATCTAGCTTCACGCATCTAATGCCATGTTCAACAGTGTGTTGGTGATCACCGCCGTACATGTCAGGCATAGCAAGTCGGTCATCGAAAAACCCAAGATCGAATAGGCCCCGTTCCAGAACTTTCGCTATGTGTTGGTAAAAGTCAACGTTGGTGACATCATGTCGAGCTTCTGGATGCCGCCACGCTGCTGGAATCGTCGTGCAGTTNTGGGCCTGAAGGAAACCGACTAATGCAATTTGGCGCGCCGGGGAGTTCACGACAGGTGTGATTTAACTAGTTCTGCGACAATTCGTCCCTCTGCTTTGCCTGCAACCTCGGCATTAACGGCCTTCATAGCTTGACCCATATCGGCCATCGTTGAGTAACCGCCATCTGCGAGCACGCGGTCAACGATCTTGGCCAAGGCGTCGGCATCTAGCTGTTCAGGAAGGTATTGCTCAAGAATCGTCAACTCGGCCCGCTCATCGGCAGCTTTTTCTGTTCGCCCACCTTCTTCAAACGCTTCCGCTGCTTCCACCCGACGTTTCGCTTGAGCNGCTATGACTTTTTGTACTTGTTCGTCGTCCAGGGTGGTTGCTGAGGTCCCTGCAACTTCAGCTTCTTGTACCGCCGCGACAACTGACCGCAAGGTCGCTACGGTGAGTTTGTCTTTAGATTTCATCGCTGCTGTAAGGTCAGCGCGAATTTGGTCTAACAAGCCCATGTGCCCGTTGGGTGTCGTTCGACGTCATCTGAGGGGATTGCGTCTGGTTGGTGGTTGATGGCTAATTCAGAGGAGGACTCTCCAGCGATTCTTGTGTGCCACATGCGTCGCGGTTCTCTCATGTCGAACGGCGTCCCTCGATGCTGCAGCCGTCGGTTATCCCAAACCACTGCGTCACCANCAGTCCATTGGTGGTGATAGGTCCGTGGNGGTTGACAAGCCCAATCGTTCAAATCGTCGAGAAGNTTNACTGATTCTTCTCTCTCCATTCCCACGATGTCGTGGGCATGTCGCCCAATGAGAAGGTTCGGCTGGCCTGTAACTGGATGAACTTTGACAAGGGGGCGTAGAGAGACGTCCATGTCGTGGTACCCGTACAAATTGTANGTGCCGTCNTCGTTTTGTTTATCGGGCAGNTNCCCAGACCGGCCCTGACTGTAATAAAGCGANTGGTANGCAGTGAGGTTTGAGATNCGATCTTTNGTCTCAGCGTCAAGTTCTTCATANGCNGCTCGCATGTCAGCCCANCCCGTGGCTGCNCCCGANGAAGGCACNATTTCAGCACTGAAAACGGCGCCCTTGGCTTGCANCGGCATATAGGTGCTGTCGTGGTGCCAGCCTTCGTTTCCCCTCAAAGACTTAACGACTTCATCTCCATCTTCAAAATGGACTTTGCCGTCTTTGCCGATGTTCGAAAGGGCGGCCCGAGGAAATTCGAGATCCCCGAATCGTCGAGCAAATCGGTCTTGTGCTTCCTCTGTAAGAAAGACCTCTGGAAAGATCAGTAACGCCCGATCGATCCACAGGTCGTATAGCTCATTCCATTCGGAGTCATCAATAGCTTCGATGTCAATGTCAGTGACCACTGAACCGAACGTGACTCCTTCGAGATGTTCAACTTTCATGTCACCACAATCCTTCTCGGTAACCCTGTTCTTATCGTAGCGAGCGCACAGTGACTCGTGTTGCGTGCGAGACTTCAAGCATGCACGAACTTGCACTAATCAAGCCTTCGGGCCTGAGGTAGCTATGGCCGGTTACTTCGTCTTACACACCAAATGGCACACCTTGGATCGGTTGAGTGAGTATCANCAAGGCGCGCAGTCAGCGATTAGTAAGTACCAGGGACGGGGGATCGTGTACGACACNCAACCTGAAGTNGTTGAGGGAGAATCTCAACTCGCNGCAACAGTCATTATCGAGTTCGATGACCTGGNAACAGCTAGAGCTTGGTACAACTCAGCGGAGTATCAAGAAGTGCTTCCGATACGTCTAGAGTCCTCCGACGGTATCGGCCGCATTGTCGGAAACAGGGGATAATCAGCGAGGGCCGCAACACACTCCGTGAAGTCCATTGCGGCCCCGTTGCCTGACACCCAATCAATCACTTAAACCATGCGTGAAATTGTCCTGTCAACGATGGTGGCCCCGATCTTGGCTGACGTGGCCAGGAAGTCAGTATCCCCCCACGCTGCTGCCGATGCATTGAAATAGGCGTCAAGGGTGTCGGTGTAGAAGATATTTGCGTAGGCCCCGGTAAATTCACCTGCCGCATTCAGACGTACCGTCCGGACACCATTTACCCCGTTAGCTACAAATAGCCGTTCGTAGTGACCAGCAACAGCTGCGACAGCATCATCAGAGTGGTCCGTCGTGGTAGCGCCGACTGCAACTGCAAAAGTTCCCTCGCATTGACCAAGCTCAGTTTTTAAATCCCCAATCATGAAGCCGAGAGGTCGACCTTCCGACGCTGTTATCGCAGCTTGCATCTCAGGGTCGGCCAAAACCGTTCCTCGGGCAGCGAAACAAGCATCCGCTGACTCCCAGATAGAACTCAGCGTAAAGGAATTGATTGCCGCGCCCGTCATCGCAACTGACCCACCAACTCGACTAGCACCTTCGGCGGAATATTTGGCTCGCGCCAGTTCCAAATTACTTTCGACATTCTTAAGATTTCCCATCATCTGGGAAAACGCCATTACTGACATGCTCCACTCCTTAAAGAAAGTTCAACCCCACTAGCTGAACGGCGACCCAAGTAAAGCACAACCGTTTTGTTCATACTGCTGAGAAGCTCCCACGATGGNTGCGTCAGNAGAANTGGCTCTTAATTAAAGGTAAAATTTGGGTGAGGCTTCAAGGTGGAAGTGAGACANGGTCGCATGAGCATTGACGTTAAGTTTGACTCTGCGTTGCGGCAACGCTTNCNGGACAATTTGGACCGCCACCAAAGACGAGATCACCTAAACAAAGGCCTTACTCAAGCGTCAGTGTGTGTCGTTGTTCTCGACAGCGACGCTTCAGTGCACGGTCATGATCCATTACTAGAGGGCGAGACGGCAGCTGACCGCAGACAGTTGTTGGCTGATATTCCGGGAATACCCGGTGACGCCGAGCTGACCGGGACTGTGGAAGGAACCGCTGGCGGTGCAGCGGTGCTTTTGACTCGTCGAACATCAAAGCTTAAAGATCACCCCGGTCAATGGGCTCTACCCGGTGGCCGAGTGGATGCGGGGGAATCGCCGTTGGAGGCGGCTATGAGGGAAGCTCAAGAAGAAGTTGGTTTACGCCTCACTACTGATGATTTATTGGGACAACTAGATGATTATCCGACGCGCTCGGGTTACGTAATCAGCCCTTTTGTGTTTTGGCTNAGTAGCGATCTTGAGCTAGTTGCTAATCCGAGTGAAGTGGCATCTNTTCATCGNATCTCCATTCGTGAACTTACGAGACCCGACTCACCTCGTTTCGTCAAGATTCCCGAGAGTGAGCGCCCTGTGGTTCAGCTGCCAATTGGAGGAGANCTAATACATGCTCCNACCGGCGCNGTNATGTACCAGTTTCGGGCTGTTGCTTATGACGGCGATGACGTTCGAGTTGACGAGCTGGAGCAGCCAGTTTTTGCGTGGCGTTAAATATTGATCAACGCCGTTACCCGTGAACGGACATCGAAGAGTTTGGATTGACTGTGCGCGTTCGGCGGAAGTTACCCATATCGATGGCCAAGCCCATATGAGGGCCTGTCACTTCAACTGGGTCAGCATCATGGTTGTGACCGTTTTCAACCGCTGTAATTAGCTCAGACATGCAATAGCCGGCTATCGCTGCGTTCTTGAATTGGTTGCCGCTAGTACCGATTGCTACGTAGAACCCATCGATACAGGTTCGGTCGTATATCGGAATCCANTCGTCTGCCACGTCATAGACCCCGACTACTCCCCTTTTTTGGTGGGGCACTCCAACTTCGGGAAGTCGGCGATTCAATCGCAGAACCTGGGCCTCCCATTGGTCTGCCTGTATCTGACCTTCATGGTCAGCGTCTACCCAATGCAGAGGGTCACAATCTGGTTCTGTGCTCCCAACCAGGATGTTGTTCCCTACATCCGGTCGCACATAAATGCCGTTGTCGTCGTCAGCAATATTGAAGCCGCGGTGTTCGAAATCAAGTTCGTCTGGCGACGGAACATGGTGCACCTCTTGTCGTAACGGCGTCGTCGCAATGGACATGTCGCCTAACGCCCCAGCCATCTCATTAATGATTCGGCTGTGTGGTCCTGCAGCATTGACAACAATAGGGGCCGATATCAGAGTCCCATCTCCGAGTTCGACTCCAGTGATTTGTCCACCGTGTTGCGTGATAACAGTGACTTCAGTATTGAAACGAAAGTCGCAATTCAACGCTGCAGCTGCCGCATGTAAATTGTGTGCCGCGAGCTGGGGATCGCTCACATATCCAGCTTCCGGTGTGAAAAGTCCGCCCTCCAACCGTTCTGTTGGTTCATCCCAGAAGCCGACGTCTTCGGGTCTTTTGGGCGGCCCGAAGCGACGGAGGTCAAGTTCGGGGAGATGAGACTGAAAGTTTTCTTCGTCCCAGTCTTCGTATGGGATTCCGATGGAATCGAAATGTGGGAGCACCTTCAAGTGGTGGCCACCTGTTGTTTTCAGAGTCACCATGCCGCATTGGCTGAACTTCGCGAGTTCAGTGCCGCGATCAGCCTTCAAATGCTCTCCCCAGTTTTCCCAGTAGCGAAGTCCCTCGTAGGACATCGCAACACCCGGGTATGTCGAATATGTGAACCGAACAATCGCTGAAGAAAAGCTGGTCGAACCGAAGCCCGCGCCTCCATGACGATCAACCGTAAGGGTGTGGAACCCCCGTCGACCAAGTTCGTATGTAATTGACGAGCCGATTACCCCGGAACCAATCACTATTGCGTCATAAGTTTTGGTCGACACCAACTCAGCCTCTCACCAATTGTTTGGAAGATCGAACGCTCTCTAACCGATGCGGATGGGCTTACCAATGTCCTCGCTCAGAACCTCGGGACCAGCATCGGTGATGTGTATGTCGTCTTCGATCCTGATACCTCCGAAACCTCGCAGCGGCTCCACGGCATCCCAAACAACTTCTTCGGCGAACCGCTCCCGAACCGCAGGGTCAGCAAGGAGCGCTTCAATAAAGTAAATCCCGGGCTCAACGCTTGTAATCATGCCTGCTTCTAGCGGNCGATCGGTTCGCAAGTATCGTGATTGGGGATGAGAGCTCGGTTCTCGTCCTGCTGGNTAACCACCNGCATCGTGGACAGNGAGGCCTATCAAATGNCCTAGTCCATGTGGGTAAAACAATGCGACTGCGCCTGAGGAAACNAACTGNTCAACTTCACCCCNCAGCAGTCCGAGCTCTANNAGTCCCGAACCGATTGTTCGAGCTGAATCNAGGTGTATCTCGCGCCATTCCTGTCCGGGTCGACAACGATCAATAGCTAATTCCTGAGCACTCAACACGACCTGCCATAGGAAAGATTGGACATCGGTGGGTTCTGCTCCTACGACCATCGTTCGTGTGACGTCACTCGCGTATCCCCCAAATTCACCACCAGCATCAATCAGAAGAAGTTCCCCTTTTTGCAGTGTCCGTGTGGAAGGATTCAAGCTGTCGTCTTGGCCGTAGAAATAATGTAGGTAAGCACCGTTGGGTCCAGTTGCGACGATGCTCGGGTAAGCAGTCCGCACTGCTCCAGCGCGAAAGAATTCGGCCTCCATGCCTACTTGGATCTCGCGTTCTGTCATCCCAGCGGCAACATTTTGGTAAACCCAATCGAAACCCGACTTGCTCGTCGCGGCAGCCGATCTCAAAGCCGAGAGTTCTAACTCATCTTTGTGAATACGTTCAGCAGCAATGCCGGCTTGGATTTTCGGGTCGTCCCATGCCTCTAAGACCGTTTGTTCGCTTCTCAGCGCTATCCATCCGCCGAGTTCCTCGAGGGGCAATCCAATAGGGTCCGCTGGTTGATGCCAAACTTGGTCGTCCGGTGTCGACCGAGGTCCGAACAGTTGCCATTGATCCTGCAGCGCGTCGAAGGCGAGCACCGCATCAGGGATACCCCGACCGGACAAGTACGCGAAGTCTGGATGAGGTTGGAACGAATGCTCCATGTCGCTTCCCGCCATTGGCAGAACTGAACCGGAACGAACTAACACAATTTCGTCTTTCAGGTCCCATCGAGCCATTACACGGTCGCGACGCGCCNAAAGTAATGTTTCGCTNTCGCGATTTGCCATATGTGAAATCTACTCTNGGTAGGCACTCTTTGACTCATCGTGTCATTGTGGTGCTATGACTACTTTGATTACCGGAGGCACCGGGTTCATTGGAGCGGAAATAGCTCGAATGCTTGTTGACAGCGGCGACGAGGTTCATATCGCCCACCGTTCAGGAAACTTGGGCCGACTTGAAGGCATTTCTGACCGGGTTCACCTTCACCAATTTGACCTTTCCGTGCCAGGAAGTGCTTCAACGCTTCTTTCAGAAGTAAAACCAAAGACCTTGTTTCATTTCGGAGCAATTCTGACTGCCCCAGGTGAACAAGACCCACAGGCGCTTCTNCAAGCAAANGCAGCCGGTTTCATTGAAACNATTGAGGCTGCGAGGCTTGCGGGAACCGAGCAAATGATCTTTGCGAGTTCGATTGGAACTTATGGGCGAGATACTGGAGGAGGAATCATTAATGATCTGACTCTNCAACGACCAAATTCTGTATACGGNGTGACNAAGGTCTTAGGCGAAAACCTTGGCGCCTATTACCGCCAAAAATACGGCCTGGACTTTAGNGGGTTGCGCTACCCGTCGATCGTTGGTCCNGGAGTGACCACTTGGAGCGTGGCTCANTACACCAGTTGGATCATCGAAAAACCNGCTNTAGGCGAACCATTCGANGTATGGGTTCCNCCTGAAGCNGTNGTAGCNATACTTCANTATCAAGACGCTGCGCGGGCTGCGATTGAGCTTGCTCAAGCGCCGTTCGAATCNATCAAATCGATCAACTATTTGGTTGACGGTATCCAACCCACCCCAACCGCTGGAGAGNTAGCTGACGCNGTCCGTTCCAGNATCTCGGANGCNGACATAACATTCTCACCCCCTGACGGNGGGGCTGCGGGGTCAGTTCGAATTGATGACAGCGCNGCTCGCGAAGAGTGGGGTTGGCAGCCGAACTTCGANACCGAAGGCATGGTTGATGCCGTGATAGCTGAAGTCNCCGGATCAGTCCGCTAGANAANCAAGAATCTTNTTGTCTCGNGCCGGGCTAAGGTCCGAAGCACGCAGGTCAGATTTGTTAAGGGGAAAGTNATGAGTATCGAGCGGTCCACTGAGGTCATGGCNACNTATTTGGGNGAAGTCCTNGGCAAGAGNAAGTTCGAACTAATACCTGAATTCGTNGANGAAGAAATGCTTGANCATGCAACAGGTATGCGGGGNCCNTCNGCCCTTCANGCNCATGCNAGCGGATTTTGCGAAAANATCCCNGGCGTNGAGATNGAAGTCGAAGANATCGTCGCTACNGAANANGCAGCNTTCGGAATTTGGAACTGGAAAGGCGAGCCCATCCAGTCGATGGGTAACTCAGCAAATGGCAACCCCGTATTCCCGCAACGGGTGCTCAGTGTTTTCAGGCTGCGCGACGGAATGCTTATCGATTACGAAGCTTTCGTAGATGCAGGTCAAGTGCGGGCTCAAATCTCCGCTCTCTAGCAAAANGGCAGGTGGACAGTTGCCTTTGCTTCCAGCATCCATAGGGTCAAAGAATTTTTGATGCACGTTTCAAAGCTTCGGTAACCAGCGTTTACAATTTTTGGTAGAGCTTTCTCATTCAATTCTCATGAAGCTCTTAGGCTTCGTTCAGGTTCATTGGAGAACTTTGTGTCCGAACACAAACAACACCTAGGAGTTCAACAATGATTCGACGCCCGAAAGCAAAGTGGATAGCACCAGTGGTTCTTACCGGGGCCCTACTTGCCGGTGGTACGGCCGCTATCGCAGCCGAAACCTGGAATAGCTCAGACGAAGACAGTCCGGTTGACCTTCCATTCCGACCAAAAGCTTCTCAAGAAGATATGCAGGCCCGTAAAGCTGAAATGCAGGAACGGTTAGCGGCAAAGGTTGAGTCTGGCGAAATTACTCAAGCCGAAGCTGACGATTTCCGAGCCAAAATGGCTGACCGCAAAGCCAAATTCGAACAGCGTCGCGACGCAACCAGATAACAGCTATCTATACATTTAGCTACACAGGCCCCCGGGATTCGGTTCGCCGGTCACCGGGGGTCCAACGCGTTCGAGGCCGATTAGGTCTCCTGGTGGGAGCCGGTTCTCGGGTTGTCCTGGTCTGCGTCGGACACCACCACCCAGGTTCCCATTGGCATCAGGTCCACCGAAGATAAGTACAGAGTCGCAGGGCGCTGCGATGAGCCAACTTCCATGCGGATTAACAGACGCCGCGCCAACCGAGCGAGCCAACCTTCTTTGCTGGTCTTCGAAGGACCAGTACGTCGGCTCGACCGATTAGGAAGATCAGGAGCGATGAACTCCAACATGTCACTAACTTAGCAAACGTTTAGTAGGTATGTGGACATATGTTCCTGCTTGGCTTCCAAATACCCATCTACGCTCGGTGAATGGACGAAGATCTGGCGTCAGCAGCTCACGTTGCGGGACATGCCGTTACCGGCGAACTGATGGGCTTCGAGTGTCAGGGTCTGACCATTCGTTGGACGAGCCAAGAACTGGGCGTGTGTCGTTGGCCCCAAATGCCGGGCCATGTATTCGAACAACTTCAATTCCAGCGGTTCGGACCCAACGATCCAGAATTTGAAGAAATCAAAGATTGGGTGATTCGTCGAATCAAATCATATTTGGGTGGATCGGTAGCCGAAGCTGGGCTGACCGGGTTCACCAATTTGCCCTGGCTGACGACAGATTTGAACATGATCAGCGTCATAACCCGAAACGTGTTCGGTCAACCCGGGCCCGACTTTGATGAACTCCTTACAAGCGAAATTATCTACGATATCGATCTTGGTTTAGAAATCGAAGACCTAAGTCGCGTTGTGGACCGTGTCAGAGAGTTGTGGGAAGACGAGATTCAGCAGTTGCTTTCCGGCAGCCAAGAATGGTTGCACCTCATTACGAATATGTTGCATCAAAGGAAGTCGTTAAGTGGCGACGAAGTACGTTCACTTAGACCTGACCGGTAATCCGAATCGCGCGCCACTAAATGTGCTTAAGATCTGCCTATGACTGGCTCTGCGAATCAACCATTACTCGAACTACCTGACGTCCAAACTTGGGATCTAGACAACAAGGTAATGCTAATCACAGGCGGTGCTTCAGGAATTGGCGCCGCTACCGCACGCTTGGCTGCATCCGATGGCGCCAACGTTTTGGTCTGCGACGTCGATGAAACCAACGGGCGGAAAGTAGCTAAGGAGGTCGACGGACATTTCATCTCTTTGGACGTGACCTCTGCTGGATCATGGGAAGCCGCCACCAAGGATTTAGACCGGCTCGATATTGCAATTCTGAACGCAGGGGTTGAGTTCAGAGATCCTGCGGATTTTGAACGAACGCCAGATGACCCAGGTGCGTGGAACTTAGACCTGTACGAGCGAGCCAGAGGAGTAAACGTCGATGGAGTGGCCTTCGGCCTACACGCCCTTGTGCCAATCTTTGATCGTTCGGGAGGCGGCTCGATTACCGTCACCGCTAGTCTCGCCGGGCTAATTCCCTGGTCTCCTGACCCTATCTACAGCATGACTAAGTGGGCAGCCGTTGGCCTTGTGCGTGCCGCCACCACTCCCCTGCGTCGCAAAAACATAATGATCAACGCTGTTTGCCCCGGTGGAGTTGCTACTCCAATGACCAGGGTCTTTGATGGTTCGGTGCCTCCGGGGATGGCCGACCCCTCGCACATCGCGACTGCCCATCTGGGCATAGCTACGTCTGGGCACTCAGGCCGGATTATTAAGGCGGTCGCAGGTTTCCCACATGCCGCGCATCAGTTTGCAGAAGTCACAAATACCTTTTGATACTTTGCTAGAAGATCAATCAAATGCCGGCTACGGGGCCAGCGTTGCCCATTTCCGTCCCCAACGAGCAAGTTCATCCAAAACCGGGCGAAAGTCATGGGCCGAAGCTGTCGGCACATACTCGAATCGTTCGGGGTTCTCCTTGTATCGGCGACGCTCCAGCAACCCGTGACCCACCAACGTATTGAGGCGACTGACCAGCACTGTTGGGGCTATCCCTAACGTCTTCTGGAGTTCATCAAACCTTGTTCTGTCATGCATCAGCACTTCTCGCAAGATCAAAGGGGTCCACCACTCTCCCACTACCTCAAGGGTTTGAGCTATTGGGCATTCCATCTCGCCGAAACTTTTACGCTTCATGAACGATAATTTAGCGTCACATTTCGATCGACTAAACCAACTTCTTCTCCAGTGGCATCAAAACCAGTTATCTGGATAGAGCTCTCCTACAACCCTAGGCGGCGACAAACGCACACCGCTCCGAGGAGAACTTCGGGTTTAAGCAACAACTACGATGAGCGCCGTGACTTTAGAAGTGGAACGTTCGGACGAGGCTCCGGGGGTAGTGCGTCTGACATTGGACAATCCACCTGTCAACGCGACTTCTATAGATGATCTTCGTTCCATCGCTGATGTTCTGACGTCGCTTTCAGAGAGTGACAAAGTCGTTGTCATCTCCGCTCGAGGCAAAGGATTCAGCGCCGGCGGTGATCTCAAAGAGATGGATCAACTACCAGGCCATGAAGGGATCCTTCAACAATGTTTGGAGTCGGCTCGTGCTTGCACCGCTATCTCTCAATGTCCAATTCCTGTCATCGTCGCGATACACGACTACTGCCTCGGAGTAGGAATAGAAGTCGTTGGAAGCGCTGACATAGCAATCGCTAACGAAGAGGCTCTATTCCAGTGGACAGAGATAGACAACGGCACTATCGGAGGTGCAGCGCAGGGCTTTCGAATGCTTCCACCCCAGGCATTGCGCTATCTAATGTTTACAGCCGAACCCGTTACAGCCCGTGATTTGTGGTCGAGAGGAGCACTAACAGAGGTGGTCCCGGCATCAGAACTCATCAACCGCACGGACGACATCGCCGCAGTAATCGCCAGCAAACAACCCGATCTCATGCGTCATCTGAAGTCTTCGATGGACACTCTCGAAGCGGTGGACATCGAAAACGCTATGCGCTTCGAACAGGGCTATATCTTCCAACTCAACATGGAAGGCACAGGGTCCGCGGCAAGAACGGCTTTTCTTGAAGGAACCCGTCAGGGAGTCAAGAAGGACCCTCTTGAGCCAGACACCTAGCAAATAAGCGGTTCGCGAAAGGAACCGCAGGCTCCCATGGCAATATCCTCTTGATATGTCTGATCCAGAAACCATGAGCGACGCTGATGCGCATGCCGAGATCACTGAAACAATTTTGAGCTACGCAGAATACGTAGATAGTGGGGAGAGCGAGAAATGGGCTCAACTGTTCTGCAAAGACGCCACCTTCGATGAAGGAAACGCAGTCCAAGGTCGGGCACAGATTGAGGCGCTCTTGCCGAAACTCTTAAAACTTTTCACTGCCACCTCTCATCACATCAGCAACATTCGAATTAACCGCACTTCCACGAGCGAAGCCACAGCAACTTCCTATGTCTACGCGTGGCATCGAAAGCATGACGGGACTGACTTTGAGTTCTGGGGTCGCTATATCGACCTTTTCGCGTTTGAGGACGATGTCTGGCGTTTCGCGTCGCGAAAGGTCGAGCAATTCGGTGCGCGGGGACTCAACATCAAGGTTGATCAGGCCCCCCGCCGAAAATTCACAAGTTCGTGACCTTTAGGAATTTTTGGGCGATCTGATAAGGCCGGGTCAACTATTGATCGGGTCCCATGCGTTCAACGTAGGACATCTCCCCGACCCAATTGTGGTCTCCCATCGATCTAAAAGTCCTTTTGTGAATCAGCCAACCTGCATCGCTTCGTGAAAGTTCGTCGCTATACCGTCCGAAGATCCATGCATCGGGTTGATGACCTTGAAATTCGTGCCATGCGTTGACATATGAGCACGCGATCGCTTCATCTTTGTCTGGGAAGGACACTTCAATGTTTGATACGAAATGAGCTGACTTTGCGTATAGACGACCGGTTCCAATTGCAAAAAATTTTCGCGCAGCAGCTTGACCTTGAACAATGGGGAGTTGTCCGCCGTAATCCAAGTAACAATCTTCTGAAAAGAGACTTATAACATCGTCTGGCCGGTTGTCATCAATTGCTCGGCAGTACGCGGATAGCAGATCAACGATCTCTTGCCGATCTGATAGTTCGCTATGTGAATACGTCATAAGTACCTAATTTGCTTTGTTTATGGAGGGCGACCCGTTCACGGTTCCCGACGGCTGGTATTTGCTTCTACTGCAGGCTCTCGAGGTAAGCCAAGTACTCGTTCCCCGATGATGTTTCGTTGTATTTCGTCTGTGCCGCCGGCTATAGACATTCCTGACGCGAACAGTCCCGATTTAAGGAAATGCCCTTCGTCAATGGCGTCGCCATGGGCGAGTTGTGATGCCGGTCCGGCAGCGAATCCAAGATCTCGGAGCTCGCGACATAAGGCAGAATTGAGTAACTTGCCGATCGATGGGTGCAGATCGCGGCTTGCATTGAGATCTAATAGNTTGCGGTNNACCTTGGCGACCGTCTCAGCGTNTCGNANAACCGGGTCTCGGTTAGGCGCAAGCTGGTTGAGCAGGTTGAAGGTCACATCGTCTTTTACAGACCCTGTNGCNTANAAGAACCCNGACGTAGTTCCTCCCTGTTTNTGTTCATCTTGCACTTCTCCTACTGGNGCTGTGAGGTCAACCTGGTTGATTACGTCACCNCCNCCGTCNTGNCCNACGGCATCNGCGTCTCTTTCATGTTGGAGCATGGTCATTGCGACCCTCCANCCTTCGCCTAANTCACCGATGACGTCTTGATGATCGACTTCTACGTCAGTTAATGACACTTGGTTGAATTCCTCGTCTCCTGTCATATCCCTGAGGGCCGACACCGTGACTCCTGGTTGTTTCATGTCGAGGATGAAGAAGGAGATTCCTGAATGACGGTCGGCGCTCGGATCGGTGCGTGCCATAAGAACCGCTCTTCTCGAGGCGTGACCACCTGTGGTCCAGACTTTGGAGCCGTTAATGATCCAACGGTCACCGTCTCGTTCAGCTGACGTCTTTAGTCCAGCTAGATCGGANCCTGCGTCTGGTTCACTGAAGAGTTGACACCACATTTCTTGGCCGGTCGCAATTGGTTCTAAGTACCTGTTGAGAAGTACTTCGTTGCCATGCTCCATCAGTGTTGGTGCTACGAGCGTCACACTCACGTCATTGGGAACTCCGAANGCCCCGACGGATACCCGAGCGCGTTCGACTTCCATGTGTTCTTGNCGACTCATGCTTTTTCCGAATTGTCCGACAGGCCAGTGCGGATAACCCCAGCCNGACTCGGCTAATAGTCGCCACCAGTTCTTGACCGACANTGNTGGATCCCAATTGGNGAGAAACCAATTTCGTGCTTGTTCATATACCAANTTNATGNACCNCAATCCGCAGGTCGACACCCCAAAACTCCTGCGAACAACAGCCGAACCTAGACTATGGCCGATGGTCAGCGCAGTGAAACCCTTCTCCGACCTGACGGTCATTGAGATGGCCGGGTCTATCGCGGGGGCTTATTGTGCAAAACTTTTTGCCGATAACGGGGCGCAAGTAGTGACTATTGGGGAGTCGCAGTTGACCCAAAGTCAATCCCTTTACCTCAATAGGGGAAAATTGGTTAGGCCAGATGAAGATGATGATCGTGTTCGGAATGCTGATGTAGTTATTCGCAGTGCTGCCTGTGGCCCACTGCAGCAGCCATTCTTTCTTTCTTGTCCCGAGACGATCCATGTCGAAATTTCTCCTTACGGATCCTCCGGGCCTTACTCTGATTGGCTAGGTACCTCTGCGACCGTATACGCGCACTCTGGTCATACTTATTTGACCGGCGACCCTCAGAGGGAGCCCCTCATGGGTCCTTCAACTCACCCACCGTACGCTGCGGGACTGTTCGCTTTTATCGGTGCGATGGGAGCCCTGTTTGACCGAGAGCGCAACAACCAGATTCATGCGGTAGAGGTGTCCCATCTTGAAGTTCTGGTAGCTCTGCATCAGATGAGCTTTGTGCGTTATCAACTCGGCAAGGATGTGCTCCGCCGAATGGGCAACCGGTGGACCGGTCACGGCCAACCCAATGGCATGTACCGCTGTGCAGACGGCTGGCTGGCCCTGTCTGCTCCGACTGATGTTCAGCTCGAAACTCTTCTCTCTATTACCGGCCTCACCGATTTATTGGACGATCCGAGAATTCAGTCACCTATGGACTTCCAAGAACATCCCCAACTATTAGATAGGTATCTCGTTCCTTGGTTGCTGGAACGCGAAACCCTCGATGTTGTTGGACTATTCCAAGCCGCTCAAATTCCTTCTGCTCCAGCTAATACCATCCTGGGCCTTTTGGAAGATGACCACCTTGAAGACCGAAATTTCTGGCGGCAAGCTGGACCATGGCTGATCCCGGGTCCACCGTTTCGGACTACGTCAGTAAGTGGGATCCCTGCCGAACTGCCAGCCTCCGAGAGTAGCGAAGGCCCTCTATCAGGGATTCGAGTACTCGACCTCGCGAAGGTGTGGGCTGGACCACTTGCGGCTCGAATATTGGCAGAACTCGGAGCTGAGGTGATCCAGATCGAAGCACCTTGGGGAAGGGGTCCTCGAGAAATCCCGGAATCATTGGTAGTCGCCCAACGATTCCATCCTGGCAATATTCAGGGTCCCGACCAGTGGAACCGAAACGGCCATCTCATCAAGTACGGACTGAACAAGGAGTCTGTTGTCCTAGATCTCAGCAGAGATGAAGGTTTAGCCGCATTGGAGCGATTGATACCCAACGTTGACATCCTCATAGAAAATTTCAGTCCTCGGGTGATGCCTCAATTGGGATTGGACGAACATCATCTTCATCACTTGAACGAGGATCTGATCTACATGACGATGCCTGGCTACGGCAGGTCAGGTCCCGCTGAAAATTGGGTTGCTTACGGCACGACAGTCGACTCTCATGCCGGACTCTCACAGTTGGTCGGTTACAAGGACGAACACCCCTGGAAGTGTGGTGTGGCATGGCCAGACCCCATCGCTGGTTTACACGCAACAGCAGCAATTCTTATTGCTCTGTGGGATCGCTCGACGAACGGCGGCGTCACCATCGAAGCGGCGCAATTCGAGGCGACCATATCGGTTATCGGCGATGTGATAGTTGAAGCCCAGATGAACGACCACGATCCATCGTTAATGGGTAATCGTGACCACGATTACGTCCCACAAGGCGTCTACCCCTGCAAAGGTTCAGACCAGTGGGCGTCAATTTCAGTGATAGATCAGCATGCTTGGGAAACTCTGTGTCAACTGGCACAGCTACCAGAAGAGTGGACTCGACTCAACCAGTCGGAACGTCAGGCCCTTCATGGCAGCATTGACGCTGCTTTGGGAAAATGGACTAGCAATTTTGATCAAATAGATCTAGCCGAATCTCTACAAGGGCGGGGCATTGCAGCAGCACCGGTTCTCAACGTCCCTGGCGTCTTAGCCGATAAACATTTGGAGGCTCGATCAGCTTTCGGGATGGTAGATCAACCGCGAGTGGGCCCAATCTTGTTCCCCTGTCTTCCCATCCATTTTTCTGCTGCATCGGAGCGGCCGCCTACACGACCTGCGCCGGTGTTAGGGGAACACAACCACATGGTTCTGCAAAGTATCGGTGGTTTATCACCGGCCGAATTGGAGGACCTCGAAAGACTCGGAGTCGTGGCGACGGAACCACCTGTCTGATTTGTGCAACCACAGGTGATCTGAAGCCGCCGCTGTGTCAAAGTGTTTGACGCATTTCAGTACCAATGACCCCGAAACCAAGTTTCTCGTAAAATCCACGATTGCCCTCTGTCGATGGCACAAGGTAGAGGCCCATTTCGAGACAGCCGCGTTCTTTTGCGTCGTCGATGGTTCGTTGGACCAGAATGCGTCCCAGATTCAAACCTCTCGCAGAATTGTCAACGATTAGCTCTTCAAGTTCGCAGTATTCGCCCCCGTAACGAATCGTCAAGTTATAAGAGACGGTAGCTATACCGAGGATTCCATCATCATTTTCCGCAACAATGACAGCTCCCCGTTCTCTACGAAGGTGCGACTCGTAGACGGCTAACCACTGAGAGTTTTCTTTCTCGCCGGTTAGTTCTTCTACCAGCTCGAAGACTTGCATCTGATCTGAGGCTGTTGCTGGTCGGGTCCGTACGCCGTTTGGATGATGCTGGATACCCATCAGGGAGCTGCGACTTGGGGCGAGTAAATATCATGCGAGCCAAACTGGTTTTGCTTCACCGGGTCTCCTGTTTCGGTGAAGTGGGCGACGCCACTTACGACAGCTTGAAGATATGGCGGAATTGATTCACGAATCATTTTTCGCTCATAGGTCGCTCGCCGTTCAGGGTCTACGTCCGAACGAACATATGAGATCACTTCGATACCGAAACCGCAGCTGGTCATTGAAGTTGGCTCAATCCACCAACGCGCCCTCGCAATTTTTCCCGAAGGAGGCCCGACCAGTAGTTCGTAACCACTGCCTTCGGTCCATGTCGACACGTCGCGCTGGTAGTGAACACCGCTGTAGTAGTGGACGTGGTCCAGCCCCCCGAGTCCGGGCCATTTTTCAACAGGATTACTTGAACAAAACGGGTGGATGTTGGTCAAGTTGCCGATGGCACTGATCGCCGCCCAAACATCTGAAGCAGCGGCCTTTATGGTTTGGGTTACTTCAATCGGTGCTGTTGGTTGCAAGCCTCTTTCAACGAAGTCCTTCATCAATCCTCCAATAGCTGTATTGATCGTATCTCCGTCCAAATCTGATCTTCAGCTACTCCTCTATCTACGGAACCCACCACGTATCTCTATTCGGGAAATAATTAGGTTATGCCAGACCCACATTCCGTTAATGAACTTATCTCTATAGATCGTGAGATTCGGACACATTGGATCTGGGACCGCGAACTTCCCAACGAAAACCAAATCGACCAAAAGGGAAGATGTCTAATCTGCGAGCTAGTCCACCCAGCTACTGCTGCGCAGTGGGCAAGGTGTAAGCAGAGCGGCGAGTCGAAGATGATCGAAGAGCGACATGACGGTTATGAATTCGTTTCACATCAGAATCACGGCGATGTCTCCAAGAAACTCTGAGTATCAACAGCCGTAGCGACCATTGTGATATCGCAAAAAATGTTCAGGAGAAAAATTCAGGTCCTAATCTTCGTCGGGGCTGTCGTCATCCTCCACAGCCAGCAAGCCTTCGGGGTCAATTTCTAAATGCCGTCCATGGTGAGCCAAAATTGCTGCTATTCGACGGCGTTCTTCTAGTTCTTCTTCGTCTTCCGTCACAGACTATTACCCGATGGAATCGCTGAAACTTTGGCTGCGCGACCTTCGATACGTGCACCTTGGGCTACTAGGTGGGAACCCATATCCCGCCACAACGACTTCAAGTGATAGTGAGGTACTACCGGGAAAAGGTGATGAAGTAAGTGGTGATCGTGTCCACGAATCAAAAAAGTTGAGCCCACAAACGTAAAGATACGTGTATCTCGATATCGGCCTGTTTCAGCATGCGGATGATGGGGCAACCAGCCAAAAACCAGGGACAACCAGAGTCGCCCAATCCAAGTCGGAACATACCAAACAAGCCACACCAGTTGGGCATATCCCAACACAGTTCCCGCTATCAACACCACTAGGTGACTCAACACAACTGGTCGACCGGCCGACATCGCCTCTGGCCCTCGCAGTCTGGCCATTTCAGCTAAACGCTCTCTAACCGTCAATGGCAAGAGGCGTTGAAGCGGAGGAATCAATCCGAGAACTGGTCCGAGGGGATACAAACAGAAGCCCAAAAAGGCCCGCGCAACTAGATCGATAGGGGTGCCTTTTGCGTTTAAGAGGTCGGGGTCGGCTTCTTGATTAGCGTGGGTGTGATGCTTTAAATGCGTAATTCGGTGAGTTACGAAAGATTCACACAGCAACCACCCGCTTATTGAACCTACGCCCCGGTCGACCCATTTGAGTTTGGGGCGTCCGGCAGAAAGAGTATTGTGAATCGCTTCGTGCATGGGCATATATCCAGCTTGAAGAAAGAACACGGCCATTGGGATACCAAGCCATATTGAAAGCACATCGGTCATTACAAGTGCGGCAGTTGCGCACCAGCCGCCAACAAACCAGAGAAAATTGAAAATACTTCTCCAGCCGATAGCACCTACATACGGTTCAATACGTTCCCGCTCGTACTGAAGGCGATCCGTTCCGGTAAGCATCTCCATACTTCCCCCTTCAAATCAGATTCACCCGAATTGGGTTCTAGGTCTGACAGTACCTCGGGTTAAGTCCAACCTGACCAATATGGGAGCGGCCGTTCCCCACTGCACAACTGCGATCCCGTTGGATGAACTCAATAAGGCAGCTCTAGGTCATGAATTAATGTCAGATCCTAAATCTTGTCGGGCCCTGAATCGGGTGTTGGCTTCGTCATGTGCAGCTATTGCCTTAGGCGACTGCTCAACTTCGAGACGTTCCTCGTGAATGAAGTGTCCGTACCGGTCCTCGCCACGCACAAGTAGCGCGCTCGGGATTGGTGTTCCAATTGGTCGGACGCTCGTCGGGATATAGCTAATTCCTATGCCGATGCGACGGTTTTCGGTGTCGTTACCTGCGGATGAGTGGACGACATCAGTGTGGTGGAGCGACATCTCTCCTGCTCGGAGGGGTATCAGAGTGCCGCTTTGGTCATCGAATTGATCAAAGATTCCCTGACCTCTTTTGATCATGTTCCATTGGCCCGGGTCGTCCTGGTGATCGAACTGTCCTAGTTTGTGGCTTCCTGGAATGACTCGCACGCAACCCGACGCAGGCGGACAGTCTGAAAGTGCCACCCATGCTGTGATGTGGAGATGGGGTTCAAGAAAGAAATATGTTCCGTCTTGGTGCCAATGCACAAACGCGGGAGTGTGCGCCTCCTTAATCCAGGTTGTCGAATGGTAAACGAGAATGTCGGGGCCGATCACCGCTTCGACAGCGTCAAGAACTTTGGGGTGGTGAACCAGGGAATCAGCCCATTCGAACAACAAATATGACTTAGATTTTTCAGGAAATTCGATCGGGTGCCCTACTGAATTCTCATAGCGTTCGAGTCCATCTCTGCAGTGAGCTACCTCGTCGGAGTTGAGGACCCCGATGGGGGCACACCACCCTTCACTTTCGTAACGCTCAATTTGAGTGTTAGTGATTTGTGCACCCATTCGGTCCCCTCAGCTAGCAAAATCCAACCTACACCGGCAAAGGGTCAGCCGTTTTGATTAGAGAATCGTTGCTTGATTTCGGTTGACCCTGTCGCGCTTTTAGGCTTGGTCGCTTATTCGAGGTGGTTCTATCCACGGTTGGGCGATGTCCATCCACTCGGCGGCAGAAGCGCCTTGAGTCTGAACTGCCGAATCGAGGAAAGGTGTTCGCCTTGTTATGACCTTGCAGAATTCGTAGGCACTTGCAGTGACCCGGCTTGCGGCGTCTTCAGGTCCCCAATTCCATTGTTCACCGCTGGGACTAGTGAGTTCAACGCGTACCGGCTGACTCGGTGGAGCTAAACCACGATTGACGTAACTGAATTCTCGGGTGACGACTCCGATATGAGCGATATGGCGAAGGCGGTTCGTTCGCGGATACTGGAAACCAAAGGTGTTTGCCAAATCGAGAGAATGGGTCCAGGTTTCGAGTAATCGGCTTGTGGCTAAGGAGCGTGCACCGATATCTGGGCCGAGCCAAGTGATACGGGCCTTGGGGTCGGTTTTTCGAAATGCGTCGATCATCTCGGTACGGAAGTTGAGAAACCACTGCCACAAGTCGTGGCCGGACATTTCTAAGACCTCTGCACCAACCAAGTTATTCAATGAAATTTCGGCCTCTGCTAACCGAGCGCGAGTGGCCACGAATGCTTCTGAGTTGGTCAGTGTTAGGTGACATGCCCAATCCGCTGCGGCTAGATGAAGGATGGTCTCATGGGTATCCCACCCTTCGGCAACCGTTGGTGCACGCCACTGCTCTTCAGTTAAATCTTGAACAACGCTAGACAATGCCTCTGTTTCAGCAACTATGTCGTCGCAGATCTGATCCACATTCAGACCTTAGTTCGTTCTTCTTTGGGTCCGACCATTCGATGAGGTGCCTCAGAGTTTTCGGGCTTGGCGAAGAGCATAAAAAGCAACGGCAGCTGCGTTTCCGACGTTGAGCGAGTCAGAACTTCCTGACATCGGAATTCTTACCCGGCGTGTGGCCATCGACATCGCTGTTTCGGTGAGTCCTGGGCCTTCGGCTCCAAGCATCACTGCAACTCGATCGTCGGTCACATATTCCAATGCATCAATATTGGTCGCGTCCCTATTGGGAGTCATCGCCAAAACTTCGATGCCAGCATGCTTTACTGCGGCGACACCATCGGCGGTATCTGTTAGCCACGCATATGGGATGGTGAACCCTTCTCCCATAGATACTCGGCAACACCGGCGCGATAACGGATCGATTGAGTCGGGGCTAAGAAGTAGAGCATCAATATCGAGTCCTGCGGCGCACCGCATGATTGTCCCCAAATTTGTGGGGTTATTGATGCCTTCCACGATGACCAACGATTTCAGCGATTCGTCACTTATTAACTCGTCGAGGGTGTGAACGTCTTTGCGATAGAAACATCCCAGGGCTCCGCGGTAGGAGTGGTATCCCGCGATGTGTTCAAGGACTTGTTCTTGTGCCGCGAAGACGTCAACATCATCGAATTCCTTCGGTAGGGGTTGATTTCTTTTGGCATCTACCAGGACAGATCGCAGCTTGTATCCAGCGGCTATTGCCCTGTTGATCACTATGTCGCCTTCAGCAATGAAAAGGCCTGCAAGATCACCGTCGAGTGACTCGAGTCTTTGTCGCAGCGCCTTATCTCGCAAACCTTGGAACACGTCGATGCGAGGGTCTGTTGCATTGTCTATGGGTACAAGCATCTCTTCATTCTTATTGTAGAAACCATTAGGTTTTACGCGCTATCCAAGCTTCTTCCGCGGGCCATTTTCTTGCCCAATCGAGTGTCACATAGGTGTGTGGACTCTCNNNNGAATCGNTCGANGGGTAAAGCTCGATGAGTTCTTCGACCTCAAAGCCGTTGGCTCGAAGAACTTTGATCCGATCGCCATGTGAAAGGTGGAACTCGACACCGGGGTCGTCATCCCATTCCATTCTGTGCATACCGAATTGAGGACGATGCAGTGAAGTTGTCGCTGGACCGTCGTCGNCAGGTACTGAAAGCATCACTTGTGTCGAATTTCCTAAAAAGACAAGTCGCCCACCNGGNCGNAANACCCTCGCNGCTTCNGGNATCCANNGNTANGGNTCNCACCANATTGCNGCNCCNTATTCCGAGATAGCGAAATCAAATGACTCGTCAAGAAATGGAAGGCATTCAGCATCTGCGTGAACNAGGGGGAAACTCAGANCAAAACGATCCTGNAATTGGTGCGCATTGGAGAGCTGCGCNAGAGAGTTATCCACNCCNATTGGGTNTCCCCCAAGACGACTCAACCAAGCCGACACATAGCCCGTACCNCAACCCAATTCGATTACCTTTCCCTGNGAAAACNTTTNTAATAAACCAACNTCGGATTCCGGGATCTGATGAATNCCCCAGCAAGGTTCCGTCTTAGCCCAAGCATGTTCTCCNCTNTCGAGCCAGTCGGGGGCCCACGCATCCCAAATAGTCCGATTTCTCCTTACATGATCCATCGGTTCATNATCTNGCATANAAATGCAGCGTAGATCAGACGTNGTGCGTTTCCGACTAGATGGNGGCGCCGAGGCTTANCAGACCNGGANTTAGGCGCAGNCCGTCCAAAGNNTCGACATCNGAATCACCTTTTCGCCAATGCATTCCTNCGCCCGTCAGGCCCACANGCNCGCTTCNAGGAGAAGGATTCTAGTTTTCAAANAGCAGCACTTTGGAGTCGACTAGCGAAGCAATCCGCTCTTTGGAATAACCCAGCACCGAGCTAAGCACCGATTCATTGTCTGCCCCCTTTGCTGCGACTCGACCGTTGGTCCCAATATCGGCTCCCCCCGCATTGCGGGCAGGGATTTTCAAGTTCGTATTTGTGTCGGTAAGAAGTTCGCGGTGCCTGGCCCAATCTGACGATGCAAGGTCATCTATTGAAACCATTTGGGCTGCGGTGAAGGGCGAATTGCTTTCAAGGGCTAACAAAAAGCCATCGAAATTTTCGAAACTTGCAGCCCACTCCGTCAACATGCTGATTATCTCGTCCTTATGTAAGTCCCGTGCAGCAGGTTCGGCAAAGCGGGGGTCCTCATTCAATTCAGGTCGATCCATTGCTTCAGCTAAGTCTGGAAACCAAGCCACGGGACTGCCGGCTATTCCCCATAGTTCACCATTGGGCAACTCCAATATCGGGGATTCGTGACAAAAGCCGCCGTTTGTGGGCTCCCAGCCGCCGGCCAGTTCTGTTGATACCCACTCTTGCATATAGACCAAAGATTCGATCATGCAGATGTCTAGGTGGCCGCCAATACCTCTCCGTTCGACTTGAACCAACATTGCGTTAATTGATGTTGCAGCCGACAACGCGGTTACCGAATCGCCGAGCACTAAAGAAGGCTGGCGTGCTGGTCGATCATTCTTCCGCTGGTCATACTCGATTAGCCCCGATTCCAAATGACCAATGGGTGCGTATGCTCTCCGGTTCGCCCAGGGCCCAGTCTGACCAAACCCCGTGATGCTGCAATAGACGAGTCGGGGATTCTCTTTGCTGAGGCTCTCGTAGTCCAACCCATATTTTGCCATTACACCAGGTCGAAAATTTTCGACGATCACATCACATTGAGCTGCGAGTTCAGCGACGAGTTGTGGTGTCTCAGCGTGTGACAAGTTGAACGAACAGAAGAGTTTGCCAGCGTTTTGTTGAGCAAAGTAGGGCGTTATCTCGTTTTGCAGTAGTGGAGGAAACGTTCTGCTCAGATCACCTTCGGGAGGCTCAACCTTGATGACCTCTGCTCCTTGGTCGGCGAGTATGCGGGTAGCTAGCGGCCCAGCTACTACGCGGGTGAAGTCCAGTACTCGAATACCTTCAAGNGGTCCCATACGGAAAATTANCCTCTTTGTCTCGGTCCNTCTTNGGCCNGTAACCGCAGACTAGGCATCTNAGNTNANGTTCCGNCNAGTAAATGGTGCACAGAGCNAAGTTTCGNTGNNGGTAAGCGNTTCAAGAGTTCGGTAGGAAATCATCGAGCNCCTCTAATNCCAGAAAAAACTGATACNCCCCATTCACCNTCTNTCTTGTGAAGTATGTAAAAGCTGTCGATCGATTCGATCACCGANCCATCTTTGCGNTGCCGGGTGCCTTCNATGGTCAGGTGTGCACGGGTTTCTTCAAGGTGAACGATCCGAATTTCGGTNTGGGGATGGTCAAAGCCNGTGGCNTCGCGCATCTTTTCGGGATCGAATGGGTACCGTTCGCGNACCTGTGCNTCATTTTCGGNGACNTATATCACCGGCAAATGCACCAACGTTTGCAGGTCATCGCGNGTACCNCTGACAAAAGCTTCGTTGTACCGGCCCATATAGGCTTCNATTTCNGCTTNTAGTTCTTCTCGCCGCTCATCAGTCATNCTCATNGANGGCAACTTAATNTGNCAGCGTTNTNANGGTTNGTTGGGTNGCNTCGAGACCAGTCATTNAAGCAGCGAAAGANTNGNCTAGTAGCCGGNACATTNTGTCCNGTCTACCAAGGACAATGNCGACACCCGNTGCTGCAACACCAAACTCGGCGNTTCAAAAACTGAGCTGTGAANACCTGAAANCCAGTGTCCGGGTCTANGTAGCTGTCTTCACCAGCAGCTTCNGCCTCATCATGTTTTTGNCGNGCGGCTTCTGAAATCACAGGCGTAGAGCNTAGGNCAACGANGGCCTATTACTTACTGCGANTCCATATCTTNCGATTCATTNACNGNATNAGACTCCGGTTCTTCGTCGGTTTCNNCGATCGGACGCATGGCCTCTGCGATCCCAGTCACTGCACCTAACACTCCGCTGAACTCTGTCGGNACAACGATCTTTGTNGCCCTNCCATCAGCAATCTGAGTTAANGCTTCGANGTAGCGGACAGCTAGAACATCGCTGGTTGGGTCTCCGTCATGGATGGCCTGAAAGACTTGGCGGGTGGCTTCGGCCTCTCCTGCTGCAACGGTTTGCAACCGGTAACTTTCGGCTTCCGCGACGGTTCTTACCGCCTGTGCTTCACCTTCGGCGGCGAGAATCGCGCTTTGCCTTTGGCCTTCTGCTTCAAGAATTTGGGATTGTTTTTCACCTTCGGCTCGGGTGATTTCTGACTCTCGGAACCCTTCAGCTTCGGTAACCGTTGCGCGCCTCGTGCGTTCAGCCTTCATCTGTTCATGCATTGCGGCCATTACATCTGGTGGTGGGTCGATGCGCTGGATCTCGACGCGAACTACGCGTACTCCCCATTTGTCCGTTGCTTCGTCAAGTATTTCTCTGAGGGCCGCGTTGATACGGTCTCGAGAAGTCAAGGCTCCGTCGAGTTGTAGATCTCCTACAAGGTTTCGCAAGTTGGTCTGGGCCAGCTTGGTAATTGCGAGGACAAAGTTCGCGATGTTATAGACGAGGCGCTGGGGGTCGGTCGGTTCGTAAAACACCACAGCGTCTACTGAGACAACAACGTTGTCGGAGGTGATTACTTCTTGGGGTGGAACATCGACGACTTGCTCTCGCATGTCAACCCGTTGGATGGTGTCAATGAACGGGACAATGATCTGAAGNCCTGATTCTTTGGTCTCTTTGTACTTGCCGAGGCGTTCAACNATTCCTCGTTCATAGGGTCGGACTATCTTCACGCCAGCGACCAGGAAGAGAACAACAACTATGGCGATAACNGCCAANAGTACGTACGTAAACATTATTTTGATCCTTCNTCGGGAGTCTTACGAACAACNANTCGGGTACCNCGTATTTCGGTGATTTCGACAGTGGAGCCAGCATCGANTGGTCCGAGATCGGAGATNGCTCTCCATTCTTCGCCNCCNACTTTGACNAGACCCGANGTTGCNGGGTCTCCNGAAATGCTTTCTATTGTNCGACCAAAAGCNCCGATCAATCNGTCATGTCCAGCTCCNGGTGGCGACTNCATAGCCGCTATNGAGATTCTGCTTCTTCGCCAAAACACCGAAAATAGCGCGCCTCCGAGACCAACAAAAACAATCCAGTCGACCACCAGGGGCGCTCCGAAAAAAGCTAAGACCATGGCGACGGCCGCACTGATACCAAACGGAATCAGAATAAAAGTTCCTGCAACGAACATTTCGCCGGTGATAAGCGCTGCAGCGATCACCAACCAGATCCAACGCCAGGTATCAGGGTCTACGTCCATGCGGTCCTTTGCTTACCTAGAAGTCTATGCGCACTTCCCCAAAGAGCCAGACCCCGATGAGTTACGAGCAGTAGGCAATAGCTAGTCGTTGTTTTCTTTGTCCCGAATTTCTCGATAGTGAGCTAGAGCTTTTCGGTACTGTTCCACCTCAACTGCGCCTGAGATTAAAAATCGGTTATCGATGACAACCGCTGGCACACCGTTGATGCCGCTACTCAAAGCCTCGTTGTACTCAGCGAAAACCTGCTTCTCAAAGTCTTGTTCGCTCGCCGTTCGGACCTCTTCAAATGCATCTGTGTCGATGTCTGTTTCGTGGGCAACTTTCAGCAGTACTTCAGAACTTGAAACGTCACGGTTTTCGATGAAGTAGGCCCGCAACAGTTTGTTGTGATATCGACGCCAGGTTTCTTGGCCAAATGTGGCAGCCGTTTTGCCTGCTATAGCTGCTGGTAGAGAGTGCGACGGTGGTGAACTGGTTCCCGACCACGGGCTTTGGAACTCAGCTTTCGGTTCGAGTCCTGCTGGCCGTTCCCAACTTTTTGTGTATTCGGTGAATTCAGCGAGGCTTCTCTGCTCAGGTTGAGGGCGCAACAAAAACGACTTCCATTCAATGGCAATAGCGTCGCCCTCCTGCTCGGCTAGCTCGTCAAGGCGAACCGCCCCAACCCAACACCAAGGTCAGAGGTAGTCGGACCAAACGGTGATTTGCACAGGGTCAGAAGACATCACTGTGAGCCTAGATCACCGCTTACGGCGTGAGCTTGGAGGTCTGACAACGTCGCCCATTCAAGAGTGGCGATATGGGTAGCCGCCAATCGGACTTTCGGTGCAGCTCCGGCTTCGAGAGCCTCCTGCCATCGGGGTGCACACAGACACCATGAGTCTCCATCTTGAAGTCCAGCGAAGCCCACTTCGGGGTGAGGTGTACTTAAATCGTTCCCAACGCTCTTTGAGAATTCCAAGAATTCATCAGTGACGACGGCGCACACCGTATGAACTCCCATATCACCTGGCCCGGTATTGCAACAGCCGTCCCTGTAGTAGCCAGTTAAAGGGTCTCTGCTGCAGTCCTCAAGGTCAGTACCTAAAACATTCTTTGCCATCGGGTTAGTGGCTCCAAGTAATTTTGTCGCGGTTCGCCGGATGGTTCGCATCAACCCCTTCTGTCGGAACATAAAGTTCCCAGAGTCGATCTACTAACGCATCTCAGACTGCATCTCACAATACGTGTATTAGAGGTCAACGTGCAGATGCTGCTGAGCAACCTCGTCACACCTACCCCTTCTCAAACTAAGTTTGCGATGCTACTTACCGGGGGGTGAGAGTGACTCAAGAAGAATCAACTCTGATGTTGGATGGCATCCACGTAGTCGATTTCAGTCAGTATTTGGCGGGGGCAGGGGTAACTCGCATGCTGGCAGAATTGGGTGCGGACATCACCAAAGTGGAAATCGGTCCAACGGGAGACGGTGGGCGTCTCTTGCCCATTTTGAAAGACCAGAGAAGTGGCTTTTTTATTCAACACAACCGAGGCAAAAAGAGCATCGCCCTTAACTGGGAACGCGATGAAGCACTCGAAATAGCGCGGGATCTGGCATCAACGGCTGATGTTGTTCTCGAGAACTTCGGAACCGCCGAGACCTTACGTAGCCGTGGACTGGACTACGAGTCGATCAAAGCCCTAAACCCAGGCGTTATCTACATCTCAGTTTCGGCTTTCGGTCGCACCGGCCCATGGGCAAATAAGCCGGGTTTCGATTTCATCGCCCAAGCAGCATCAGGCCTCATGCACATGACAGGGTCACCGGGAGAGCCACCCGGTGTGGTTTGGAGTGCTATCGCCGATAACAATGCTGCCGTTCACGGATTCGCTGGACTGGGGTACGCGCTATTTCACCGAGAAAGAACAGGACAAGGACAGTTCCTGGATCTTGCGATGGTCGATTGCATTTTCCACCATCATGAGATCGCTCTTCAAGCTTGGCACCTAAGTGACGGCGATTTCGTCCCACAACGTATGGGACAACACCATGAACTGGTTTTTCCTGTTGGACTGTTTCGGGGGCCAGATGACTGGATCGCCATGCTCGCACTGGACTTCCAATGGGAGAATGTCTGTCGTGCTATGGATCGGATCGATTGGATCACCGATCCTCGTTACGCGGAAATGTCCGATCGAGCGAAACGAAAAGATGAGCTCATTCCCGTCATAGAAGAGTGGATGTCTACCTTCGAGACGAACGAAGCACTCCTGAACCATCTGGAAGAATACCGAGTACCGGCCAGCCCGGTTCTGAGCCCCCTTGATGCCATCGACCACCCA
>PAVP01000031.1 GCA_002713975.1 Acidimicrobiaceae bacterium | reverse complement strand
AGAATCAAGCTCATTTCGAGCACTCGGATTGGTTTGGCTATCAGCTCGACTAACTCTTCATCCACATTCGCGAGCTCGCCTGCATTGCGAATTCGGGATTCAATTACTGAAAGCTCTGTCGACATATCGAAGTTAATCCTATGCCGGACTTGTCGACCTGCCCCTAAATCTCGTGGTCATGGCTATCCCTGCGAACAGAAGGTGATCTAAACGCCGGAAAACTGGAAGAGATATAAGAACCGATCGAGATCGTTTGCTGTAAAAAGCGACTCCCGGAAGCTACGGTGCCCTTATGTCGATGATCACAGGTGGCCAGGCAGTCGCTGAGACACTCGTTTCTTTAGGTGTCACTAGAGTTTTTGGAATCGTAAGCGTGCATAACCTGCCGATTTACGACGCTTTGTCACTTCACCCAGATATCGAAGTAACGAATGTCCGCCATGAACAAGCCGCCGCACATGCAGCAGATGCCTATTCACGGGTGACGGGACATCTTGGTGTGATCCTCACATCGACTGGACCGGGTGCTGTGAATGCGATAGCCGGAATATACGAAGCAGCTTTTGTTTCGTCTCAACTTCTGATGATTACTGGCCAGATCGAGTCGAGATTTCGCGGCAAAGGTAAGGGCTTCTTGCATGAATACGAAAAACAGCCTGACATGCTTCGAAGCGTCTGCAGGGCCGTTGCTTCAGTTCGATACACGGAAGACATCAGTAAAGATCTAGTAGGCGTTGTTGACGACATAAGACGAGGTCGACCTCAGCCGGGAGCTATAGAAATCCCCATTGACCTTCAATATCGAACAGCCGAAGTGGAAATCTACGGTTCACCCGAGACAGATCGCTTACCCCCAGACGCCACGTTGTTAGACCAAGCCGCAGAACTCCTTCAAAAAGCTGAGCGACCAATCATCTGGGCTGGCGGGGGCGTGAACATTTCCGGGGCATCTGAACAGCTCACGATGCTTGCTGAGCGATTGGGCGCTCCGGTCGTCACCACCATTGAAGGACGCGGTTCGATCTCCGAGATGCATGAGCTAAGTCTTGGTTTTCGAACTGACAGAGTTCTCGGAATGGAAATTTTTGAAGAGGCAGATCTTGTGTTTGCAGTTGGCACGCGCTTTCAGAATTACGCAACAAGGGTCTGGACGTTACCAATGCCGAAAAACCTGATTCATATCGACATCGACCCCGGGGTGATCGGTCGTAATTACCCCGCGGCGGTAGCTGTCGTCGGTGACGCAAAGCTTGCCTTAGAGGGCACGCTTGACCGAATAGAACGCGGAAACGTCGACGCGCAGTTCGTGGACCGCTGTCGAAAGATCCGAGCCGCAGACGAACAAGCGGTGAATGAAGAAATCGGCGCGGACCACAGCCAAATTGTGTCGATCATTCGGCGTTTATTGCCCGATGAATGTCCAATAGTGCGTGATTCAACCGTCCCCAACTACACGTGGGGAAATCGGTTGCTTCAAATTGTGCGCACCAGAACTTCGGTACGACCCGCAGCTGTTGCGATAGGTCCGGGGTTGCCACTTGCGATGGGTGCGGCACTCGGGAGTGGGTGCCATGCCCTCGTGGTGCAAGGCGATGGAGGCCTACAACTTTCCATAGGAGAATTGTCGGCATGNGCTGAACATCAAATTCCGGTGATCGTCCTGGTGTTCAACGACTCGGGATACAACGTTTTGAGGATTATCCAAGACAATGTCCTGGGACACAAACACGGAACAGAGCTGCCGAAAGTAGATTTTGTTGCGGTAGCAAAAGGTATGGGAGTNGAGGCCGAACGAGTTGAAGGCGTTGACCAATTTGAACCTGCCTTAGCNAGGGCTNTGGATCGCCAGGGACCAACAGTTCTCGANATCGATATGGAATTTCTTGCCCCGATCCAGCTTCCTCTTCCAGCCCATCAACGAGGCAAAGACGATTGAGATNTCTGTCNCGAAGTTAGAGGATTGCTTCACAATCGAATGGCACTCCTACGTCTTCTCCGACTTGACGAAGTGCTCTCACCACAGAACCCGGATAGGCGACAACGCCCTCCTNAGCTCGACGGTCCATCGTTTGTTGCTCTATTTCGCCTGGTAGGTATACCTGTTGGCCGGGGAGTACATCCTCTTCACCCGCTGAACGGATTTGATCAACCATGTTTTCGATGTCGTCGTAGTAGTCGTCGCGGTCCCGGAAAATATTCGGGTCCATCAATAAGAAGAACTGCCCTCGTCGGCCAACCGCGACATCCCCTGTGTGGGCGGAGCCGGAAAGAATACCTGCCAACACATTGGACGCAGTGATCATGCCAATGCCCTTGTACCCGCCGATTGCGGGAACTATCCCTTTCATAGCGACGTCTGGGTCAACTGTTGGGTTTCCATCCCGATCAAGGAAACCCCATGCCTCCGGAATGTCTGTGCCTTCTGATCGAGCCCGAAGCACTTTCCCTAGAGCAACAGGAGTCATTGCCATGTCCAGAACAATTGGTGGGTTATCTCTCCGGGGAAATGTCCACACAATCGGATTGTTTCCGAACAATTTCCTTCGGCTCCCAAAAGGAGCGAGGTTCGGAACGCTGGTTGTGGTGCCAAAGCAGACAAAACCGGCTTCAGCAGCCTTGTATGGATAATTAGCCCCGCAACCCCAGTCGTTAGAATTACGGATGACACCAGCGACCATTCCACTGCTCGAAGCCACCTCAATCAGACGTTCCATGAATCGCGTAATAACCAGCTGTCCTAACCCGTGACTCCCGTCCGCCACTACGACCGCGGGAGTCTCATTAACGATTTGGAGTTGCGCTTGGGGGTCTGTTGATCCGTCCCGAAACCAGTTGACGTACCAACTCACCCGCTGGAAACCATGGGTATCGACGCCCCGCAAATCTGACCAAAGCTGATTATCAACGACCGTGCTTGCGTCGTCGGGCGACATCCCTGCTGCTGAGTAGGCAGCGACCCCCCAAGGGCGGAGTTGGTCTATATAGAAGCTGACAGGACCATCGGGTTGACCGTCACTGGGAAGATCTTCGGGGATCCCTCGAGGTAAATGTTCATCAGCGTTTGTCACAGTGCTCCAATCACAGCGTCGGCGAATCTTTCCGTGCTGGCGTCGCCACCCTGATCTGGTGTCAGGTCGGAGCCAGCAAGATATACGTCCGCAATCGAAGTTTCCAAGCGATCCGCAGCAGAACCAAAGTTCAAGTAGCGAAGCATCATTGCTGCCGACAACAGAGTCGCAGTGGGGTTGATGATGCCCATCTCGGCTATATCGGGTGCGGTGCCGTGAGCTGATTCGAAATACGCGAAGTCATGCCCGTAACACCCCGACGGCGCGAGTCCAAGCCCACCTATTGTGCCAGCGCCCAAATCGGACAAGATATCTCCATAGAGGTTGGGGAGAAGTAGGACATCAAGTTCGTCGGGCCTGACGACCAAACGATGGGCCATGTCATCCACTATGAATTCTTCGAACTGAACTCCCGGATAATCCTGGGTCACTTCTTTGACAATTTCGCAGAACCAACGATCAGTCGCCGGGAGCATGTTTGTCTTGGCGGAGACCGTCAATTTTCCGGATCGTTGCAGAGCCAAGTCACACGCAAATCTTGCTACTTGTTCCGTGCCGGGACGCGTAATGATTTTCGCCGCGAATCTTCCTTCAGCGGCGCCTTCGGGGAGACGAGACCGCGGGTCGGACAGGCCGGCATCAAGTAAGTCTTTCGCGTTGCCCATTACGCCGACGTACATGTCTTCNAGGTTCTCCCGGACAATTATGTAGTCAACGTCTTCCGGGTCCTTCAAAGGTGATTTGAACCCGGTTTGCCATCGGATAGGTCGCACATTGGCGAAGGTCAACTTGCCCCATCGCATATATCTGGCTCCNGGTGAAGTGCCATTACTCGCNCCGAACAGNACNGTGTCNGCCGCGTCGATNCGNNCCTGAAACANTTCTTCTCGTTCGTCGACCCCGAGGTCNAACAACTCTTTGCCTGCTGGTGTGCAGTCCCACTCGATAGGTAGATCCAGGGAATGAAGTACGCGCAGTGAGGCGTACATGGCCTCTGGTGCTGCGTCATCACCAGGAATCACACACACTTGCGAAGTAGTCCCCATGGCAAAGATCGTAGGCGGTTCCGCAAAGGAGCGAGCATTCCTTCACGGTGAAACCTAGGCTCCGGCGATGCAGCAGCCTCAGCGAACCCTGTCAGGTTCACGACGGGACAGAAGCGCGATAGCTGTGCAAGGTTTCTTACCGCTTCTGTTTGCGGGAATGTGCTGGCATTGGGCCAGGTGGGGCATAGCTTTCTTGTCGGCTTTTTGGATCAATGACATGACCGACTCACCACGCATGGTCCAACTGACAGGCACAACCATGTGGGCTCCACTCCTATTGGGCGGCGCTTTAGGTGGGGTCTTCGCGGACCGGTTTGATCGATTACGAACCATCCAATGGCAGTTGGCTGCGCTAGTTCCAATGGTCGTGCTCGTCGGACTACTCGAGATAACCGGCCAATTATCGGTATGGATGATCTACCCCTTCTTACTCTTCGCGGGCATTGGATGGGTGGGCGATATGACCAGTCGTAGGGCTCTCGTATTCGAAGTGGTGGGAACACAGAGACTCGATAACGCNATGGCCTACGAGGCGTTCGCCCTCGCCAGTGGGGTAGCCGTAGGAAANCTCATTGGCGGCAGTGTCGCTCAAAGTTTTGGAGTAGGCGAAGCGTTCTTCGTTGTAGCCGGTTTGCTACTCGTCGGGTTCATAACTTTGCATTGGGTACCNAAAAATAATGCAGGAACTCAGTCGTCGCGACCCAAGTCGTCAACATTCACCGAGCTAAGAGCCGGGTTGTCGTTGGCGCGAACCAACCTTGGTTTACGCAGCATCCTCGGTGTCACCTTCCTCGCTAACTTCTTCTTGTTTTCCTATTTCCCAGCGGTTCAAAGAATCGGTGACCGAATTGGGGCGACCCCAAGCCAGATTGGATTGATTGCTGCCATGACCGGGTTTGGCATGATGACTGGGTCATTCATCATTGGACTCTGGGAACCCAAACGTCGTGGACTCGTTTACATCGGTGGTGTTGCATTCGGGATGACAATGCTCGTTCCCTTTGCCATGAGCGGTTCGGTGGCGATGGCTGCTACTGCCTTGTTCATAGCTGCTGTGGGATCAGGGTTTTTCGGTGCTACGCAGTCAACCTTGGTGCTTACAACTGTCGATAGCGATATGCGTGGACGGGCAATGGGTTTGTTGAGCATGGCTATTGGAGCTCTACCAGTAGGAACGTTTTTGCTTGGCGAAATTGCTGAACGCTTGGGGGCCTCCTCTGCTGTTGTGTTGATGGCGTTGTCTGGTCTCATCTGTCTTATTGCATGGGTTTCCACACATCGAGAGGTCCTCAGGATGGGTAGATCCGCCGATATTTAAGTCCTGAGTCGGCTCTCCAAAGAGGCGTCGCTTTGTCGATATTCACAGCGGTCAGCGAGACTCTTATGACAGAAGGCCATACCTTGACTACGATCCCTTCCAAACTTTCGAGGGGGACAGGGATCATGAAAGCCGCCGTTCTAAATCAGATTCCAGGTGAGCTAGAGATTGAAGACATCTCTATAGACAAGCCGGGACTAAATGAAGTTCTAGTTCAAGTAGTCAACGCTGGCCTTTGCCACAGCGATCTGCACTTTATGGATGCGGCCTGGCAAACTCAGTTGCCGGCGGTGATGGGTCATGAAAGCGCTGGGATCGTTCAAGCTGTCGGTGCCGACGTCTCGTACGTGAAACCAGGCGACCACGTCATTACCTGTCTTTCCGTATTTTGTGGCAACTGCAACCTGTGTTTGACCGGTCGTCCCAACCTGTGCCGAAACCACTCCGCAGTCAATAGACCAGATGAGTCAACGCCAAGATTAAGCAAAGATGACGGCACAGCGGTCGCACAGTTCGCTCGACTTGGTGGCTTCGCCGAAGAAATGCTGGTACACCAAAATGCGGTCGTTGCTATTCGCGAAGATATGCCGCTGGATCGCGCCGCCTTAATCGGATGCGGGGTGACGACCGGAGTCGGGGCTGTCTTCAAAACTGCGAAAATCGAACCCGGGTCAACTGTCGCCGTCTTTGGGGCCGGTGGGATCGGTCTTTCAGCCGTTCAGGGTGCTCGAATAGCGGGGGCCGGACGAATCATTTCAGTTGATGTGACTGCGGATAAGTTAGAAACTGCTCGATCGGTTGGAGCTACCGACACTGTGAACGGCGCAGAGACTGATGCCGTCGCGGCAATCCACGAAATGACCAAAGGCGGAGTTGACTACGCATTCGAATGCATCGGACTGAAGGCCACTTGCGAACAAGCATGGTCTGCATCNAAGTTGGGTGGCACGACAGTGATCGTCGGCATGATGCCCTTTGGAGAGAAAATCGAAATCCCGGGTTACGAAGTTTTCATGATGGAAAAGCGGCTGCAAGGGTCGATGATGGGTTCGAACTCATTCCGAGTTGACATGCCCCGATACGTCGACATGTACCTCGACGGCCGTCTCATGCTTGATGAAATGATTTCCAGCCACATCCACCTTGATCAAATCAATGAGGGTTACGAACAGATGCGTCAACGCGTCGGAAATCGAACAGTTATCGACTTCTCGTAAATGTCTAACCAGGTGACGAGCTACAGGGGGCGTGGGCCATGGATGTGAAGGGCAAAGTCGCCGTTGTTACTGGCGCGGCCAGCGGTATGGGTCTTGCAATGGCTCAGACATTCGCTGACTCAGGTATGGCCGTGGTTTTGGCGGACATAGAGGAGGCCGCTCTCGAAGCAGCTGTCAATGAGCTCTCAGCAGGTGGACATAAGGCAATTGGGGTCCGCACCGATGTCTCCAAACTGAGTGACGTGCAAGCTCTCGCTGATGCAACCCTCAAAGAGTTTGGAGCGGTCCATGTGCTTTGTAATAACGCTGGAGTTGGGGTTGGAGCTCCGGTAGGGAACACATCGATTGCCGACTGGAAATGGACGTTGGATATTGACTTGTGGGGACCGATATACGGTGTCGAAACCTTCCTCCCTCTTATCGAAGAACAAGGTGAAGGCCACATAAATTCGACTGCTTCGATGGCCGGGTTGTATGCGGGGGCNTCCTTGGGTGCATACAACGTCGCGAAACACGGAGTCGTCGCGTTAATGGCATCCCTTGAGCGAGATCTGCGATGGCGAGAATCAAAAGTTCGCGCATCAGTTCTTTGCCCCGGACCGATCAACACCAAGATCGTGGACAGCGAACGCAATAGAGACCCTGACGACGCGGCTAACCATGTTGACTCCGAACAAGGACAGAAATTCTGGGAGTTCCTCACTCGAACATTGGCAAATGGCATGGATCCGGCCGAAGTAGGGCCCATGGTTCTCGACGCGGTAATCAACGACAAATTTTGGATTCTGACCCATCCCGAAATGGGTGAAATTGCCATCAACCAAGCACGAGCGATGCTCGACGATCAGCACCTAACTAGATAGTTACAGTCAGATTCTAAGAAAATATAAAAATCTAAGATTCTGTAGAAAAGTTGCCGAATACCTACATACTTGTGGGAAGTGAACCTCGCACCGTCAGCTCTTCAACCCAATGTCTGGCGCATCGAACCGCGAGAAGTAGACGAAGAAGAAAANNTCCAACGACCGGGTTATCGGTGGCTGCTGTTATGGGTCATCGGCCTCTCCGTGCTTGGCTTTGGCTCTTTGATGACTTTGGTCACAGCCGCCCTTCCAAGTATCGCTGAGGACTTAAACACCACAACGGCCACTGCGGGCTGGGTACTGACTGGACTCATGCTTGCTATGGCGGTGGGCACTCCCGCAGGAGGCAAGCTCGGCGATATTTACGGTCACCGAAATACCTTCATCGTCGGGTTGGTCGGAATGACCGTGACCATGATTGCCAACTACTGGGTGTGGAACATCGGCACATTCATCGCGGTCCGAGTTCTGTTCGGTACCAGCGGAGCGTTGCTCATGCCCAACGGTATGGCCTTATTGATGCACGCCTTTGGGGTTGAACAGAGAGCAAAAGCTGTTGGCTGGTTCCAATTNGCNATGACCGGCGCGCCCACCCTTGGAGTCGTNGGTGGAGGCCCGCTCCTGGACATTCTTGGGTGGAGATCAGTGTTCGCCATTTTTGGTGTCATCGGGGGATTAGCGACAATCCTCGCCATTTTCGTTGTCAAACCAATCCCCAAGGGAGAACGCACATCGATTGACTGGTTGGGAGCGTTCTTCCTTGCCGCTGCGACACTGTTTGTGCTCCTGGCAATCACACGGATACCGCAGGTCACCCAAAGCGGTGGATCGGTGATTACGGATCTACCCATCTTGCTTTTGGCGGCCTGCAGCTTGCCGCTGTACGTGATTTTTGTGCTGTGGGAAAAACGAGTGACCAACCCACTGTTGGATGTCCGGCTATTCACCAAACCCACTTTTGCTTTGCCATTGGGATCAGCGGCTTGCAGTCAGTTCGCCTACATGGGCGCATTCGTTGTTATTCCGAGTGTTTTGCAAGGACCTTATGGGTATTCAGTTGGTGCCGCAGCATTGCTGATGGTCCCCAGACCAGGAGTCTTCGCGATTGCCTCCCCCCTTGGCGGCAGTCTGGTCACCAAGGCGGGGATGCGGGTGCCGATGGTCATTGGTTCAACCGCAATGATTTTTTCCATGCTGGCCTTTGCGTATGGGAGTAACCCAGCGAAATATGGACTGGCGTTCATCATGGTCGGACTTGTTTTGTCAGGTGTTTCTGCTGGGATCGGATCTCCGGCATATCAGACGATGGTCGCCAACTCTGTCGACGACGCTGATTTAGGAATTGCCAACGGTATGAATCAGACGGTCATGTGGATGGGGATGATTCTGGGTATCCAGTCAATGTTGGCGTTCGCCGGCGCTGATTTGTCTCTTGGCAGGCTCAGAACAACCTTCATCTTCGCTGCGGTTGTCGCTGCTCTCGGATACTCGGCTCCGCTATTTGCTGCGAAACCTCAAAAACATCAGTGATGATCGTCACGTAGTTAGAAGAATCGAAGTTCACGGCTCGCCGAGACCAACTTTGAGTAAGACTGTGCATATGGCCTTTCAACTCAACTTAGAGACACTCCAGTTGGAACCCGATGGGGAAGTAGTTCGTATCTGGTTCAACCGACCGGAATCACGTAACGCCCACAACCAACAAATGGTTAAAGAAGTAGGGGACTTGTTCACAGCGTTGAATAGTCAGTCGGAATTCCGAGTCGCTGTGTTAGGTGGCCGAGGAAAGTCTTTTTGCGCGGGGGCTGATCGAAAAGAACAGGTCCCGGACCCCGCGAACGACCTGGAGGCCCGATACTTGGGGCAACTAGGTCGACGAGCCGCTAGAGCTATTGAAGATTGTGAAGTGGTAACTATCGGTCGGATCCATGGCCATGCCATTGGAGGTGGATGCTGCTTCGCCACGTCGTGTGACTTTCGAGTGTCGACCTCTGATGCGCTCTTTTATGTTCCAGAAGTCGAACTAGGGGTCCCACTCCCGTGGGGTGCAACCCCGCGACTAATCCATGAAATTGGGGCAGCCCGCGCTCGGCAGATGATCCTGACCTCCGAACGGATCGACGGGACTAAAGCAGCAGAGTGGGGTCTCGTTCACGAAGTAGTGGAAAATGAAGGTGACCTTGACCCCGTTATTGACCGCTGGACAGAACGAATCCTTTCCCTACCTGCAATGTCGGTGCAAATGTCGAAGTATCAGATGCGCGGATATAGCCAAATGAGTCGCATGGGCGATCTATCAGAATTCGATGGAGACGCGTCAGCACGGGCAATTAGGACAGCGGATGCCCAAGGCCGTTTCGGCAACTTCGGTTCGGACTAAGAACTCTTAGCATTTCGAGCATCGATCTTCTCGAAAGCTCGTCTTGTAGCTTGGATACCTTCGACTGCTCGGGGTATCCCTCCATAAATAGTCATTTGAACCATGATTTCTTCGATTTCTTCACGACTCAAACCATGATTCAGGCCAGCCGGAACGTGAAATGCAAGTTCATCGATGCGACTCAAAACGGTGAGTATGGCAATCACGATGAGACTTCGATCTCGGCGATTCAGTTCATCGCGTGACCATAAATCACCGAACGCCCAGTGGTAGGCGATCATCCCCACATCGCCTAGATGTTCAACCATGGCGGCATAGTCGGCATCGACGTCGTCGGCACACCGGCCGCCTGTGAGTGATTTTCTGACATCGTGAGCTCGGAGTCGCCTTTCAGCGTCATCAAGGTCTTCAGCACCAGTTCGTTCAGGGAGACGGTCAACCCCGTCGATCTGACAAAAACGATCAGTGACAACGCGGCTTGCCTGCATCGCCATTGGAAAACCAGCGTACGCAGCCACATGCAGGACTAATTCTTCGATTTCAGTTCGTGTCAGGCCGTTATTTAGGCCAACTTGAGTATGAAGGGAGAGTTCCTCAGTACTGCCGATTGTGGCTAACACTGAAATCACGATGAGACTTCGATCACGACGGCTGAGCTGAGGGCGAGCCCATACGTCACCCATCACGACGTCAAAAGCGAAGCTCCCCAGAGCTCCATGCTGTCGACGGAAGGAGCGAGCGCCGCGTTCAGGTTCAGCAACAGTGCCACCCATAAATCCATCAAAAATCTCAAGTGCATCGTTGTGACGTTCTTCGTAAGTGCGGTTTTCCATGATTTCCCCTTGGCCCGGTCTAGACAGTGCATCACATCTGGTGGGTGAGCGTCACTCCGTGCATAAATCCCTCCAATAAGGCATGCTTTACCGGCGCATACACGAGTAGATGTTTGAGGGGGGACATGCGAGGGCTGGAAGGCATCCGAGTAGTCGAAGTCGGACAAATGATTGCGGTTCCGTGGGCGACACGCTTAATTGCTGATTTGGGAGCTGAGGTAGTCAAACTTGAACCGCCTGAGGGAGATCGGTCCAGGCGACGTGGCCCATTTCCGGGAGTACCGAACCCCTCTCAAAGCGGTCTCTTCACGCACCTCAACCTCAACAAGCGCAGCGTGATTATCGACTTTAGTGAACCCTCAGATACGGCTCGAATGCATGAACTGCTTGCAGAAGCTGACCTACTGGTTCATGATTTGTCGCCCGACGCTGCCGACCTCGTTGGTTTACACGAAGACGACCTAGCCCAACGGCACCCCTCGCTGGTCACAGTTTCGGTTACTCCTTTTGGTCGCTCTGGCCCCTATTCGAAGTGGTGTGCAGAGGATTTACAACTGATTCACGGTGGTGGTTGGGGTTGGATGACCCCAGGCTGTTCAGACGAAATAGATCTGCCGCCTTTGAAACCGGCGGGACAGCAAGCAGGTTTTCAAATTGGGTTCGCGGCCGCGACTATCGCTCTCGGGGCTCTTGACCGCTCGCTTTGCACCGGTGAGGGAGAACACCTCGACCTGGCTGGCATGGCGTACATATCGAGCATGCTCGAAGCTGGGTTTATTAGTTGGAGTTACCTCAACGAGATCCCGGGTCGAGCTGGAACCCGGATTCTGAATCCATGGCGGATCTTTGAGGTTGCCGATGGTCGGATCTTCATAGTGTGTGTCGAAGATGATCAATGGGCACGACTCAAAGAAGTCATGGGTTCACCAGAGTGGGCGCAGATGGAAATCTTCGACACTCAAGCCGGACGGTTTGACGCCGAAGATCTGCTTCATATGTGGTTGGGGGAATGGGCAGCTCCACAACGGGTTATGGACCTATTCCATCTAGGACAGGGCAATCGAATCGGATTTGCCCCTGTGAACACCATCGAACAAATGCTCGAAGACCCCCATTTGCGTGAGCGCGGGTTTCTCGTAGAAGTGGACCAGCCGGGCCTCGGAAAAATCACGCTCCCTGGTCCTGTCGCACGTCTAGCTAAGAGTTGGTGGTCTGTGCGTGAACCAGCTCCAGCTTTAGGAGAACATCAAGACGCCACCTTCGTAGAACCTCGAACCGCCGATCCGTTGGTCGAACAGCCACGTTCCCGACCTCTAGAAGGAGTGACCGTCGCCGACTTCACTTGGGTTTGGGCTGGACCTTTTTGCACTATGCACCTAGCTCATTTGGGTGCCGAAGTAATAAAGGTTGAATCAAAACAAGCACCAGATTTAGGTCGCCGTCTCCCACTGTTTTCTGTCGATCATGAAGTTTCTGTTGATAGCAACGGTTACTTCAACCAGTGGGGACAAGGGAAGAAAAGTATCACTCTGGACCTATCGACCCCAGATGGCCGAGCCATAGCGAAAAGAATTGCGACCAGTTGTGACCTAGTTGTCTCAAACTATGCGACTGGAGTAATGGAAAAGTTCGGCCTCGGATACGACGACCTCGTGCAACTGCGACCTGACGTGATCGTCGGTGCCATAAGCGGCTACGGCAATTACGGGCCCTATCGCGACTATTTGGGATACGGCCCAACCACTGCCCCTCTCTCGGGACTGTCNTCAATGACTGGGTATGAAGGCGGAAAACCTGAAGAAGTGGGCGTATCTCTTGGAGATCCCGCTGCNGGNATAGCTACAGCNCATCTATTGATCGCCGCACTAATCGCNAGACGTCGGACCGGAGAAGGCCANTTCATTGACACCTCATTATGGGAGGCAACTGCTTCTAGCGCCGTCGAAGGATGGACCCAACAAATCCTGACCGGAGAACAACCAGATTTTTGCGGAAATAGAGATCCGATCATGGCGCCACACAATCTTTACCGCTGCCAAGGAGAGGACGATTGGGTAGCCATCAGTTGTGCCACCGAACAGCAGTGGAAAAAAATGGCTGCTCTATTGGATCTCGATGACCCCAAATTTGCATCTGAGACGTCCCGGAAACAGTTTGAGAACGAACTCGACGCTCTGATCGAAGCATGGACGAGTCGCCACGACAAATGGGAGATCACTCACATCCTGCAAAGCGAGGACATCCCTGCGATGCCTTCACTCGACGTGCAGTCACTAGAAACCGACCCCCACCTCAACTCTCGAGGGTTTGTCGAACGATTGGAACACCCGGTAGTCGGGACCCTGGCGCACACCGGCATTCCATGGCTTCTCCGTGACGGCCCAAATGGGGTCCGATCTCCAGCACCAATGCTTGGTGAACACACCGAACAGGTCTTGTCATCATTACTGGGCTTCAGCGACGACGAAATTCAAGACTTACGAGACCGCAACGTCCTGGGCTAGTTGTCAGCTGGATTCGGAAGACGCCCAACATAAGCTGAGGAATATCCCGGTTCGACACGCCAGCCAATTTGATTGAGCTGAAGTCGACACTCAGCCCAGATTTCGTACTGACGGTCTTCACTGTCGTACTCGAACGGATCCTGAAGACGAGCCTCGAGATCTCCGCCCCGCTCAAGCGGATTATCAGCGAGCCAACGCGCAGCACGCCGCCAAGCCTCCTCAGGGCTCACAAGATCGCTGTAACCCAAGTCTCTAACGGTCGGTCCAATATCAAGAACCCTGTGAGAACTTGACCAACTTGTCAACATGGGACGAGTAGAAGTAGCNACCTCTTGAGGCAACGAAATAATTTCCCACTCGTGACCNAATTCGTCGGCAATGATCTCCGCTATTTGACGAATGCTGAACAACTCCTCATCTGCCACGTTGTAAATATTGCCAATCCCCGCACGTGGCTGATCGNCAGCGAGGAGTGTGGCGTGAGCGGCGTTTTCAACCCAGGCCTGACTCTTCACTGTCAAACCTCCGTCGGGAACAATCAAAAAAGGGCGACGGTCAAGCACGCGACGCACAATGGGCCACTCTCGAGGAAGTAACTGACGTGGACCGTACAACTGGGGGTACCGCAGATGTATNGCGTCCGGATGAGCGTCGAAGACCGCTTCTTCCGTCTCGCGAATCCGACGTAATTTCACAAACGATTCCTGGTCGTCTACGAGCTCAGCGTCGTGTTGCAGCGGCACGGGCATTCCTTGTGGGAACAAGTCGTCGGGATTTGCAAAACCCCGATAAACACCGACGCCACCGATCGACACAAAGTGTCCGACCTTTCCACGAAGCAAGTNNGCGAGGTCTCTCAGTCTTCCGTACATCACCACGGCAAGATCAAAGGTTCTGTTTCCTATGTCCTCAGACGTTTGAGCAGCGTTGAAAGGATCACTATGGATGTGTTCCACTTCGGGACCGATGAGATCAGTTTCATGCCGTCCAGTGTGAAGAATTGTGACCTGAAAGCCGCGGTCTAGTAGCCCGTTCACAACATATGGCCCGGTTGGACCTGTCCCGCCAATGACTAAAGCCGTCTTCATATTCCCATTCTCGCGGCTGAGTTCTCGATGAGGTGCAAAAAAGTGACTTGATGTACGGTAGCTTTCTCTGAAAGTTCCATCGAAATGGGGGTACACACAGTGTCAACCAAAGCAGGTGACCGTCTCGACTTTGACGGTGGCGTTCAAGTCATCGTGACTAAAGGCGGAGAAGGCGACATCACACACAGTGCTGGCGGTGAAGGTCTAAAGGTTGGAAAGCGCTATCAGGACGAAGACACCGGAATCGAAGTGCTAGTCACCAAGCCAGGTGAGATCACACTGCAGTGCAACGGTAAAGACATGCAACTGCAAGAACCGAAGAAAACGAAGTCCGCCGACTAACTCATCGGCGTCCAACGAAAAGGGAGGACCGCTCTGCAGGCCGACTCGGTCACTGTTGCCTCCTCCGCTGAGGGACGTGTCGTCACTATGACTCTGCCCGGCGGACTCCTTGAGACGCGCACTGCGTTTGATATCACGCAAGCCTGTGAGCGATTTCAAGAAGATCGTGATATTCGGGTGCTAGTGGTTACGTCNCAAGGCGAAGACTTCTGTTCCGGTGTGGTCGAGAATTTTGACCGCTCTGCAGTTTCACCTGACCCTGCCACAGCTCTTGCAAGGCTGCGTATCCCATTGGTCGTTTCTTTATCGGGTCAATGCTCATCTGTTGGCTTAGAAATCGCCCTCGCATGTGACATACGTGTGGGAACACCCGACAGTCGTTATTCGCTCAGCGATGCAGTNGACGGTTCGCTTCCAGCNTGGGGTGGCACTCAGCGTCTNCCGCGGGCAATCTCAGCNGGCCGTGCTTCGGCGATGCTGNTCTTAGGTACAGAACTTGATGCGGANACCGCCCAANACTGGGGNTTGATTCATTCCATAGCCGATGATGCAACAGNCGAAGCGACCAGCATNGCGNACACCCTGTTGACGCGCGGTCCTTTGGCGTTGGAAATGGCGAAAGAGGCCATTCATCGTGGAAGCGAACTTCCTTTACGAGATGGCCTGCGTCTCGAGGGTGACTTAAACCACCAATTGGCAGCTACCGAAGACCGGGCCGAAGGTTTGGCTGCGTTTTTCGCAAAACGACCACCTGATTTTTCTGGGCGATGAACGACTACTGGCTACCCGAAAATCTGAATGACAGAGGGTTGGAACTCGCTGCGATCATCGCTAAGCGAATGAATAACGACGTCATCGACGCTGTTCAGGATTGGATTGCAATGCCGGAGCAACTGGCAAACAATCCGACCCGCCCCGACGCCGCAACGAACTGGGGCGATGGGTTCCTGTGCCTAGATTTAGGACCCGAAGACGCCGGGACATGGAACAGATTCAGAGATGTTATTGAAGGAGACGAAGATCCTGAATCAGTGGCACGAAGAGCGCAGGTTTGGAGACTTCCCGTTACCCCGTACCGAGAAAATCCGGTGCCGCTGAGCCCCAACGATGTCGGCCATTGCACAGACTTCGTTGAACCGAGAACTCTAAAGATCATCGACTTGACGTCAATGTGGGCTGGGCCCCTATGTACCGAAATACTTGCCAGGGCCGGAGCTTCAGTCATCAAGATCGAACCGTCCTCCCGGCCCGATGGCCTCCGCTACGGAGACGGCGATGACGGTTCAGGCAACGCNCCGATGTTCGTCGAACTGAACCGTTCCAAAGAATTCGCCGATATCGACCTTCGATATTGCTCTGAAGGAGGCGAATTTCATCAACTCGTGCGCTCCGCAGACCTAGTTGTCACATCGCTTTCACCGAGGGCGAACGAGAATCTCGGTATTACATGCGAACGACTTCGCTCCATCAACCCGGATATCCCACTTCTTTCCATCACCGCATTCGCTTCCGATACGCCAGAAAGTGATTGGGTTGCGTACGGCACAGGAGTGCACGCCGCTTCAGGTTTGGGATGGAAGTCAGGTCGACCACTAACACCAGCGTTCTCCTATCTCGACCCGATNGCAGGACTGGAAGCTTGCGCGGTCGCGTTGAGTCAAGCCATGAGAGACGCCCCACAGTTCTGCCGTATTTCATTAGACCGGTCCGCAGTTGCTTTCAGAGGACTGTCATGACTGACAAAGTAAGCCTTTCTTTTTCGGATTCAGGNNNAGCAACGGTGCAGATATCGAATCCGCCGCTCAACATTTACGACCTAGAGATGAGAGACGGGTTGATCGAAGCGATCACGGCAATCCGAGACAATCCTGCCGCCCGAGTCCTTGTCCTCCAAGCGGAAGGCCCACATTTCAGCGCGGGGGCAGATCTTTCTGAATTCGGATCAGCCTCATCGATCTTCGAAGCACGACGAATCAGATGGGACCGAGATCCGTGGTTGCCGCTACTAGGCCTATCCATTCCCACCGTTGCTTGTTTGAAGGGTTATGCGATGGGATCTGGTCTGGAGATGGCTTTGCTGTGCGATATACGCATTGCTGCTGCTGACACAATTCTGGGTCTTCCCGAAACCAAACTTGGGATGCTGCCAGCAGCGGGAGGAACGCAGAGCCTGACCCGAGTTCTCGGCCCCCACGCCGCATCGCCGTTGGTGTTGACAGGCAGAGACATCGACGTGTCAGAAGCGTTAGACCTCGGAATTGTNACTCAAATTGTTGACCCAGAAGAACTCGANGAGACCGTTGAACGTCTCGCATTGCAGCTCGCAGCTATTGACCCCGCAATAGCGATGAAGCTTCGCAGATGCCTGGATGCGGCAAACGANCTACCNCTTAGTGTTGGGCTGGAACTCGAACGGCAGTTGGCTACCACCAAGTGAAAGTTTGGGTTTAGCCCAAAGGTCTCAGCCAACCCGGGGCAACAGTGAGAGATGATTTGAGCGTCGCAGGCTTGTTGTCATTCGCTCGTCGCGACGAAAACAATGCCGTCTTCTTCGAGTTGATCGAACTCGTCGCTGGAGACACCTAACTCAGCGAGAACTTCGCGTGAATCGCCACCGGTCGAATTCAAGCTGGTCGTTATCTCAGTGTCCGCGTCGCTGAACATCCACATTGGGGCGGGTTGTCTGACCTGCCCGAGACCCGGAGCAGCCTGCTCACTAATTAAACCCAGATGTTTAACGGTTGGGTCCTCNTGGACTTNGCGCCGAGTTACAACCTTTCCTGCTGCGAAGTCGTGTTCTTCAAAGCGGGCCAAAACTTCTTCAGTTGTGTACTTGGCGACTTCGGAGCTGACCTCTGCAATCAACTCAGGCAAATTAAGCACTCGACCTAACGCTTCTGAGAAACGTTCATCTGTTATCCAGTCCGTTCGTTCCAAAGCCAGACAAAGACCATCCCAAGGAGGTAGAAGGATGCCAGTTGCGATTTCACCGTCGGTTGTTTCCAAAACAACTAAGAAAGATCCCGGAGCTGACTCCAACCATGGCGGCATTTGTTCCAATGGAATTGCGGGGTTGAGTTCTGCGTGAGCTGCGGCGAGTCCATCTGGCCAAAGAAACGCGAGTCCCGCAGCGACCATCGGTATTTCCACTCGCTGTCCGCGTCCCGTCTTTTCTCGCATGTATAACGCCGCGAGTACTCCTTGTACGAGGGCATTAGCGGAAGTTTTATCGACNACNACCTGTCGAACGAGGTCACCGCGCCCTTCGCGGTCTCTTTGGTGGTCGACCATCCCCAACTTTGCTTGCACGACATAGTCATAGGCAGGGAGGTGAGCTTCGGGTCCATCAGGTCCATGTCCGCTAATTGCGCCNCAGATGATGCCAGGGTTGGCTGCTGAGAGNGCTTCGTAGCTCAAACCCANNCCCTCGGCNTTTCCGGGTCGCATGTTATGAATAAACACGTCTGCACTTGCGGCAAGGTCAAAAAGCAGTTCACGGCCCTTGTCGGTTTTTGCGTCGATGGNGCAGAATTGTTTGCCTCGGTTTAGAGAGTAGAAAATGCTGTTGACGCCATCNGGTCCGGGACCCAAACCACTGGCTCTTAAGGGGTCAGGGCTACCGGGACTTTCTACCTTCACAACGTGAGCGCCAAGTTCTCCTAGCATCATCCCGGCCATTGGTCCCGAGTAAATGGACGTGATTTCGACGACTTTGATCCCAGCTAGTGGGCTATTTGTTGCGTTGGTCATAGTCCTGAAGCTAGCTGGATCCCAGCTTTTTAACGACCGTTAAGTCAACACAAATTGGAGGGGAGTCGCAGGCTCAAGCGCGGCAGTGCTCGTGTCGAAAGGTAGGTCAACCCCCACTACCTCCGTGATCGTTCACCTGGGTGAGGCTTAGCGAGCATGTTTCAGGAAAGCCCTGATCAGCAATACGATCCACAATCGCAGCAGGGACAGCCACCCTTCTTTGAAGCTTGTTTGGGAACATATCCCGCAGGCTTCGTTCCCTTTGGTGTGACTCGCCCGGCTTTCTTGTTTTTCTTCGACACATTTCGGATCATACCCAACGCAGGCTGATCTGCTGGTTCTTCACTGCTTGAGATAGCAGGCAATGAGAGGATCTTTACTTGAATTAGTGTGAGAGCGTGGATTGGGCAGAAGCAGAAAAGATCACCAAGGCCTTCGAGGAAGCCTATGTAACGGCTCACGCCAACCAAGACATCGAAGCGTTACGGGAAGGGTTTCATCCCGACGTCGAGATCTTNCTCAACGGTCGNCTCCAAGCNCAAGGTCTGGACGCCTACCTCGATCTTTACGAGCCGATGNTGCGAACCATGGGCGACTTCGCTTTAACCAAGACATGCCGCGGCGTTGACGGCGACCGGATCACCGTCACCTACGAGTGTTCATTTACCACTAACCGAGCGGCTCAGAAGCGTGGTTATGGGATCGAACTATGGGACATGGAAAACGGTCAGCTTCGCCGATGGAAGCACTTCGCGGCAGAGGTCTACGAATAGCCTCAAAACGATCTAGCTACCGCAACTTCGGTCAAGGGCGCGCCACAATCCACAACGCGGCACCAGCGGCCTTGAGAACTCAAACTAAAACGGAAAATCTTGGGAAATGAAAAGGCAAAGCCCTTTTGGCGGTTAATGTCCCCTGCGTCATGAATACCGCCATTCTCAGACAACAAGCACGCACTGCCGTGATCGAAGGCCGAAACGCCGGTCTAGGAATGGACGAGCCCGTCACNATGAAAGACGGCTCGGTAGGGGTGACCATGCGTTTCAAAGGTCGAACCCGCAGCCTGCGTTTCACAGAAGAAACATCAAATTCTGGAGCAATCGATATTTGGGTGACCAATCCCTTCCAGGGAGCGATTTCTTGGAGACTTGGAATGATGCGCGCAGCATCTGAACTTGGAGCTCACATCGACAACCTCAAACAAGTCACTCACCGCTAACCGCAGCCCGAACCCCTTACTTTCAGATATCTATTCGATAGAGCTCAGCGGCGTTGTCTTGAAGAATCCGTCGAACATCGACCGAGGTAAGACCCTCCAAGGCATCCATCAAACTTTGGTCGTCTCTCGGATATAGGCAGGTCGGATGGGGAAAATCGGTTTCAAACATAAGACAGCTATTACCCAGGAAATCGACTGTTGGTTTAATTGTTGATCTTTCAAACCAGAAACAACCAAAAAATTGGCGTCGGAAATACTCCGACGGCAACAGCGACAAATCCGCCAACTCATTGGGTGCCGTTTCGGTGAGTTGATGGTCCAGCATTTCGAGGAAAAATGGGAGCCAACCGACTCCGCTTTCAACAGAAACGAACTTGAGGTCTGGGAAACGTTCCGGAATACCCGAATAGATGAGGTTGCCGACTGTGCGAGCGTTCCCCATAAACAAATTCGCCGAACCAACAGCAAGCTTCCGCTCCTCTCCGAACGAGGGCCACGGAGCTCTCCCAAAGAAATCCATGTTGCCTTTCGAAGAACCAATGTGAAAGTTCACTGGCATGTGCAGATCTGAACATGTTTGCCAGATGGGATCCCAGTGCTTCGTCCCCATATCCGGGAGCCCGGCTTCTTCGGGGTTGGTGCACGTCACTATTCCCCTGAGTCCGTTCGCGTGAGCTCGTTCTATCTCTCGCACTGCTGCGTCAAGGTTCCACCAAGGCAACAAAGCCATCCCAAAAACTCGTTGGCCTGTGTCTGTTTGAAACTCGGCGAGTGCGTCGTTATAGATTTCTACGCTTAATAGTCGCAACGCCTCATCAGGTGACTTGAGGAAGTTTTGATTTCCGAAACCTGCGACATTCGGATACATGATTTGAGCGTGGATTCCCAGATGGTCAAGCATCGCGACTCGAGCTTCTGGATCGAAACTTGCTCGGTGCACCACCTCGTTGTCCATATCGAAGAAAGCGGTCCCGGTGATCTTCTCCCCGTCAGGGTCGATAACCGAAGAAGCAATCGGGAGACCGATCGGAATGTCCCCATCGAACCACCAACGTCTTTTACCGCTTCGCTCAACCATCTGCGGGACACGTTCCCGCCACTTGGCTGGAGCTCTGCTGGTCCAAAGGTCATAAGGTTCGGACCAGTGGCTATCTGTGTCAATAACCTTCAGATCGCTGAATACTTCCGGGCTCACGTCGGACGCTCACCAAACTCAGGTCGCTCCGTGCGGGTTTTCTTCAGTTCCCAAAATCCGTCGATATCGCCAAGCATTGCCATAGCGTCCCACAGTTTCAGGGCGTCCTCTTTTTGTGGAACACGGGTGATGACGGGCCCGAATAATGCGACACGATCGCCATCACTTCTGTTCCAGGCAATGATNGGCGTTCCAACATCATCACCTACCAGAGATAAACCATCATCCATTTTTTCTCTGATGACGTCATCCCATTTTTCGTCATCTGCAGCAGATGAATACTCCCCGGAAACGCCGGCAGTCACCAATGCTTCTGCTAGATCGAAAGTTCTGTCGCCGTCATGATGTATGCGANTGCCGAATTCCCAATACAAGTCGAAGACTTTGCTTTCATCTTCAGCGGCTCTTACCGCTTCCATAACTCTCAACATTTTGTGTGTNAGAGAGGTGGATTCGTAGTACGGGGTGCCTTCGGCGGGNTCATTTTTGAAGAGAAGGCTGATGGGCTGCCATGTGATTGAAAGGTCGCGTTCTGCAGCGACTTCGTCGACGACCCAACGGGCCGTCACCCAACACCAGGGTCATATAGGGTCAACCCAAAATTCAATGTTCTTTGCCATAAAGGCAGGATAACTGGCTTCTGGGCCTAAATTCAGAAGCCGACTTAAAGGAAACTTCGTTCTGGTGTGGCGCGCGGGTGCTTTCATCCGCGATCATTCCGGAGGACAACAGGGGGATACCGTGAACCTGGGAATGTTGCTTTTCATGCCGGCGTCGATAGCTGGCGAGCAGATAATTCTGATTGACACCTCAACTGAGGGCGAAGGGGGACCCGCGCGTGAAGTCACGTACGGCGAACTTCTCGAAAATGTAAGTAAGACGGCGGGGCTGTTGACNACGCTTGGAGTTGAGGTCGGCGACCGGATCGGCGTATTCGCTACTAATAGCGTCGAGTGTGTTGAGGCGATCTTCGGCGCTGCATTCGTTGGAGCGACGGTCGTGCCGATGAACTTCCGTGCAGGTTCTGAAGAGGCAGCGCACCTCATGGCAGATAGTGGAGTGAAGGTTCTCTTCACAGAAACGCGTTACCGAGATTTGGTAGACGACAATCGCCCGGACAGTGTCGAGCACGTTTTCATGCTCGATGAGGACGACTCATATGCCGCAGCTCGAGACGAAGCATTTGAACTACCGGTGCCAGAAGACGTTGACCCTGATGGGCTCTGTGCCTTGCTGTACACGAGCGGCACGACCTCTTTACCCAAAGGCGTGAAACTGACCAATGGTGCTCTCACCGGTTACGTCATGGGAACCAATGACGCTGCTACAGGTGAAGACATGGGCAGAATGGCTCTTGCCGCGCCGCTGTATCACATAGCCGGTGTCACCTCGATGTTGAACGCTCTATACAGCGGTCGTGTGGTCGTATTGTTGCCTCAGTTCGAAGCTTCAGCGTGGATCGACACCGTCCAAAAACATGCAGTGACNCACGCATTTCTTGTTCCCACGATGTTGGGTCGNGTAATGGAAGCAGAGAACTTCACACCTGAAGCGTTCAGCGGTATGGAAGCGATCACATATGGAGCGGCACCAATGCCGCCTTCTGTGATCCGCAGGGCGATCGGCGAATTCCCANCCAACGTCTCATTCGCTGGTGCTTATGGCCAAACAGAAACCACTTCGACTGTTGCTGTGCTTGATCCCGACGATCACCGGGTTGAGGGGACAGAAGAAGAACAAGCGTTGACNCTGAAGCGTCTTTCTTCGGTCGGCCAGGTGCTCGATGACGTCGAAGTAAGAGTCGTCGACGAAGACGGGAACCCAGTCGAGGCTGGAACTCTCGGAGAAGTGCAGCTCCGAACTTTCCGGGCGATGGACGGATATTGGGGCAATGAAGAGAAAACGCGTGTCACGGTGGACGACGAAGGATGGGTGCACACCGGAGACCTCGGNTACCTCGACGAAGATGACTACCTGTTTCTAGGTGGGCGCACCGGAGACATGATCATTCGNGGTGGCGAGAATGTGTCTCCCGACGAAGTTGAAGCAATTCTCTATGAAAATAGTGCTGTTCTCGAATGCGCAGTTGTAGGCGTAGCTTCTGAGGAATGGGGCGAGCGTGTTGTGGCCGCAGCTGTGATCCGAGAGGGGAGCGGAGTGACTGCCGAGGAACTGGTCGCATTNGCTAAAGAAAAACTTGCCCCCTTCAAGAGACCGGAAGCGGTGCACTTGATGGAAGAGCTGCCTCGCACCTCCACAGGCAAACTTCTGAGGAGAGACCTGATTCCTTTGCTCGAAGAACTAGGTATCTAAAGCCGATGGCCTCGCTCCTCGTGAGAGGAAAGGTCCACACCTTCGATAAGAACCGGTCGGTGGCGACAAATTTATTGGTACGCGACGGAACGGTCTGTGAAATCGAGTCCAGCGTTGACGAGGTGGACGAGATTATCGAACTCGGATCAGATGAGATTCTCCAGCCNGGCTGGCGAGATGACCATCTTCANCTCCTNTCCNCCCTGGCAAGCCACTGTTCAATTGACTTGTCGAACGCGACCTCTATCGATGAGCTGCTTCAACTCCTTGAACCTCGCTCAGCGGGGAACAACGGCTGGATGCGTGGNTGGGGTTATGAACCAACCTTCTTAAAAGAGAAGCGTCACCCCACCAGNTCCGANCTCGATCAAGTGACCTTAGGGACCCCTGCAGTGATTCATGANCGTTCAGGGCACGTCGCTGTCGTCAATAGTGCAGCAGCGGAACTTTTGAAAATTAAGGGCTCCCCGGACGGAATACTCGTTGAGCGACAAGATGCGCTCAGTCGAGTNCCGAAGTTGGAAATCGGAGAGCTGAAACGGATCGCCGTCAAGGTTTTTGCAGAGTGGCGGGAGATGGGTGTGGTCGCTATTACCGACGCAACCCACACCAATGATCAAAGCTCATTAGATGTTTTGGCAGACATAAGCAAAGAGTGCGGTGGTCCTCACATCACAGCGATGATTGGAGCAGATCGGTTAGGNGATCTNCGTTTCGGCGAAACGTACAAAGGCATTGAAATAGGTCACGCAAAAGTGATGCCCGATGTAGGCCTCCAACAAGACCTCACCAAAATGGTTGCTACAGCCCACCGGGCCGGTTTTCCCGTAGCGGTCCACGTGATGGATATCGACATGCTCGATGAAACATTGCTCGCGCTTGAAACATCGCCGCCACCACCGTCAACAACCGACCGGCTCGAACACTGCTCACTCGCAATGCCCGAACAACTTGACCGAGTGGCGCAACTCGGAGCTTCGGTGTGTACTCAACCCTCGTTTCTGACACGACGCTTAGATAAATACCTTGAAGATGTATCGCCAACAGAACAGGCATGGCTATGGCCGTTGTCGTCGCTCGTTGAACGAGACATCAGTGTGACCCTGTCATCTGACTCACCAGTCGTTCCAGTAGACCCTGATGAGTGGATTCANGTTGCGACAACACGGCCCCTACAAAANCAGGAAGCNATCTCCGAAATTGACGCAAGAGCNATGACGGTCGTGTCACCGATAGTTCCAGGGCTCCCAACCGACTTGCTCGTACGAGTAACGCCATCAGGTTACGAATCCCTCGATGGTTTGAACTGACTACGATCCCGCTGCAGGGAGGAGAGTGGCTGAATGTCAGGGCCTATGCATGGAGTACGTGTCGTAGAACTAGGACTTTGGGTAGCNGGTCCCGCTTGTGGCGGAATACTTGCTGACTGGGGAGCCGAGGTCATAAAAGTCGAACCTCATGAAGGAGACCCGTTCCGGGGACTCGAATGGCTGTTTGCCGGAGACAGCAATCCGCCCTTTGAGTTAGATAACAGAGGTAAACGAAGTGTCGCGATGAACCTACGAAGNTCCCCAGGAATGGAAGTNATGCACCGCCTCCTGGAGACAGCAGACGTTTTCTTAACGAACTATCGCCCAGCAGGCCTTGAACGTCTTGGTTTGGACCACCAAACACTGTGTAANCGCTACCCAAAACTTGTCTACGCAAGCGTTACAGGTATGTCGCTTCGCGGAGAAGAAGCTAACCGCCAGGCATACGACATTGGAGCTTTCTGGTCGCGGTCAGGAATTGCTCATGCCTTGAGTTCCGGACAAGACAGCCCTCCCGTGCAACGCGGAGGGATGGGAGACCATATGACCGGCTTAGCATCTGCAGCGGGAATATCGGCAGCACTATTCCATCGTGAAAAAACAGGTGAGGGTCAGCTAGTCGAAACCTCATTAATGCGGATCGGAACGTACATGATGGGCTGGGACCACAACGTCACAGCAGCGACCGGCGAAGATGTCGTGGTTAGAAGCCGCAATGAACAACCGAACCCACTCATCAATTGTTACAAATGTTCTGACAGCAAGTGGCTATGGATGCTCGGTCTTGAAGGGGACAGACATTGGCCCCAAGTAATTGCGGCGTTAGGTGTTTCAGAATGGTTAGAGGATGAACGGTTCTCGAGCATCGAAACTCGGATGGAAAATTCGTCAGCTCTCACCGCTCAGATAGACGCGATCCTCGAAACAAAGGAACGTGACGAATGGGGACGAATCTTTGATCAAAATAATGTTTGGTGGGCCCCCGTCCAATCCAGTCTCGAATTATTGACAGACCCTCAAAGCAGGGCAGCAGGCTGTTGGGTGCAGGTAGATACGGGCGATGATGAGACCGTCGAAATGGTTGCATCCCCCGTCGATTTCTCGGTAACGGACTGGGAGGTTACATCTGGCGCCCCCTCTCTTGGACAAGACACGGAACTCGTTCTCAATGAATTGGGTATCGACTGGGATCGCATCATTGAAATGAAGGAATCGGGAGTCATCCCGTGACTCAAACGGCACTGGGATCTCTGCTGGTAATGGAAATCGGTGACTCCGTAGCCGGCGCGTACGCTGGAAAATTATTCGCCGATTACGGCAGCGAAGTTCATGTAAAGCGAGACGGTCACGATTCAGTGGCAAATCCGTTCTTCGACGGGTCGAAACACATCAGTGATGTCGATGTGGCTGCGCAAGCAGACGTGATCATCCAATCATCGAGTAACGGCCCCCTAGACGTACCACTTGAACCCGAACATTCTCGACAAATAGTCCTCCGCATTTCGCCGTTCGCTTCTCAGGGGCCTTACGCGAATTGGAAGTCCACAGACCTCGTTGACGCCGCGATCGCCGGACATCTCAGACTCAGCGGGGACCCTCAAAGGGAACCACTCAACGGTGTTCCCGACATCGTCCATATGGCAGCCGGAGTTACCGGATTCATCGGAGCGCTCGCAGCGCTGATGACACTCGCTCGGAGCGGTCATGGCCAAGTTGTTGAAACCTCACACCAAGAAGTCATAGCTGCTCTGCACCAGTTCAGCCTTCTCCGGTATACACACAATGGGGACATTCTGAATCGCATGGGAAACCGATACAGCGGACCCGGAACCCCAATCGGGGCATACGAGTGTGCCGATGGCTGGATTGGATTAGCAATCAGCCAAAGCGACCAGATGGAGCGACTGTTGGAGGTCGCTGGCCTGACAGCGTTGTTGGAACGCGACGACGTAGAAACGATCTACGACGTTATGACCAACCAAGAACTTCTTGATGGTGAACTAATTCCGTTCTTAAAGACACAGCAACGAGGCGAGTTGCTCGAGCTGTTCCAAGCGCTACGACTGCCCGTCGCGCCCATATCGACAGTTGATGATTTATTTGACGATCCGCACCTTCAAGAACGAGATTTCTGGCAGTCAGGTAGCCACGGAATTCAAATTCCTGGGCCNCCATTTCAAATGAGCCAACATGATTGGCGAATCGGGCCCAAAAATCGGGCCGGGACATTTCCNTCAGGNAACGAGTCTTTGGACGAACTCGNCGAGGGACCGTTAACCGGATTCCGGATGTTGGACATGACNCGAGTATGGGCAGGGCCATTAGCGGCACGAATCCTCGCTGATTTAGGTGCAGAAGTTCTCATGACCGAAGTCCCCTGGACNCGAACACCGCGCGAAGTCCCGCAAAGCTATGTCGACTCGACNCATTTNTTTCCAGATAACGATGCAGGAGAGCAGCCCTGGAACAGAACTGGCTTCCACAACAAGTACGCCAATAACAAACTTTCAACCGTGGTCGAACTCGACAAGCAAGAAGGAAGAGACTTTTTTGTCCAGATGCTTCCCAAAGTAGACGTGGTAATCGAAAATTACGCCCCGAGAGTTATGCCTAACTTTGGCTTGGACGAAGTCACCCTTCGACAACACAATCCGGATCTGACTTATGTAACGATGCCCGGATACGGAAGATCGGGACCCAATAAGGATTGGGTTGCCTACGGACCAACTATCGACGGNCANGCCGGCCACACATGGCTCACCGGCTACCAAGATGAAATTCCATGGAAGTGCGGAATTGCATGGCCTGACCCAACCGCCGGACTCCATGCCGCTGCGGCCACCTTGGTTGCCTTACTCGACAGACAATGCTGCGATTTGACTGGCCAAACTGTTGAAGTAGCTCAAGCGGAGACAGCGATAAANATGATCGGACAACATCTTGTCGCCGCTCAAANCAACCAAGCCCCACAAAGGTGGGGAAATCGACGCCCAGGACGCGCCCCCCAAGGCGTTTATCAATGCAGCGGACCTGACCGCTGGATAGCTATATCTGTCATCGACGACGCATCATGGAAAAGTCTTTGCGACGTGACCGGCTGGGCTGATCTCCACCACCTCGGTGAGAAGGAAAGGTGGGAACGTCACGACGAGATCGACCAACGGCTCTCATCGTTCACCGCACAACACGAGGACCGCTCCCTCATGAAGGCGCTCCAAGAGGCCGGAGTTCCAGCAGGCGCAGTTCATGACGCCGGAGATGTAGTCAACGACCCTCAATTAGAGAGCGTCGAATTCTTCGTTCCACTAGTACACCCTGAAGCAGGTACCCATGTCTGGCCGAGATTNGCCGCCCGGCTTTCNCTGACTCCAGCCACCATGCGNCGTCANGCTGCCACCATGGGCGAACACAACGACTATGCCGCCCTCGACTTGGCAGAGATTGAAACATCTCACTACGAAATGCTGCTTGAAGCCGGCGTGATTCGCACTACCCCGCCCGAATAGGNACTNGANTGAGCAACGATCCTTAACTTCTAATTGTCGGTCTTCCCCCAAATGAACTGAGTCATCTCATCGATTGCNGCANTTGCCTCTTCAAATAGCCCGACACATGCGTGCCAAACATGAAACATTTCGGGCCAAACTCGCAATTCAACGTCAACACCAGACGCTGNGGCTTTTTCATTAAATCGCTCGCTGTCAGACAAAAGAACTTCTTCATCGCCAACTTGNATCAACAGCGGAGGAAGACCACCCAGATCAGCTTCGAGAGGAGATGCCAATGGGTCATTTATCTGATCTTCGGAAATGAAAAGCTCCCGAGTTCGGGGCATAGATACAGCTGAGAGTGATGAATCATTTTCATCATTAGTGATCATCGTTTCACCAGCGAGGGACATGTCTAGCCAAGGTGAGATCAGTACGGCAGCAGCGGGAAGCGGNAATTGTTTATCCCGAAGATCGATTAAACAAGCTGCTGTGAGTCCACCACCGGCAGAGTCACCTGCCAGGACGATGTTCTCCGGTTCGTAGCCGTTNGCGAGCGCCCACTGGTAGCTCGTCACAGCATCTTCTACAGCGGCAGGATGGGCATGTTCTGGTGCGAGCCGGTATTCAACNGACAAAACGCTGTATCGAGATTGCAGAGCAAGATGGCCAGTCAAATTTCGGTGGCTTGCNATAGANCCNCCTATGTAGCCGCCGCCATGGAAATAAATAATAAGTTTTTCCTTTGCAGCNTCCTGNGTGACTTGTAGCTCGGCTGGCACCCCACCNGCGTCGACCATGGTCCCGTTCACTTCGACGGGAAGATCACGAGCAGTAGCTTCGATATTCGCTCGAAACTTTTCAAGGTTGACGGGGCGATCACTTGAAACGCGTCTCGATGCGATGATTTCTCTGATCCGATGATATTCAGGGCTTGCCAAAGTTGCCTCCTGTTGTCATAAGTCGCTCACGCATGACCTTAATGCCGCTAAATTCGCGCCGTCTTAACTTCAAGGGAGCGCTAATGCTATTGACCGACAAAGTAGCGATCGTCACGGGAGGTGGATCCGGCATAGGTGAAGCCACCTCGCTGCGTTTTTCACAAGAGGGTGCTGCGGTAATTGTCGCGGATATGCGACTCAGAAAAGCCGAAGCAGTCGCNAAGCAAATCAACGAACAAGGTGGACATGCCTTAGCAATTGAAGTTGATGTATCGATACCTGAATCAGTGGCAACGCTGGTTGAGAGGACTGTCGCTGAATACGGTCAGTTGGATGTGATGTTCAACAACGCAGGGACGCTGCGCCCTGGCACTGTCATCGAACTGGACGTCGATGATTGGGATTTGGTGATGGGGGTGAACGTTCGCTCTGTCTACCTCGGAGGAAAATTCGCGATTCCGGCGATGTTGAACTCTGGAGGCGGCTCAATTATCAACACTGCTTCCATCTCTGGACTTCACGGCGATGGAGGAGCCGTTGCTTACGCCGCGAGCAAAGCTGCAGTGATCAACCTCACCAGGGCGATGAGTACTGATCACGCAGCAGATGGCATCCGGGTTAACGCGATTTGCCCTGGCACCATCGAAACTCCACCCGTGATGCGAATGATGGAAGACCCGGTAGCNCTAGAAANCAATATGCGTGCCCATGCCATAGGNCGACTGGGCCGTCCCGAAGAAATAGCGAGTGCCGCTTTATGGCTTGCCAGCGATGAGTCTTCGTTTGTAANCGGNGAGGCAATAGTGGTTGANGGNGGTTTGCGNGCACAGTCCCCGCTNGGGCGTCTAGCTGACCCCCGCCCTGAACACCTGAGATGACNTAAGNCCAAGGAAAGATCGACCTGAATGAGGTCTTAACGNACGCAGTAGACCAGANTTCNCGGGTGACNAATTCTGGTGNCGACGGCCAGCCTGATNCAAACNCTCCCGAGGNAGTCCGAAACGCTCTCTCTGTTCCTGACTACAGGCGTTTGTGGGTCAACAATCTTGTCTACATGTTTGTAAGTAACGCNCAACGCTTTGCTGTCGGATGGCTGGTTTTGGATGGCCTCGGAGGCAACGAAACGAGTCAAGGGATGGCAGTGTTTATGCTCGGCATCCCGGTNGCTTTTATTGTTATGCAGGCCGGTGTGCTTGCCGATCGAGTTGATGGTCGCACCTTGTTGTTGCGCAGCCAGCTGGCTCTGCTCGCTGTAGTCGTGGCTACTCTCGTCTTGTTAGGTATGGACCGACTTAACTACCAGTGGGTACTTGTTCTGTCGGTCTTCTCGGGTATTGCCCAGGCCTTCGGTCACCCTGTTCGGCAGGCTCTGATCCCACTTCTCGTACCTGAGCGTTTGCTTATGAACGCAGTTGCGTTGAATGCCTTAGCGATGACGTCCAGCATGATCCTTTCGGCTCCGTTGGTAAAGATCACCGGTGACCTATTCGATTTTGAGGGCGTCTATGCGTTGCAGGTGATCATGCTGGTCGCAGCGCTTGGAGTACTCCGAAAATTGGAGACCCCAAAGGTTCAAAAGCGGGAAAAACGTCGACTCATACAAGAAGCCGGATCAGCATTGCGGCACGTTGTGAGCGATATTCGGCTCAGGGTGCTGTTCCTGTTACTCGCAATGGCAGCGATAAGTGTTAACGCAGCAGTCATGGTGACTATGCAGGCCAAAGTAAAAGAAGAACTTCTGCGTGATAGCGGCGATATGGCTTATCTCCTAGGGGTAATGGCCGTCGGCATATCGATCACGTCCATCATTGTGATGCGTAAAGGTGACATGAAGCGCAAAGGAGGAAAGTTTCAACGGGCGATGATGTGCGGCTCAGCGCTTGTGCTGTGCATGGGACAGGCATCGTCCTTTTTGCTTCTCATTCCTTTATTTTTCCTCATGGGCTTGGCGGGTGGTTTCTTTATCACTATGAACCAAGGCTTGATCCAATCCACAACTCCTAAAGAGATCATGGGACGAGTTATGGGACTTTATTTGCTGGTCCAATTCGGACTCATGCCTGTTGGAGCCTTAGGACTTGGTTGGGCAGCATCCCAGATCGGTGCCGGAAATGTGGTCTCGATTTGCGGAGCGATATCGCTGTTCGTAGTGACCTGGACTCACTTGGGGTTTCCAGCAGTACGGAACCTGGACTAGTTTCGGGCTTCTCAAAGGGGGTGGATGACATGATCCGACCGATCCTCGCGTCTGTTATAGACGCAAGATGGGCGCCAGCTGTAATTCCGCCGCCGTATGACGCGTTGACTCGCGAAGAACGCGAACAACACCTTGGAGAACATGCTCATTCTTTCCTTCATGTCACCAGGTCGGCTGATGCCAGCCATGGCCATCCGACAGAACATGTTCGACTAGCTACCGAAGGGAACTCTGCGCTCAGTGATCTGATAGCAGCCGGTGCATACACGCCTCGAACCGAGGAACGACTTTTCCTCCAAAAAATAAAAGCCGAGGGCGTCACCCAAAGATCGATTATTGGAGCAATCGATTTGTCTGAGGTAGACCCGATGCCCCATGAGGCTGTGCATCCGGGCCGTGTGCAGGCATTAGCTGCCCATTTTCGACAGGCGCGATCAATGTCAAGCCCAGTAGTGGTCACCTCAAGGTCGGATGAGATTGACCTTCGGATGTTGGAAGAATCAGACCAAACAGAGTTAGTGACAAGTTTTTTTGCGACCGATGGAACCGAACTTACTTTGTGGGAAATCGACCCTGCATTTACGGTTGAGTTTGAACGGCTCTACATCATTGATGGACACCATCGAATAGCAGCGGCACGAGAGGCGAAGTTCGAACATCTTCTAGTGGCCTATGTGCCGCCGTCGGAACTTCGTATCGGAAGTTTCGATCGAGATATTGACGAACTTGAGTTTCTACCTAGAAAGACAGTTGATGGACTCGCGAACTGGTGTGATGTTCGAGGGTCCTCCGAATCGGAATCCACAAAACCAGTTGACAAAGGAGTCTTGCGAATCCGATTTGGTGATGACTGGTATTGGGCGGAGCGGAAAGAACCTACCGGTCTGGATTCAGAGTTTGTACATACGACATTGCTACCCGACTTGTTTGGCATCCATGATGCTGATGACCCGCGATTGGTGTACCGCCCATCGGGGGCCGGCGCGGCAACCAGCCCAGCGACAATACGCCTAGCACCGGCTGAACTGGAAGATGTGTTCATCGTTGCTGATGAAGGCCGCGTAATGCCCCCGAAGACGACCTACTTCTTTCCGAAAGCGCGATCAGGTGTGCTGATCATTGCCTGTTGAAAGAAAGTCTTAGATTCCGAACAGCTTGCGGGCATTATCACCAATGAAAGCTCGTCTATGTTCTTCGGGAAACATGTCGACCAACTGGTTGAGGTCATGAACGTATTCAGGTGTGTGGTCCGCGTGAGGGAAGTCCGATGCCCACATGAAACGGTCATATCCGAAACGTTCAGCAAGTGAGGGAATTGTGCGTTCATCGGGGTCACAACTGATCCAGACTTGACGCATGAAGTATTCGCTTGGCTTCATGTCTAGCGGAACCCGGGTTCCCACAAACGTGTGGGCATAGACGGCATCAATCCGGTCAAGCCAATAGCCGATCCACCCGCCACCTGATTCGAGCACCAAGACCTTCAGGTCTGGGAACTTATCGAAAACGCCGTAATCGAACATGGTTGTGAATTGATGGCGGACCCCGTCAGATGCAGTCACCGAGGCTGTTAGGCGGAGTTGTTTTACATTCTCCCAGGTGCCCATCCTGCCGCCTTTAGTCCACTGAGGTTCGAATGTCGGATGGATAGCGAAGGGCACCCCTAGTTCTTGTGCCGTCGCAAATACGACGTCATTATCTGGATGACCCAGCGGGGTGGCGCCGTGGGTAAACGGTGCTACATAGCAGCCTTTGGCACCATCTTCGACTGCGCGTCGGAGCTCCGTCGCGGCTGCTTCAGGGTCACTCAAAGAAAGATGAGCAGAAGCAACGAGACGATTTCCGCTATCCCTGCAAAAATCAACCACCCAACGGTTGTATGCGCGAGTGTATGCCTGGCTTAGTTCGGGATCTTCTAGCTCTGCTTCCCACAGCAGACCCACAGTCGTGTAGATCACTGCCGCGTCGAGATTCTCAGCGTCCAAGACCTCAAGTCTCTGAGTTGGATCCATCGACCCGAAAGGAGCTTCATGAAGGTAGGTCCTATCGGGATTACGTTGTATGTCCGCTAGATCAGGTGCCCCCATCGCTCCCAAGGTCGCAGGGAAACCCCGACGGCTCATAGTGCTCCGCTCACCCCCTATTTCGAGTTCTTCGAGCCCGCTTTCGTCCAATCGTATTCTTAGGGCCCGGTCTTTATATTTGGACTCCAAGTACTCATCCCAAAGATCGGGTGGCTCCAGAATGTGCCCGTCGGCATCAACTGCGCCTTCATGATCGATCCGATGGACCTCGTGCATTTCGCGTGCCGGGAGTCCGTCACGTTGAATAGTTGTACTCATGCTGTTCCCCAAACTNACAGTTATTCGCTAGATGTGTTGACCTACCTGGCCGAAGCCCCTCCGTCTATGGTCAACGTAGTCCCACTTACATGACTAGCTCTCGGCGAAGCCAAGAAAGTTATGACATCGGCGCATTGTTCAACTGAACCCGGCGCAGGATCATCGGGGATTAGTTCTTCCCAACGCTCCTCGTCATCGAATTGGTCGATGGCCTCGCGCCGCAAAATGTCCCCCATTCGGTCGGTGACGATTAAACCTGGATTTACAGCCACTACTCGTACCCCATGGCTAAGNCTTCTGCTCCCAAGGGCTGNAGTAAGTCCAACNAAACCACTATTTCCNACNGCTCCGGCAACNTAGGTNGGTTGCGGTCGCACCGCAGCGGCACCTATTACGTTGATGATNACGCCACNTCCCCGTTTGACCATTGTGGGNTANACCTCNCTNCACAAATTGATATAGCCGAAAACCTTGAGATCCCANGCCGCTCGCCATGTGNGCTCATCGATAGTCGATATGTCGCCCGCAGGTATCGCCCCTGCGTTATTGATCCAAATATCGACCTCACCGGCAGCTTCCACCAGAGCTATCTGATCTTGAGTAGTCGACAAGTCAACTGCATGACTTATGACCGTGACCCCTTCGGCAGATTCGCGAATCGCCGATTCAGCGCCAATCAAGGTCTCCTGATTTCGCGCTGCTATCTGAATATGGCATCCCTCTCGGGCAAGAGCGATAGCACAGCCGAGTCCAATGCCTTTTGAACCGCCGGTAATGACGACCCGTTTTCCAACCAAACCGAGATCCATGAGTTGACCGTAGTTCGGATGCCGAGCACGAAGCATCGCAATTGAGCGACAATGGCAACCTGAAGTTAGGCAAGGGGAAATGATGAGCGGAAGACTCGAATCGAAAGTAGCAATAATTACTGGCGGGGCCAGCGGAATGGGATTAGCAACCGTCCGCAGATTTCTGCAAGAAGGAGCCTCGGTGGTTGTCGGGGATCTCAACGCAGAAAACGGCCGAGCTGTTCTCGAAGAGCTCAATGCTGAGGGATATGAGGGCAAGGTCCGGTTCACGGTGACCGACGTGTCTATTGAAGACGATGTTGCAGCAATGACGGAACTTGCCGTTGACTCTTTCGGACGTCTTGACGTGGTGTTTAACAATGCAGGTATTGGTGGAGCCTTTGGGCCGATCACCGAAATAGAAGTTGATGACTGGGACGCGACATTTCATATTCTCGTGCGTTCAGTTTTCCTCGGAACGAAGCACGCAGCGCGGGTGATGCTGAATCAGGGAGAAGGGGGCTCGATAATCAATACAGCCTCCATCGCCGGCATGGGAGGCGGCGCCGGCCCTCAGGCGTACTCCGCAGCGAAGGCCGCTGTGGTGAGTCTTTCGAAAACCACCGCGATAGAACTCGCGGGCTCCGAGATAAGAGTGAACGCGATTTGCCCGGGCGTTATTTTCACCCCGCTCATGCACAGCGGCAATGAGGAACAAGCAGAAGAAGTGATTTCCGAGATTCAGCCGCTGCCCAAACGTGGAGAGGGTTCAGACATCGCGGGCATGGCTCTTTTCCTCGCTAGCGATGACTCACTTTTCGTCACCGGCCAAGAACACATTGTTGACGGAGGCCTACTAGCTAGCGGTCCGCGGATGCTCGGGCGAATGCATAACTCTCGTAATCTGCACAGGATGGCCGGCATGGCTTACGGCAGCAGCGGTCAGACAGCAACGTATAGGCGCCTGTAATAGACCGGATAATTGATCCTGATCTTTTGATCATGGACTACATAGAAGATCTTGGTGATCGGGATGAGCGATGCTTACGAGAAGCTCGGCTCTCTCCGAAAGGGTCCTGCCCCGCAACTCAACCGCGCCGTATTCGGTAACAACCACATCTGCGAGATAGCTAGGCAGTGTCGTTGGCGCTCCCTCAGATAATCGCCGGACTATTCGTGAAGCGGTCCCCTTAGCCGCTGTTGATGGCATAGCGATTATTGAACGGCCTCCGGTTGCGATTGAAGCTCCGAACGCGAAATCGGGAGCTCCGCCTGGGCCTGAAATGAAACGACCTGAAGCAAATTCGCTGTTGGCTGAACCATCTAACGCCATTTCTACAGTTGACTGCAAAGCGACGAAATTGCGAACTGCGGCCATGCCTGGGATGCCATGGGTATGAGATCCGCGCGCCATTCTGACTAGGGGATTGTGATCGACCCAGTCGTAAAGCTCCCGCGTGCCCATTATTTCAGCTGCGACCGATACTCCTTCATCACACCCTTTGTGGAGATTGTCTACGGCGCCGCATCTAATCAGATCAACGCAAGCGTTATTAACCATTCCACCGTGCAGACCTAGGTTCTTTCGCCCCTGCAAAGTGGATAGAACAGCATCAGGTACCGCTCCGATGCCGAACTGCAACGTCGAACCATCGGGAATGAATGGATTAATGTGCTCAGCGATCGCCGAAGAGATTGGATCGATGGTCGCCGGCTGAAGTTCAGCTAAGGGCTCGTCTATGGTCACCAGGAAATCAAAATCCTTTATGTGACATTCTCCGTCGCCGTACACAAATGGCATCTGATTGTTGACCTGGCCGATCACCAGAGGAGCATCACGAATAAGTGAAACGTGGCCTCCTACTCCGGTTCCGAGACTGCATATGCCCGACGAATCTGGCGGGCTGACCTGACAGATAATTACGTCTGCCGCCAGAGGAGCCTTCGGCCCACAGATACCGTCGAGATCTGAATAACGGCCCGGAACGATCCCGAAAGCTTCGTGGTCGAGTACGTCTCGCATGCCGCCAGTTGGTTGCAACGACAGCCATCTGAAGGGATCTCCTAAATGNTCTATAGGNGCNGGCCGTTCCAACAGAAAAGCTGCAACAAACTCAAGACTTTTGAAAGATCCTCGACGCTGGTCAATTGCGGTCAAGAGTCCATAAGGACAACCGGAGCCCTGTGCTACGTATANGCGACTGCCNTCTGAGATTGCCTCGATAGCCTCGTCGACACTTGTGTTTTTCCCAGAACGCTGGCGGTTCACAACTCCTCCATTTCAGTCAAGCAGGGACCGACTAATCACTACATCTTGTATCTCTGTCGCTCCATCTACGTAGTGGGTTAACCGTGCCGCTGCCAGGTGTCGAGGTANTGGGTGGTCCCGTTTCGCTCCNTTTGCTCCCATTACCTGCATGCACGAAGCAATTCCGACTTCAGTAACCCGAGTGGCGAACTTCTTCGCATGAGCGGCCTCGACTGAAGCATCACCGCCATCTTGTAATGCATGAGCTGCCTGATAAGTAAGTANACGAGAAGCTTCAAGGTCTGTTGCGACATCTGCCAGTTTGAATCGAACGCCCTGCAAATCGGCGAGGCGGGCGCCGAATGCGTTTCTGTCGCGAACATAGGCTGAAGCGGTNGAAAGGCTNGTTCGAAGCATCCCGCAACACATNGCTGAGACNAGGACCCTAGCCAAGTCAATNCCCTCCATNGCGGCTCTGAAGCCTTCCCCNGGAGACAGGAACAACGATTTTGCAGGTACCCGACAGTTGTCGAAACGAATNCCATTAGCGCCNAGGCCGTGGCCTCCGATTAGTTCGTAGGCCGGTGTTCTGACAANCCCTGGAATGTTCGCATCAACCAGAAAAGTCGCGATTCCGTGATGGCCCGCAGCTCGGTCTGTTTGNGTGTAAACCGACAAAACATCTGCATCAGTGCCATTCGTTACCCACGCCTTCTCCCCATTTAGTATCCATTCGTCTCCGTCTCGAGAGGCGGTCACCGATATAGCGGCCGCGTCGGAACCCACCCCCGGTTCAGTCAACAAGAAAGCTCCCAAAGAACTGCCATCGACTAGTCCAGGCAAGGTCTCTGCTCGAAGGTCTCCAGCGGCGTTTCTTGCTACGGATCCAGCCAAGTTATTGTGGCAAACGAGCGAAAAGGCAATAGCGAAATCTATAGCGGCGATTTCTTCCAACACCCTCGCCAAGCCGAGGGCGCTCACTGCCTCCCCGCCATCAGCCTCAGGTACGAGAAGCCCAGTCAGCCGATGNTTGGCTGCACTTTCAAAACCTTCCTTGGCNAAACGGCGNTCGAACTCCCATTGCTCAGCTCGGTCAGCGACGAAAGAGTTGGCCCAGNCNGTTGCACGTTCTATGGCTGCGATATCGGTAGCGCTCAACGCTTCGAGATTCAATGAATTCACAGTTGGAGAGTAGTCCCATAAGAAGAAATAGGACCTGTTGGCCGCCAGATGTATGAGTAACGAATCAATCAGTCGTCCACATGTTCAACGCGAATCATGCGGGTGGGGGTATAAACCATGACCACATCGCCGTTCTGATTGAACACCTCGTTCTTCGTAGTGACAATNCCGCGGTCCTGCTTTGAAGTCAGTCTGGCNGCAGTNACCTCNGCGATAACTTGCAACGAATCATTTACAAATGTTGGCCCCTTCACCTGAATCTCAGCTCCGAGATANGCGATCCCNGTCCCAGCGATTGCGCCGCCGCTAATAATTAAGCCNTCGGCAATCGACATGACCAGACTTCCGGGAACCAAGCGACCTGAGTAACCAGCTCGTTCCGACCCCGTCGCGTCAAGAAACAAACCCTCAACGAAACCGAACTGNGTTGCGTAGANCATCAGATCTGTTTCGGTCACGGTTCGTCTAGAAGTACTCCACCGCTTTCCAACAGGTACTTCATGAAAGGTCCAACCTCGGTGCGGTCTTGGCGGTAAGTCAGCAACCATCACTTCCTCCGATACGTCTTTCCGTGACCGTAGCCCGATAATTGAGNCGCTGACCCCTTTCTCCGCCTACCATCACATGTGTTGTCCTACTAGGGGAGAAGAACATGGCCGTTGATCGGCGCACCCATCGATCACACGTCAGCTATATCGATAAATCTCGCAACTACTACGGCGCTCAGGGATACCCGCAGCCCTATCAATGGGCCTACAACCATGACGTCCCATTTGCATCTCTGGATAAGCCTCTGAGCGAGTGTCGTATTGGCCTTGTCACTACTTCTTTCTTTGAACGTAAAGTCGACGACACAGCTGGTGCTGACTCAGGCACTAAAGAGCCGTACGCAGCGCTTTGCGATGACGCTCTTGGTGGTCTTTACAACAAGGATCTTTTCTGGGATAAAGACAACACGCATACAGAAGACCTTGATACCTACCTTCCTATTAATCGTCTCCGAGAATTTGCCAGCCAAGGAAGAATTGGATCGTTGGCAGAACGCTTTTACGGAGTGCCAACTGATTACAGCCACAGAAGAACTAGCCGCAGAGACGCTCCTCAAATACTCGAGTTTGCTAAAGAGGACGAACTTGACGCAGTNATTCTTGTTCCGCTTTGACCGGTTTGCCACCAGACCGTGAGTCTGGTCTCGCGTCACCTCGAAGAAGCTGGCTTCCCGACGGTTGTCATGGGGAGCGCAAGAGACATCGTCGAAGAATGCGGAGTAAGTCGGTTTGTTTATACCGACTTCCCGTTAGGTAACCCGACAGGAAAGCCGGGCGATGTCGAAATGCAATCAGCAATAACCGGGATTGCGTTAGATCTTTTAGAGCGCGCATGGGAACCACGAACCACCGTTCAAACACCATTTGTATGGGACACCGAAGCAAACGAGGATTGGCGTCTTCACTTTATGAAAGTTGATGACTCAAACCGGGATGCGTTGGCCGCAGCGGGAGATCAACGCCGCTCAGCTCAGGCACAAGTGAAAGCTGAAGGCCGGGGTAGGGGTTGATGTGACACAGGCTGATAGGGGCGTTCGCTTAGAAGGAGCCCCAGAGCCACACAAGATGATTCCGGCGTCAGGCGGCGTGCACGTAGCAGCGGACATCTACGGTGAGATGGGGCCGCTCGTCATTCTGCAACACGGCGGAGGACAGACCCGCCATGCGTGGAAAGGAGCGGGTCAAAAACTAGCTGAAGCCGGATACCAGGCGGTCAGCCTCGACGCCCGCGGACACGGGGATAGTGACTGGGCCCCCGATGGCGACTACTCCAATCAAGCCCTCGTTGAAGACCTTGTCGCCGTTGTTGAGAACCTCGGGCAACGCCCCATTCTCGTTGGTGCCTCGATGGGTGGAGGAACATCGTTAACTGCTGTAGGTGAAGAACGAGTGGATGCCGAAGCGCTAGTTCTTGTAGATACAGCTCCCCGAATTGAGGCAGTCGGAGTTCGAAAGATTCGAGACTTCATGGGACAAGCTCCAGATGGCTTCTCCTCACTAGAAGAAGTAGCGGAGGCAATTAGTAATTATCAACCCCATCGAAAACGACCTCGCTCTTTGGACGGGCTAGCAAAGAACGTTCGTCTGTGGCCAGATGGACGGTATCGATGGCACTGGGACCCAGAATTCATGAGACGTAAACGCTCCCTAGCGGATCGTGTCCCTAGGCAGGAAGATGCTGCAAGGAACGTCAAATGTCCGTCCCTGTTAATTCGCGGCGGCTTGAGCGACGTACTTTCAGAAGAAGGAGCTCAGGCGTATTTAGAACTAGTGCCTCACTCTGAGTACTCNAATGTTGGTGAGGCAGCTCACATGGTCGCNGGGGACCGAAATGACATCTTTGTTGCNGCTGTGTTGGGTTTCTTGTCGAAGGTCGCGCCCGTCAATTGANGTCGTCGNATCGNGACACGAAGGACCATGATCNAGCCGCNTATGTCTGCGTCGACTACGAAGTAGATGGTGTTCCCAATGGTCCGGAACCTAAAAGTCTCATAGAGAGCATTTTTTTGGACANCGGGGCGTCCTTAATTGAGCACCANCTACCCNTCGTGGCNTCTTTCGAGGACCCGGCTGCAGCGGTGGAAGCGTCGATTGTNGGACAATGGCGTGTCCAACGTGAAATNAATGACCCTCATNGAAAGCTACGAATNGGGGTGCATGTGGGGAGTTTGTCCGAAACGNTGGNGGTGCTTGATTGTTCAAATGGCAANCAAATCGTCTTNAGCGGAGCCGTTGANCTAGCNACCGGAGGNGTACTNGACGCTCGACCTATGGCAGTAGCCAANATTTGGACCGACTCAGAACCAACACAGTTGTGGNTGTCAACTGACAGTCGACCCGACATAGANGGGCGNCCACTNCGNATTCCGACCTAATCTTCAAGATCGTCGGAACNAACTNNCGGCATGGATAGGACAAAAGGAANACTTATGTCAACTGAGGCCCGCGTCGTCGTAGTCCCGCAGGAACAAGGTCAACCATTGGAAGTAGTTGATGTAACACTTCCCGATCCTGGACCCCACGAAGTGGTCGTCCGTCAATTCGCTTCAGGTATCTGTCACAGTCAACTCCACACCATCCATAACCCCCGACCGGGGCCCGCTGTGCTTGGACACGAATCAACGGGCCAAGTCGTGGCGGTAGGAGAGTCAGTCACAGACCTAGCGACGGGCGACACTGTGATGGTCACCTGGGTGCCGAAGAATCAGGATCAGGCCCGACGCCAGGGAGGGGCCACCGAACTGAAATTACCCGATGGGAGAACAGCGACCAGTATCAACGTTTTCACGTGGGCAACACACACGATCGCGGATGAAATGTACGTCGTGAAAGTCCCAGATGACATCGATCGAGAGACAGACAGCATCATTGGATGTGCGGTTATCACAGGAGCCGGCGCAGTGCTCCACACGGCGGGAGTGAAACAAGGCGACAGTGTCGCCATAATCGGCGTCGGAGGAGTAGGCCTTTCAGCAGTTGCTGCTGCTGCGCATCTAGGCGCTAATCCTGTCATTGCTGTTGATNTAGACGACACCAAACTGGAATTTGCCAAACAATTCGGCGCGACACACGGAGTAAACGCAACCGATGGCGACGCAGTTAGTGCCATAAAGGAATTGACTCCCGTTGAAGGCCAGTTCGACATTTTGCGTCAACCGGTTGCCGGTGTTGACTANGCCTTCGACTGCATAGGACANGCTTCTACGATGAAGCAGATATCAGAAGTTGTTCGCAGTGGCGAATTCGGTCAGTCGAAGGGCGGCACTGCGGTTCTGGTCGGGGTGCCTCAAACTCCCATCGAGTTGGACAGCCGACACATGTTTATCGGCGAACGCTCCTACATATGCAGCCTCGGTGGCTCTTGTGAACCCGGAGAAGACTTACCCCGGTTCATCGAATGGCATCGCGACGGAATTCTGGATCTCGATGCNCTCGTAACACAGCGTTATTCCATCGACGATATCGGGGTAGCCGTCGACGACCTTGAGAACGGTAGGGTCGCTGGGCGATCCATTCTGGTGTTCGACTAAGCCATGGGACTCGACAGCGAGGGAGATGTGCCACGACTGGAAGTGTCTGGTCGACGGGCACGACTGGTGTTGCAGCGACCCGATAAAAGAAACAGGTTAGAACCAGTCGACCTCAAACAGATCATGCGGCATCTCGAGGAGATAGAGGGCGATCCCTCAATTCGGGTCGTTACCTTGGAAGCTGAAGGGCCGTCATGGTGTTCGGGGTATCACCTTGGAGCGTTAGCTGAAGGCGAACGACCCGAGTTCGGCTTCGGTGACGTTTGTGATGCCTTAATGACTGTCAGCGTTCCAACTATCGCAGTTCTTGGCGGCAGTGTTTATGGCGGCGGAACGGATCTCGCGATGGCCTGTGACCTCCGAGTGGGAACTGCGGACATCGTNTTGAGAATGCCTGCAGCCCAGATAGGTCTCCAGTATTACGCCACCGGATTACAGAGGTTCGTTCAACGGATCGGCGCTGCAGCGACCAAACGCATTTTCCTGACTTCGGAAGTCATCAGCGCAGAAGAATTGCTTCGGGTGGGCTATCTAACCGAAGTCGTTGATGAGAGCCAACTTGATTCCCGAATTACCGAACTGTGTTCGGTCATTTCTGAGTTGTCGCCCAACGCTGTCAAATTAACGAAATTAGCCATAGATAACTTGTCTGGCATTTCACCCGACCTAGAAGCTGCGCAAGACAACCACCTCGCGAGTCTGCGATCGGCAGACCATCGGGAAGCAATGCAGGCGATTAAAGAGCGACGAGCGCCTCGTTTTCTAAATGATTAATAGGCACGCAGTTATTGAATTCTGCTAGATACCTTGTGTGGCTGAAATACCTTCCGACGTCATAGANGTCAAAAGTGTTACCTCTTGGATTGGTCAACACGCGGATCTAGATGGACCGCTCAGCTACGAGCTAATAGCGGGCGGCAGGTCAAATATGACCTTTACGGTGAGCGATGATGGCAAACCGCGGTTTGTTTTGCGGCGACCGCCGATGGGGCCACTGTTGCCGTCCGCTCATGACATGGTGCGNGAATANCGATTGATGGACGCGCTGCGCGACAGCGACGTCCCGGTACCNGAAATGGTTGCTTTGTGTCAGGACGAAAACGTTAATGGGCGAGATTTCTACGTCATGGAGTTTGTCGACGGCATAGTTGTTCGAGACATTGAAATAGCAGCAACTATGGATATCACCGCCAGAGAGACGATGTCAGAATCGCTTATTCGAACTCTGGTCGCGCTGCACCGAGTCGACATTGATGATGTCGGCCTTGGTGATCTAGCAAAACGAAGTGGCTATATAGAACGTCAGGTGAAGCGGTGGACCGGTCAATGGGAAAGTTCCCGAACGCGTGAACTGCCAATAGTTGATGCTGTTGCATCGGCATTAGTTTCGCGAATGCCGGAACCCAGCCCCACAACGATCGCCCACGGTGACTATCGGCTCTCGAACTGCATGGTTGACCCTGATGGGCATGTCGTCGCGGTGCTGGATTGGGAGCTTTGTACTTTGGGCGAGCCTATGGCTGACCTAGGTGGCCTGCTTGGCTATTGGCATGACCCCCAAGCAATCGAGCCAACAGGAGATGCTGAGAGCACAGGGCTGCCTGGTTTCCTGAATCAGGATGAGCTGGCTTCGCTGTACGTGGCAGAAACGGGCTCCGACATAGAGTCGATTAGCTATTACAGAGCGTTTGCGCAGTGGCGCTTGGCATGCATCGCAGAAGGTGTCTATTCGCGATACCTCGGAGGCCAACAGGGCGAACAAGACGAAGAGATTGATTTGGAACAAATGCGTGACTCTGTCGAGGAACGCGCAGAGAGGGCAGCTCAACTACTTGGTATGAGATGAAGCTTCGAAAACTTCAAGCCACCGAGTTCGTTATTTGCGTTACTTCCCGTGGCGCAAAAGCTTGCCGCTGTGTGTCGCTGTTTGTTTGTCGTCTTCAATCGTGATTTGGCCATTGACCATTACGTTGCGATACCCCGAAGCTTTTTGGATTCGACGCCATTCTCCACCGGGCAGGTCATGCACAACTTCCATCGGAAGGACCTTAAGGTTCTCCGGGTCGTACACGACCACATCTGCCGGGCAACCTGGTCGCAGTACTCCTCTGTCGTGAAAACCGGCGAGTTGCGCCGGAAGAGCTGACAAGCGCCGGTGTGCTTCTTCGTACGACACCCACTGGTTGTCTCTTACCTGCTCCGTCAGAGTTTCGGTCGGATAGCGACCAGCAGTGAGGAACTTGGTATGTGCTCCTCCATCAGACACCCCGAACAACATGTGGGGATAACTGACAATGTCCTGCAACAGTTCACTGTTGCCTTGCGGCGGCGCGACGAAAAACAATGTGTCGAGCCCGTCCTCAACCGCGATGTCAAGCATCACGTCAACCTCGTCCTTACCGCTTANTTCTGCAGCTTGGGATACCGACATCTCCCGGTACTTTTCAGTGCCATCAGACCGAGGAGAGAGAATCGTTACGGTCCCTATCGGGGCAGTAGCCGTAGAAGGAAGATTGTCCTTCAGTGCTTGACGACGAGAAGGATCGGAAAACTTAGCCAAACGTTCCTCTTTGCTTCCCATGCATGCTTCCATCCACGCCTCGGAATCGTCATAAAGGTTCCAATCTTCAAGAGTGAACGTAAATCCGGCGTCGCTTGTAACCCCTTGCCCATAAACGGGAATGCCGCGTTCCCTGCATCGTTCAAGCCATTCAATTTGGCGTTTATGAACATGAGGCTTGTCTTCGAAAGCCTGAACAACGTTGTGTAGCAGAGGTCTCCCGCTAATTGAAGCAATCTCTTCTAAATGGGCTAGGTCATGTTTGATGTCGTCAGTGGTCAGAGTCATTTGCACGACACCCTGGTTCCGTTCCGCCAATACTTGCGCCAACACTCGTGCCGTTTCATCGTTCATCATGTCGGTAGGCATGGGAGTTCCATCCCAATCACGCTGCACGGCCGCCGGACCAGTCGGAGGAAGACGTTGCGCTGACCACCCGCAACCTCCTGCATCCATAGAGTCCCGCAACAAGTTGGCCAGCTTTTCGTGCTCGGCGTCGGTAGGCATTCGACCGGCTTTAGCGTCATCAACCCCCAAGACCTCAAGCAGCATCGGTCCGACCGGCACGTAAGGCAAGATATTCATTGCCTTCGGTGTTCGGTCCAGACTGTCCAAATACTCTGGGAAGGTGACCCAGTCCCATGGCATCCCCTGAGCCATCGACTCGTAAGGGATCGCTTCCACTCGCACCATTGACTTCATTGCGTACTCGCGCATGTCGGGAGCGACAGGAGCGAATCCAAACCCACAGTTGCCAATGGCGACGGATGTAATCCCGTGCCAGCCCGACAGCGTGCAATATGGATCCCAAAATACTTGAGCGTCATAATGCGTGTGCAGATCGACGAAGCCCGGTGCCACGTGCATGTCGGTGCCATCAATAACTTGTGCTGCCTCGCGGTGGTTCACTCTGCCGATCTCGACAACCTGACCGCCTGCGATTGCGAGGTCTCCCCGCACTCGCGGTGCGCCGCTGCCATCGAAAATAAGGCCGTCCTTTACGACGATGTCAAAACTCATATGTGTCTCACCCTGCCTGATCTGATCTAGATACAGCGTAGATCCGACACTTGATGCCGTGTCGTCAAAAGTCTTTCTAGAAAGCGTCGCGTTCTATATCGAGGACGAAGCGCCCCAATTGATGAGTTACACGGTCTTGGTGAACATTGATGTGCAGTGGCATTGCTCGGAAGTCCCGGTACCTGCGTTCGAAGGCGCCTCCTTCGCGTAGCCCGTTACCACCCTGAGTTCGCTCCAACAACCGCATCGCTTCAGCTAGCTGTTCGACACTCATGGACACGATAGACATTTGACGCAGATAGTCAGCTTCGTCAGGAACGATGCCAGCTGCGATTCTCTGGTCTAATTCCAGGCACGCGCTTTCGACGGCTGCACGTGCTGAGGACAGAAGAGCTGCTGCCCGACCGATATTTACCTGAGCAGTCGCCTTCTCAACCATTTTTCCGCCCATGATGACTCGGCGTTCGCGAGTTGAGGACGCGATTTCTTGGAGGGAGCGGCGTACTATCCCATTCGCCATCCAACCGAGCCAAAGATCGGAAATGCCGACCCAGTCTTCTCTGTAGCGGTGATTGATTACGGGAACTGTTCGAAGGGACTCTGCTCGATTGGCGCCGTACCACTGAACACAACGGTCCAAGGGGACGCGCACTTCGCTGTAGTGAAGATCGTCGGTAGCTGATGCTCGAAGACCTGACCCATCCCACGTGGGGTCTATTTTTAAACCTTCAACTGAGGTAGAAACAATCGAAAAACGGAGATCCATCGGTCGGAGCGGTTCTCCGTCTTCGCCGACGACAGCGAATACGACGCCGCAGTAATCGGCGTAGCGGCTGCCGGTGCCGAAAGTTGCCTTGCCGTTAAGGACCGCCTCGTTGCCTTCTATGCGTCCGTGGACACCGCTACCTGCCCCGGCTGGGAAGCTCATCCACTGACCGTTTTGGACTAACTCTTGAAGAAACGACTGATGTTCAGGACCCAAAGTCCCGACGAACAAATGAAACACTGCCAAGTGGTTCCANAGACACCATGCGGTGGANGGGCAACGNGCGGCNACAGCTTCGAGCTCNCNGCCCATCGCAAGAATNGANGATTCGACACCNCCNAGTTCCTTCGTCGCAGCCATTCGCATGACNTCGCTGCCTCGCAAACTTTCGATCACGTTGCTNGCAACAGTCCGCGTNCTGTCAGCGTTGGCTGCCTGAGCNTCGAGGGCGTCCAANGTNGGTTGGACNAGCAACNGNGATTCGTCNTTGGCGAAGAAGTGTCCGACAGGATCTGTAGTCATTGATATCACCGTACTCAACAGNGTTATNGTTTGCTGATGACTAAAGATGATAGTTCCCCGTCGGACCGGNTCACCGTTCGNCGAATGCCNGATAGAGCCTCCTACGATCANGATACGGTTGCCTCAATTTTGGATGAAGGCCTGCTTGCCCACGTCGGATTGGTCGCCGCCGANGGACCCGTCGTNATTCCAATGATCTATGGTCGCGACGACCAAACGCTTTACCTTCANGGTTCTCCTGCAAGTCGGCTGCTCCGCGAAGGTCGTGATACGCAACTATGTGTCACNGTCAGTATTCTNGACGGACTTGTCGTGGCTAGATCGTTGATGCACCACTCGATGAACTACCGCTCCGTTGTCCTCATGGGGAGAGCATCTCTTGTCGAAGATTTTGACGAGAAATCGCGAGCNCTNGATCTTATTAGCGACCACGTGATCCCNGGACGGGTTGCAGGCACCCGCCCTCACCTTGAAAANGANGTGAAAGGAACGTTGGTACTTTCGATGCCNCTGAGTGANGCGTCTTCGAAAGTTCGAACTGGTCANCCGATCGACGACGATGAGGACTANTNGCTTGATACATGGGCNGGGGTANTGCCNCTCGGTATNGNGGTGGGGGANCCCATTCCNGACCCNCTCCTNAAAGANGGAATTTNGACACCGGAACACATANCGCAGTGGTCTCGCTAATGGCTAATCGGGGAGGTGTGGAAGAACCTCTTCTCCAAAGCGGCGCACTGTTTCCTCCAACTCGCTGTTGGAAACTCCNCCCAAATCGAACATAAACAACTGNCGATTGTGCCCCAGNAACTGGTGGAGTTCCCCCATGCGGTCNATGCACTCTTGAGAACTTCCTGCTACCGCNGGCCCGGCCANGAAAGANTCAAGATCAAATGGCATCTGNACCTTCCCGCCTGTGTTGTCGCTGATTAGTTGGTCNACGAAGTTCCAATAATGACCGTAACGAGGANCAAACCTNTCTCTCATGTCTGCCTGGTCNGANCCGACAAAAGCGTGNCAACACGANCCAATGACGATTTCNTCAGCNTTGCGTCCCGCTTCTACCCAGGCCTCCTTGTATTGCTCAACGATTGGCACAAACATCTTTGGGTGACCAAANACAGATGGAAGCATCAGGTGGCACCCCAACTTTGCGGCAAGTAATGCCGAAGCTGTTGACCCGGCGCCTATCCAGATAGGNAGATCTCTAGTGGGTCTGGGGCGAACAGTAATGTTTTCGAGNGGNCCTCGAAACTTCCCGGNCCACGTCACNTTCTCTTCTCGGAGAAGTATNTGGAACANTTCGAGTTTCTCTTCAAATATGTTCCGAGCATCACCCACATCCAGTCCGAATGCGGGNTAGCTCCGACTAAAGAAATTTCCCCGNCCTGCGACTATCTCAACNCGGCCGGGGAAAAGNTTGTCNAGCGTGGAGTAGTCCTCGCTAGCCCGCACNGGNTCNAGCGTAGGTACCAGGGTGACAGCCGTTGACAAGATGAGNTCTGGAACNCGCTCGCCGATCGCGGACAAGACNACTGGNGGAGANCTCAACATGTAGTCGTTGAAGTGATGTTCNCCTATATGGACGGCGTCAAAGCCAGATTCGGCGGCCCAAACCGAGTATTGGACTAGCTGCCGGTGTCGCTCTGCTTCCGACATCAACTCTCCAGTGACAGGATGAGCGAGGTTGTCTCCCAAGCTAAATGCAGCAGATTCCACGGTTTGTTCCTATTGTCGATCGGTTGTTCCAGCCAAGTCGGCCATCAGTCGAATTGCCTCTTCTTGACTAGCGTTGATGTTCAATCCAGTGAGTCCGCTGTCTGACCACTGAAGGAATCTCTGTTTTATGCGATTAGGAGACCCGTACAGCCCGGCTTCGTCAACGTATTCATCTGGGATTGACTCGGCAGCTTCTTCTTTGTGGCCCGCCAAATAAAGTTCCTGAACGCGCTCCGCGACGTCTGGATATCCCCGTTGGACCATGTGCTGGTTATGGAAATTAATGTCTTTGTGGCCCATCCCGCCCGTGTATAAGGCGATGTTGTCTTTGGCTTTGCGGAACACAGCAGTCACATCATCTGTGATTTGAACGGGGCACTGGCCGATGATTTCNAAATTCCGCCANCCNTTATCAANTCCTCGACGTNTAGCTCTTTCGAAACCTTCCTCAATCCAGGGACGGAAATGATTCATGCGCCCAGGAACAAAGTGCATGGGCAACCACCCNTCNCACAANTCNGCAGTCAANTTCACAGTTGCTTCCGANCCGCTCCCGAGCCAAATNGGAAGATCGGTGTTGGTATGCAAAATGGAAGTNAGAGGNTTACCGAGNCCGGTGGTGCCTTCACCGACGAAAGGCAGCTGATACTCGCGNCCGTCGTGNACGACGGGTGCCTCGCGAGCGAAAATCTTCTTCATGATTTGNATGTAGTCACGTAANCGCCAGTAAGGCTTCCCCCATGGTTGCCCATACCATCCNTCGACGATCTGAGGACCAGATACACCGAGCCCGACAATCATGCGGTTTCCCCCGGCNAACGCGTCGATAGTTTGCGCTTGCATCGCGGCCATAGCNGGNGCNCGACCGGCGAGTTGNATGATTCCTGTGCCNAGCTTTATNCGATCGGTGTGTGCGGCGATATANGCGAGCGGNGTCATAGCATCGGACCCGTAGGCTTCGGCAGTCCACACTGAGTGATACCCCAGCTCTTCGGCCAGCTTGATCTGGTCCATTGGCAGTCTCAGTTTGCCGCCGGAGTAGCCNAGCATTAATGCGAGTTTCATGGTTCCTTTCGTGCCGGCANTATTCACAGCACTGACTGTCTGGCAAAGACACTATGGCGACAGANAACGATGNTGCTTTCTACTGACTTTATTATCCGTTGAGCTGNTTTTGATCTANGAAAATAGAATCAGTTGATNGACCGATCCTTGCCTTCCCAGTACGGGGCGCGCAATTCNCGTTTTAAGACNTTGCCGGGACCCGATTTCGGNAGTTCTTCTGAGCGGAANTCNACGGANCGGGGAAGTTTGTATCCCCCNAAGGAATCTCTNCAAAACTCGATNAGTTCTTCTGATGTCAGACTTTCGTCNCGAGGCACGACCACCGCGTGGACCTGCTCNCCCCNTTGTTCATTGGGAACTCCGAANACAGTCGCCTCGAGAACTTTCGGATTTTGGTAGATCACCTCTTCNACTTCGGAACAGTAGACATTTTCTCCNCCCGAAATAATCATGTCCTTTGCTCGATCNACNAGATACAGGTACCCCTCNTCGTCTAGATAGCCGATNTCGCCTGTTCGGTACCAGCCATCTTCGAGAGCAGCGGCTGTTTGCTCCGGTTTGTTCCAATAGCCCTGCATGACGTTGGGGCCTTGNACCAAGACCTCTCCCGCTTCGCCGGGNGCNGCATCTATTCGCAAAGACACCCCNAGTGAAGGGTGACCGACCGATTTGCCGCGATTTGTTCCAATGAGCTCCTCCTCATGCCGTAACCCGGTCACGAGAGGAGCTGTCTCTGTCGCCCCGTAAAGATGAAGGAGCTCAGCTTGAGGAAACTCTTCGTGAGCACGTTTTAATACCTGAGTCGCAATNGGTGATGCCCCGTGACAAATCAGGGTGACACTTGATGTGTCNCGAGGATTTGCCGCCTGTGATTCGACCAGTGCTGCCACCATCGTGGGGACAGCCAAAGTGGCCGAACACCGGTATTTCTCAATTAGGTCGAGACACAAGTTCGGTTCGAACGCAGGCATAACTACCTGACAGACTCCTAGAGCGAGGCACTGAAGTACCGAGTTGGACCCCGCGGCGTGAAACATNGGCGCAACGACTAAATATGTGTCGTCTCCTCCTAATGGCATAGTGATTTGACTGTGCAAAGTGTTNGCTATGAGGTTCCGATGGCTGAGCATGACACCCTTGCTTTTGCCAGTCGTGCCACCGGTATAGAAGAGCCCTGCAAGATGGTCTTCGCTAGTGTCAGCAAACTCTTTGGGTGAACTGTTTGAAAGAAGCTGCTNGTACTCGTCAAGAGTAATGACTTGATCGACAGACTGAGCTAGACCNCCGCTCTCTTGATCTGTGATCAATAGCTTGGCGCCGGCGTCGTCCAGGGCGTACGCCAGCTCCGGTTCTGCCCAGCGACCGTTCAGGGGAACGATTGCTCGTCCGGCAGCGGGTATACCGCAGTACAACTCGGCATAGATGTCGGAGTTCGGGGCTAGCAGGCCGACGCGATCGCCGGAATCGACGCCAAGCTGTTCCAGAACTGATCCGACTCTTCGACATCGATCCACAAACTCTTTGAAGGTCCTCGTACGGTCACCGCAGACGAACGCTAACTTTTCTGCGTGCATTGATTCTGCGCGCACTAGGGGGTCAGAAATAATTCGCATAACAGCCCTCCAAAGTTATTCTTACCGACCCTATGTTCGCTGCTTTGGCTCCCGAGAACAATTCGAAACTAGTGACAATGGCCCGACTCGGNTGGAGGGACGTCAATGGCGGGGNTCCTATCGAAGAATCCGTNAGGCACGAGCANAAANCCCNCGNATTCGGTGGGCATAACCGGATAATCCTCGACGCGGACGTCGTGGGTCAGTCCGAAGCTATGCCACAAGGTCACGTCGGTATCAGCGATCGAACGATCGTTGGAGGTGAATTTTGGGAGCCCTTCTCCGGCATTTCGCTGGGTCGGGTAGTCGCCTGCCGCGTAGCGCTCAGATTGCACTGTCGGCGTAACCCACAAGTTGTGCTTGGCAAACATTGCTCGCTGCGCATGAGGCGAATCCTCCGAAGCGAACATCGTCGCTGTTGATGAGGGCAATAGCCGGTAAGCAGTGGGGCGTCCGAGCCGGTTCGTTTTCTCTGAACTTTCGATCCTCCAGTAACGACTACTTGCTGAGTTCGTCTCTCGCATGGCGGAGTGTTCACTTGAAAGAAGAGCTTCGCGGGCAGCGAANGCGGTGTTGTGAGGATTTTCNGGGCCGGGAGGTAGCGGCTCNGTGTTTACCTCNACCACGTTGTTGCTNTTTCCATCNACNGCCATATCNAGACGTACGCAGAAAATGTGTTGATGGATTGGCCCTGCAACGTTAGGAGCCACNTGCCGNGCGAAGGTGAGGTCATCACCCTCGGCATGGGCACGGGTCGTCANTATGCCGGTCAACTTGATCTCGAGTTTTATGGAGCCGTCTAGATGGAANTACCAGAAAAACCCATANTCGTAGTTCCCGACAGTGGAAATGGTGCTCACGACNAACCGTCGTGATCTCCGAACTTCAACGTCACCGGTCAACATGTCTGTATGTTTCCANCCGATACCGAAGTCCTCTTCGTGGACGCAGATCGCGTTGCCTGTAGTGACGACGGTCCCATCGTCGAGCATCTGGAANGCGTCGAGGTAGAAGATTTCNCCTACGCAATCGCANCCAAGAGTTAAGGAGTTNGCGGTCATNCCCAAGCCGTACTCACCNGAGTCGAGNGCATGTTTGAAGCTTTGGCTGGGTCGAGTGTCGCCGTAAGGNACCACCATTTCGGCCAACGANGCCCGATCAATAATGGGACGTTCAACTCCGTCNTGGGTNTAGGNCACCCGATGGAGAACTAGACCTTCGGTGTCGTCAACAACCATCCGAAANCGCCACTTCTGCCANGNGATCTCGTTGTCCTCGACGGAGAAACTTGTGCCTTCGGGTTGNGTTATCTCTACTGGCTTCAAGTCCTGNCTGAGGGGNCCATAGTCGTTNACCACCGACTCCNCGTCGTAGTTGCCGCGTTCTGTCGGCAGTGGCCATTGTCCGAAATCTTCTACATGCAAGACCTCCAGGCTGTCGACATCAACGTGCACCATTAAGCCATCAATCGGGAACGCGTATCCGTTGTCGTTGGGTTTTGGTCGATGAAAGGCTATGCATCGCTGAACTCTGCGACCATCCTCGAACTTGAATCCGTAGTCCCCGGTTGGCCACGGATCTATTTGCACTGTCGTTGGGTCAGTTATGCCCCGTTGTTCCAACGCNTCTTGAAAAGTTGGATCGGTTCTACACGCCTCCATCACTTTGAACAACTCTACGAATCCGACTCGAGGTACAACATCAGGTACTGCTTCCCACCGATCTATCTCCCGACGAGTTACCGATACCCGAGCTTCATAGACCTCGCCAGAATGGCGAACCACTAATTCGAGGCGCCGGTCGGCACTGTCCCCGAGCTGCCAAGCAGCAACTTCGTCCTTCGGCGGCTCATAAATGCAACAGCCATGGAACGTAGACGTGCCATCGATTCGGCCGGCATCNCGCAANACGTCGACACAGGTTTCAATTTCCTCAGCGGTCATCATTGAAAGTGGATGCATGTACCAACACTAGATCCGAATTATTACAACCGGAAATAGCGTGACCTTTGGCCGGAAGTTCCCTAGTCTGCGAGAGCAGACTTTGGAGGACTCAGATGCTTGAGGCTGGAATTTCAGCGCCGCCATTTACCTTGGCGGATCAGGACGCAAACGAAGTGTCACTTGGCGATTACGGCGGACAGTGGGTCTTGCTCTGGTGGTACCCAAAAGCAGCGACACCGGGTTGAACGACTGAAGGACAGGGGCTCCGTGATCGAGCCTCAGACTTTGAGACNGCGAACGTCGCCATTTTGGGTGCTTCTTTCGACACCGTCGAAGAACAGAAAGCATTCGCCGAAAAAGAGAGCTTTTCTTTCCCGCTACTTTCGGATCCCGATCGTGCTGTAGGAGAGTTATACGGAGTTGCACGTCGACCAGACCACGACTTCGCCGGATGGCCCCGAAGGGCGAGCTTTCTGATCGACCCCAACGGGGTTGTGGCGAAGGTCTACGATTTNGCTGACAAGCCGGATCTGGCTGAGCATGCCGCGACTGTTTTGAACGACCTCCAGGAATTGAGATAGTTGGCGGCAGNACGCCGTTATGNCNATAGAAAACCGCATCTGTGATCGATTAGGGACGNTGTACCCCANCCACGACGGAAGNCGNCTATTCGAGCGGTGCAAAACTGCTTTGGGTGAGCCGGAAGTCCTCACCGACTCAAGTAAGTGGTCCGAACAAGACGCCGTATTGATCTGCTACCCAGACCAAGTGGTTGACGATAAGCGAACGTCGCTTAGGTGTCTTGAAACCATCTTGCAAGAGATGGGGGAGGCCTTCTCAACAGTCCACATACTTCCCTTCTTTCCTTCCACCTCGGACGGGGGGTTCGCCGTTGTTGACCACCNCGCGGTTGACGAAAAGTTGGGAAGNTGGGATGACATCAGCTCCATNGCTTCAANTCANCAAGTCATGGCAGACCTGGTGCTCAATCACGTCAGTTCTTCACATCGTTGGGTGAAAGAATTCCGAGCTGATGTAGAACCCGGACGCAGCTGCTTAAAGACCGCATCGAAACTCGACGATTTGTCAGCGGTTGTGCGGCCTCGGACGTCAGATCTGTTGGTTCCGTGCGAAACCGCAGTTGGCACAAGATACTTGTGGTGCACCTTTGGCCCCGATCAAATTGATTTGGACTGGTCTGAGTTCGAAGTTCTAATAGAGACCCTCCGAGTCATAAACGTCCTACTTGTAGCGGGCATTCGATGGTTTCGTCTTGACGCGGTCGCTTACGCTCAAAAGCGNGCGGGTAGTGACTGCATCCACCTTGAAGAAACACACGAGCTCGTTCGGCTACTCAGAGATCTCTTGGCCTGGCGGAGTCCGAGCGCATGCCTAATAACGGAAACCAATGTTCCACATTACGAAAATCTTTCGTACCTTCGTGACGGCGAACAGGCTCATGTGGCCTACAACTTCACTCTTGCACCGCTCCTTGCATACTCAATGACCTTTGGAACCAGTGCTGAGATCGCCAAATGGCTGCGCGAAGCAGAACAACCACCCGAATCCACCACCTTGCTTAACTTCTTGGCCAGTCACGACGGCATTGGCATACGACCAGCTGAAGGCATCTTGAATGACGAAGAAGTCCAAGCCCTGATTGACGCATCCACCCAAGCGAACGGAACCTGGTCTGGTAGAAGCGACGGAGAAGAGATCCTTCCCTATGAATTAAATATCGCAGCGGCGTCGCTCTTGGGAATTGATCGCTTGTTAACCGCCCACACCGTGTTAGCGAGTTTGCGTGGAATACCGACCTACTACCTGTCNGCAATTGAAGGTGAGCCNAACGACATAGAGGCTGCNGANAGAGAANGCGATAACCGAGCNCTGAACAGACCAAAACNNACCGTCGCTACCCGTCGCGCAAAATTCATTGGCNANCGAAAGGCCAGTCGAGATGAGCTGCTCAGAAGATTGAATCTGCGTCGAAAGANTCCAGCNTTNCACCCCGAAGCNAGACAACGAATATTGGAANTGGAAAGTCCTCTCCTNGGGATTATCCGNGGGGAAGGAGCGTCCNCAGTAGAGNTCATCGCCAATTTGGGTTTCACCGAGGCGCGGTGCAATATTCCTGAACTGAGATTCGACCTGTTAACAAGCCAAGAGATTCANGGNGAACTTCTAGTGGCGCCAGGCGANGTGCTGTGGCTTTCTACGAGCGACGCTAAATCCTGAACGCAGNCNGGAAATTCGAGACGCAGTTGATCCCATGAGGGAAGTTCGGGAGGCAAANCAGANTNAGTNTCGCGNACGAGTTTTGAAAATAAGGCNACTGCAGCGCTCTCTTCNGGTTCATTTANNGGAATTCCGTTACTGATTGAATTTGCGNGGTGAGCAGACANTGCGTGNTGGAGACTNTCATCGAAAANGTCTGCNTCTACCTCGTNNAGACCAGCAACTGATAGGAGGGTGCTAATGACATCTCGAGCCATNTGATGCAGACCCAAGTCTGCGTCGTCCGCTGAGAGCAATTGATGTTTGTGGTCATATCGGTCCGTCAGGTCTGTTTGAGCGACAGCAACGCCCAAAGATTGCGCGGCGATCAGCAAAGCGATGTCAACACCCCAATGCTCAGGCATGGCAATCGAATTTGCTACCGATATCCGCGAAGCGAATTCACCCGCTAATGGGTAACGGAAGGACGCCAGATACCTAAGACGGCGATTTTCTGGTGCCAAGGAAATCAGGGACTCCAGCAAGGGCCACACCAACAGGCGAGTAACACGACCATTCAGCCCTGCCTCATCGAAACGCGGATAAAAACCCTTCACAAAATCGAAACCAAGTCGCTCATCGGCTATTGGATAGGCAAGCCTCGCTACAAACGAAGCTTCGTAGGTTGAAATGTCAGCATCGTGAACCACGATGGTGTCGATCTCTGTGAAACCGTTGGCCACTCCGACACACCGCCACAGGTTTCGACCTTTGCCGGTTCCAGGGCTAATGCCGATCTTCCGATCGAATTCCTTCATGCCGCTACTGTCGTTCCAGACAACCGTGGTCGGTTGCGGTAGTCGAGAAAATAGTGTTTGCGCAGTCTCAAACGAATGGCTGTCGGCGCCGTCAACGCCGACAATCACCCTGCCCAACCAATCAAGCTCCGATAGTTGTTGGACTATCTCTGGTAATGCTGAGCCATCAAACTCACTAATTAGGCACGGCAAAATCAAAGCGACCCCGTTGCCGACATTGGGCTGAGCGAAATACGTCAGGGGCTCCTCGCTCCGATCAGGATTCAACCGGTGCAGGGTGGTAATAGGACCTTGTTGTTGAAAGTCAGCCATGCTGTTCCTGTCGTCGCGCCTACGGTAGACGACCGGTGCACCCCTTACTAAGGCACCCGAGGTATCGTTCTCCATGGCCTCCCCACCTTTTTCTTTCCCAACAGAGGATGAGAAATTCGCGATAGAGGGTCTCACCTACGACGACGTGCTCCTCGTTCCCGCTGCCTCCGAGGTACTCCCAGACGCAGTAGACACGACCTGTCGCTTGACTAAGAACATCAATTTGCACATTCCGCTTGTGAGTGCGGCGATGGACACAGTCACCGAGGCGCGCCTAGCAATAGCGATGGCGCGCCATGGCGGGATCGGCGTAGTGCACCGCAACCTCGACATCGATGACCAAGCGAACGAAGTTGACAAGGTAAAACGATCCGAATCCGGAATGATCGTCGAGCCGATTACTTTGCCCCCGCACGCGACTCTGGCTCAAGCCGAAGAATTAATGGGNCGATTCAAGATAAGTGGTGTGCCGATTACCGATGAAGANCATCGNCTGGTTGGCATCCTGACGAACCGAGATTTGCGGTTTGAGACTGATTACAGCCAGANCATTTCGGANGTTATGACAGCNGACGGCCTCGTGACGGCGAAGGCGGGCACGACGCTAGAANAAGCGCAGGTGGTTTTGGGGAANCACCGGATTGAAAAATTGCCAATNGTCGACGACGACTTTCATCTCATTGGGTTGATCACCGTTAAAGACATAGAAAAAAAGATTCAGTACCCAAACGCGGCGAAAGACGAACGCGGACGNCTTCTAGTCGCTGCGGCGGTCGGAGTTGGCCCAGGTGTCGACGACCGAGTTGCTGCACTAGTTGAACGCGATGTCGATGTTTTGGTCGTAGATACAGCGCACGGACACAGTCGAGATGTCATCGAAATGGTCGCGAAGACCAAAGCCAACTATTCAGTAGAGGTCGTGGCAGGCAACGTTGCGACAGCGGAAGCCACACGAGCCTTGATCGATGCCGGGGCTGACGGAATTAAAGTAGGCATAGGACCCGGTTCGATATGCACCACTCGAGTGGTGGCAGGGGTCGGGGTGCCACAAATCACAGCGGTATTCGATTGCGCTTCGGCCGCCGCTGACTCTGACATTCCAGTCATTGCTGATGGGGGCATGCAGTTCTCAGGAGACCTCGCTAAGGCAATTGCAGCTGGTGCTGATTGCGCGATGATCGGCGGCCTCTTGGCAGGTGTTGATGAGAGCCCGGGAGAAGTAGTGCTGTACCAGGGGGAGAGGTTCAAGGAGTACAGGGGCATGGGTTCTATTGGAGCCATGAAAGGTCGAAGTTTCTCCAAAGATCGGTACTTCCAAGATCAACGAGACGACGACTTACTCGTACCCGAAGGCATAGAGGGTCGAGTCGCCTACAAAGGCCCGATAGCCAATGTGCTTCACCAATTAATCGGCGGGCTCAGACAAGCGATGGGGTATTGCGGCACTACGACGATCGGCGAGATGCGCACGAAAACCCAATTTGTCAAGATCACAGCATCGGCTTTGCGTGAGAGTCATCCGCACGATGTCATGATTACGAAAGAGGCCCCCAACTATCAACTTCCGTCGTGACTGATGACGACTGGCCGGGACCGGCAAAATACAGAATTTTTGGCTGGGCGGTAGGGTTCACCATCATTGCGCTCTGCGTCTACTTGGTAGTGCTCTAAACCAATTGCGAACGTCTACAGAGCCGTAATACTCGTCAACTTCGTGATGGCTTCCCCAACTTCTCGTGATTGCTGAAGATCGACGACTCCTGTAAGCCGCCACTCGTTGAAACCTTCCGGGTCACAGATGATCTGCTCCACGGTGAACGTTTCACCATCCCCACCGTGAACCGTGAACCACTGATCGGATCGCGCATCGGGACCGGTTGATACTTCAGCAAAATCATTCCAGTAAGGGCTGGCAAGGTCTCTAACCCTGTCCGGATCACATAGTTCCCCTAATGCTTCCTCAGCCAAGCCGTTGTAGTCAGCCTGAGCAAAAAGTTGGACCCACCGAAAGGCAGCATTCCTAACCATGACGTGGAAGGCACGGGTGTGACTAGTTATGTCAACTACCTGAGGACGAACTTCCTCTGTCAGCGTCTGAGGGTTCTGGAGCCGTTCCCATTCGTCCAGCAGGCTGCTGTCAACCTGGCGTATTAAAGCTCCAAGCCACTCAGTAAGGTCGGACAAATCATCATTCCAAGAACTATCGGGGATGGTTTTCTGCAGCCCCTTGTACGCATCGGTGAGGTAGCGAAGAAAAACTCCCTCTGACCCTTTGATTCCGTAATGGTTCACGTACTCACGAAATGTCATAGCCCGTTCGTACAGATCCCGAACAATCGATTTTGGCCGGAGATTTTCTTGGCCGACCCAAGGGTGATGGACAGCCCACGCGTCAAAGGTCGTGTACAAAAACTCTCGGAGGGGCTTCGGCCATTCGACCTCATCAAGTCGTGCCATACGTTCTTCGTATTCGACACCGTCGTGTTTTAACTCGGCAAACAACTCATCACGTGCCTTGTCAGCTTGTCGGGCCAATATCACGCCGGGATTCTCCAGCACGGACTCAACCAAAGTGAGTACATCTAGCGAATAGCTCGGGATGTCTTGGTCCAAGAGTTCGACTGCATCAAGAACAAAAAGAGAAAGTGTCGCCGTTAAATCAAACTCTGCCTGAAGATCCAAATTGACTCGAACGAGACGCCCTTCAGAGTCAGGGCTGTCGAGAGTCTCAATAACTCCCGCCGCAACAAGGGATCGGTACATTGCCAGAGCTTGTCGGATCTGCTGGCGCTGTCTCGGCCGCGGTAGATGATTCTGGGTGAGCAATTCCTTCAAGCCGCGACACCCATCGCCTGGTCTATCCAATACGTTCAGGAGCATCGAGTGGGAGACATCAAAACTCGAAATCAGAACCTCGGGGCGGCTACTCAGCAATCGCTCAAAAGTTTTTTCATCCCAGTGTGCATATCCCCTCTCGGGAGGTCTTTTACGTTGAACCTTTTTGCGTTTCTTGGGATCCTCAGCCGCCTTCTTCGNAGCCTTTAANTTTTCAACATGNTGTTCAGGTGCNTGACACCACACGAACCCATGGTCGTCGAAACCTTTGCGCCCGGCTCTACCGGCTATTTGGTGGAAATCTCGAACGCTAAGGACTTTGGTTTCATGGCCATCGAATTTGCATAACTGAGTGAAGAGAACNGTTCGAATAGGCACGTTGACACCCACCCCAAGAGTGTCCGTGCCACATATGAGCTTTAGGAGTCCTTCTTGAGCTAAGCGCTCAACCAAGAGGCGGTACTTCGGCAACAGACCAGCATGGTGAATTCCGATCCCCGCTTTAATAAACCTGGCCACGTCCTTACCGAAGGGAGAATCAAAACGAAATTCAGCGATCTCATCTTTTATTTGTTGCTTTTCATCACGCGACAGGACGTCCAAACTCGTCAACGCCTGTGCTCTTTCTGAAGCTGCTCTTTGAGTGAAATGAACTATGTAGATCGGAGCCCTATCTAGTTCGACTAGATCATGAATCGATTCCAACAACGTTGACTCTCGATATTCCCAATCCAAAGGAACGGGCCGTTCGGTGGCTGTCACTTCAACAGCAGCACGGCTACTTCGACGTTCAAGGTCTTCCAAAAAGAATTCAACAGGGCCGAGAGTCGCGCTCATTAGGACAAATTGTGTTCCTGTCAACTCAAGAAGAGGCACTTGCCATGCCCATCCCCGATCTCGATCGGAGTAAAAGTGAAATTCGTCGATAACGGCCGTATCTACTGGTGCCGATGAACCATGCCTCAATGCAAGATTTGCAAGAACTTCTTGAGTACAACAAACAATCGGGGCGTCCGGGTTCACCGAAGCGTCGCCAGTGATCATTCCGACGTTGCTGGCCCCAAATTCGTTACAGAGAGAAAAAAACTTTTCTGACACNAGTGCTTTGATCGGAGCCGTGTACCAACAGCGCTTTGAATTAGCNACNGCATCAAAGTGGGCNGCGGTGGCAACTAACGATTTNCCGGAACCGGTTGGGGTTGTAAGCACTACNTGTTGACCCGAAAAAATCTCTAGAACTGCTTCCTCTTGAGCTTCATATAGATCAATTTCTGCCGCAGCTGCCCAGCTCAAAAACCCATCAAGCAAATTCTCGGAACTCGCATCAGAGGGAAGAAATTCCAATAAGCGAGGTTTGTTCACAACGGACGTAACTGGCTGAGGCGGTCGTTGAGTAGAACCCCCGTTGGATCGACGTCCTCTCGAACACGCCACCATTGAGTCCATCGATCATAATCTGCTTCTAATTGGTCACCAGTCAAGTAATGGACCTTTCCCCAATGTGGNCGCCCCCCATATGACCTGAAGATCTTTTCNGCGTCCTGGTAGTAGGAGGTTTCATCATTTTCAACAGCTTCATGAATAGAAATTGTGACTGTCGAGCGCTCTCTTGCTGGGGAGAGCCAAACGTCGTCAGCTGCCACGGTTCGATATTCGATCGGCCATTCCACGTTTGGATAGTGACTACTTAACAAATCCTTAATTTCCTCGAGACAAGAAGGACCATTCTCTGATGGCACTGAGTACTCCATCTCTGTGTGGGGGTTTAACCGTTGGTTCGGTAGAACCTCAAAACTCCACCCCAGTCGCTGACCTTCTTNNCCTAAGGGNTACCTAGGAGGTTCTTCGGTTATATCGATCGATTTGCAAACGGCTCGGTCCTGTCCAGGCCACCAAAAGTATTCGAAATGTCGGGTCGCTCGTGTCAGCTCGTCAACTCTTTCCATGACGCTGTCGAGCGGTTCAAGCCACTGATGTTCCTCGAGCCGGTATGCCTCTCGGACCTGAATCGTTGCCTCTAAAACAACTCCGATGGCTCCTAGTGACAGTCGAGCAGCTTCGAATAGATCGGGCTCTGACTCGTTGCTACAAGTAACCACCGAACCGTCAACTAGTACGAGCGATAGTTGAGTTACTGCACTCGAAAAACTTCCGAGGTTGATTCCGGTGCCGTGAGTGCCGGTGGCTATGGCCCCCCCGATTGATTGTTGATCAATATCGCCTTGGTTCAGTAGTCCCATTCCGTGGTCAAGTAGTGGCCGGCCACAGGCATGAATTTTGGTGCCTGCACGGAACGTGGCGGTCATCGCCTCCTCGTCAACGGAGACGAGTCCGGCCAGAGGACGGGTATCAAGAAGTACTCCATCGGTGGGAAGTAGTGGGTAGTGAGAATGTGCAGTNCCTGCAGTTCGAACAGTCCACCCGCCTTCGCGTGCTGCCAAGAGTTCGCTTCTGATCGCATCAACGGTGCCAACTTGAACAATGCTTTTAGGCTCAGCTGAAAGTTTCCCGGACCAGTTCGTCCAAGTTGCCTTGTTGCCATGGTCTGTCATGCATAGGAGCTTAGGACCGAAAATCCGACGTCAAGATGTGTTAGGCGTCCTCGTTGTTGGAGTTTCTGCCTGGCCAAACCTCGGGATTGAGGATATGCGAGGGCTTGATGCCGGCGAGGGCGGCTGCAACCTGGTCTAGGGCCATGGTGAAAATCCGGTGTCTTCCTTCAGCCGTAGCGGACGCGACATGAGGGGTTACGAGAACGCCTTCGTGCTGCAACAGAGGGTGTCCCGCGGGGAGTGGTTCTGGTTCGGTCACATCAAGGCCCGCGCCACCAACCTTTCCGCTGTCTAAAGCATCAAGAAGAGCGTTGTCGTCTATCAGGCCCCCACGAGCGGTGTTTACGATGAAAACTCCGTCACGCATGCGACCAATCAAGTTGCTATCTACCAAGTGGCGGGTCTTTGAGCTAAGTGGGGCATGGATGGAAACGATTTGAGCTTCGGAGACCGCTTCTCCAAGATCGGTCGAACGTGTGACCCCGAGCGCTTCAAATCTTTCATCGGACTCAAACGGGTCATATGCAGTGACCTGAATCCCAGCGGCTGCAGCAACCTTTGCTACCCGTGAACCAATTCGGCCTAGACCAATGAGAGTGAGGCGTGCTCCGTCTAGCTCTAGCGCGTTGTGGCTAGCCCCGTAGTTGCCTTCTTGCCGTTGGAGGCGATTTGCGCTTTGTTGTAATCCCTTGGTTACCGAAAAGATCAAGGCTAGAGCATGCTCTGCGGTCGAAATTGTTGGTCCGTCGGGTGTATTGCAAGCGGCTACTCCAGCATCGGTTGCATCATCTAAGACGATGTTGTCGAATCCGATCCCTGCGCGAACTAGGACCCGTAGCTTTGAAGCCAGAGCGAAGACAGTCTGGTCGTAAATAATTGAGGCACCAGCTATGACGCCGTCTGCCCGATCGATGCCATCGAGGGGGTCATCTGATTGAGGCCATTCGATATTTGCTTCTGCGGGAGCAAGTTCAGCTAACTCTGGGGCGGGACGGCGGTCGAACCAAATAGTGGGTGAATCAGACATCTCGAGATTTTAATTCTGTTCACGATGTTCCACCCGACTTGGCGTCTGCTTTCTCATTACATTGGAACTGCTGGGGAGAAGTCATGCACGTTGATGAAGCAGTTATCCATGATTTAGACAGGTATCGAACTGAAGGATATCCGTGGGATGAATGGGACTTATTTCGAAACGAAGCTCCTGTTTATTGGTATGAACGGGACGGGATCACGCCGTTTTGGTCGATTACTCGATACGCGGACGTGAAACTGGTCTCGGGAGACAACGAGACCTTCGCCAACGGTGAAGGCAGACTTCGCTTGGATTTAGCTGAGCGTGATACGCGTTTCTGGGACGGCTATCGCGAACGAATGACTGAGCGGGGCTGGGATCCCGAGGAACCCCCTGACTTCATTTACACCGACCGCCCGGTTCATTGGGATATGCGACGTTTGGTTTCCCCCGAGTTCACTCCGAAGGCAATGCGGTCGCGCGAGGAATCTCTCACCATCCATGCACAGATGTATGCCGACCAATTCTCGGCAACTCTCGACGCGAATGGAACAGCGGATTTGGTTGAAGATTTGGCCGTGAAACTACCGCTCGCGGCAATATGCGAAATGATGGGCGCCTCCCCACAAGACTGGGAACAGGTCCATGCTTGGACAGCAGTTCTTTTCGACGACCCAGCACTCATGCGATTCGCCAAAAACGGTGAATCTAAGAAAGAGATGCGNCGNCGGATGTTCGTCGAATTTGAAGATTGGATCTTNNAGCAAATCGCCGACCGNNGGTCAGCTGGNTGCACAGGACCGGACCTCATATCCATTTTGTTGCGCTCAGAAGTAGCGAACGAGCCGCTGACACCACAGCAACTACTGGGATACATCCGCGTGCTAATTCTTGCNGGCAATGAGACAACTCGAAATGCTGCAACTGGTGGAATGATCGCTCTGCTTGAACACCCTGAGGAACTTGACTTTCTCGTCGAGCACCTAGANGAGGCCGATGTTCTCGACGTCGGNGTCGAAGAAATCCTTCGGTGGACCTCACCCGTGATCCAGTTTGCTCGTGTGTGCACGCGAGACACNGAAATCAGCGGCCAAGCGATNAAGGCCGGCGATCATGTTGGCATATGGCACGCTTCCGCCAACAGAGACGAACGACAATTTGAGGAGCCATACCGGTTTGATGTTCAGAGGACCCCAAACGACCATCTCGCATTCGGTCACGGAGCACATTTTTGTTTGGGTACCCATTTAGCCCGCTGGGAGTTGCGTTCATTCTTCCGGGCTGTCATTCCGCTGTTGCCAGAACTAACACTTGAGGGAGACATGGAACGCGTCGGTCACCTCCACGTCGGACCGATCCAACGGCAACTGGTGGTCAAACNGTAAGAGGCTTAACCCAAAGTTAGGCAAACCCAGACGCCCTCCTCGGCATCGCCACTCCTGGTGGTGAGCATGGTCAATGGATGGAGAGCATTGACCACGGAGTCAATCTGAGATTCCAAAATGCCCGAAATTATTAGTCTGCCCCCTGGCCGAAGTTTCTCGACAAACTGCGGCGCAGATTCAATGAGAGCCGAGGCCAGCATGTTTGCAACTATCACGCTGTACCTATCCGTGAGATCGGGTAACGGGGTTGTCGACGCTTCAACAAATTCTTCAACACCGTTTGCTTTGGCGTTATCAAGGGTCACCTGAGGAGCGGCCGGGTCTATATCTACTCCAACCACCCGAGTTGCTCCCAACCGGGCAGCCGCCACGGTGAGTACACCACTGCCGCAACCAACATCCAGGACGGATTCGTTTCCCTCTAGAAGTTGTTCAAGTTGAGCCAAGGCAAGCCTCGTGGAGGGGTGGCTACCTGATCCGAAGGAACGCCCTGGGTCTATCCACAGAACCAGTTCGCTTGCGTTTGGCTCGTAACGCACCCATGGGGGCTTAACGACAAGCCGGTTGCCGGCACGGTAGATCGAGGCGAAATCTCGCCAGGCATCTAAGTAGTCTCCCGAACCGAATTCTTCGACTACAGCGAACCTCTTAAGTTGTTTCGCTGCATCATCAGCCGAGATGGCTGAGTTGAAGCCAGCGAGGAGAGTGACGGTAGTTCCGGCATCTACTTCTTCGATACCTAACGTTCCAAGTTGCCAAAGTTCGCCTGAAATAGTGTCTACTTCGTCGCGAGTTACCGTCATTCGCAGGCAGGCTTCTTGGCGGCTCAGTTCTCCCACGCTTCAGGACGCTAGCTTCGGAGTAGCTGATGATTCGACTTTTCTATAAGTCAGCCTTGGAGTTGAAGTGGAAACAGACATTGTGTTGACGGGATTGGCGTTCGGGGAAGGTCCGCGATGGAGAGACGGCCACCTATGGTTTTCGGACTTTTATCGGCACGGTATTTTTCGTGTCGATGAAAGCGGTAACGAAGAGTTAGTCCTAGAAGTCCCGACCCAACCATCAGGCCTTGGTTGGCTTCCCGACGGTGACTTGCTGTTCGTCTCAATGCTGGACAGAAGCCTCAAACGGATGAACAGTTCAGGTGACGTCTTCCTTCATGCAGACCTATCAGATATTGCTGGGGGCCCCTGCAATGACATGGTCGTTTCAACCGACGGCACAGCGTACGTAGGGAACTTTGGTTTTGAAGAAGGACAAAAATTTGCTCAAGCCACACTTGCTGTCGTCGGCCCAGATGGCGAAGCTCGCAAAGGTCCCGATGGTCTCGACTTTCCCAACGGCACGGTCATCAACCCCGAAGGCGACCGATTGATCATCGCAGAATCATACGGTTCCCGATTGCTTTCATTCGATATCGCAGAGGACGGCTCCCTCACCGGTAGACAACTATTTGCTGATTTAGGTTCGCGGGTTCCAGACGGTATTTGTCTCGACGCAGATGGAGGTGTCTGGGTTGGTGACCCAGCCAACCACTCGGTGTTCAGAGTGATTGAAGGAGGAGAAGTTACCGATCACTTTGACCTGGAACTCAATTGTTATGCGTGCATGCTTGGAGGCCAGGACCGAAAGACTTTGTACTTGGTTACAGCCCCAACCTCGGGAAGAGGGGGAGCTGCTGATCGTCGCGAAGGACGAATAGAGCGAGTGCGAGTAGAAATACCGGGAGCTGGCACCCCATAATTTCTGTAATGGGCTTCCTAGAACCTGAGAGGGTTCTCGGTGCTCCAAGCGAGCGGCTCTTCGGCGAGATTGAATTTGACCTGGCGCCAGGTCACCTCAATATCATCATCACCTGCCGGGTCCACCATCAATTCGAACATCCCGTCGTCGATCTCGTCACCCGGCCGCGCTAACAGAGCCATGAAAGCCCGTGCCATCTCACTCGGTTCCAACATTCGCGGTTGCCACCGACCGAAAACTCGCTCATTGTCGACGTACTCATCAGTCATTCCTGTGCGAATAAACGGAAACATCAACGAGAAACTTTGAACCAGATCGGAGCTTCTACCCAGGTTTACTTTCAATACTTTGGGCAGCTGCAGCACTGCCCAATTACTGATCGCGTAACCCGGGACCGCGGGCCCAGGATCAATTGCTTGGCGAGATGATACGTACACCAACTGGATTGGTTCGTTGTGATGAACAGCCTCGCCCGCCCACAGGTGTGTTGAAGCAAGGAAGCCATCGATTTTAGTNTCGAGAACTAAGCGGGACTCGTCCAGGTTGTCAAGAAAGTGTTGGCGGACCCGTGCGCGACGCACCGCAGCGGGTTCACCGTCCTCTTCTTTGAGAGCTCGACCGAAGCTATAACCCGACTCAGTCAACCCTGAGTTGCAGATCACGAGGTTGGGTGGAAGGCCGCCCATTTGTTCGATGACGTAACTTCTGCTTGCCCACAAGTCACGCAAGTTTGTTACATCGGCTTGGACCGGGAAGGCTTTCACTCCTTCGGCTCGCAGTTGGTTGACGAGATCAAATCCATCCTCGTAACTNCGATGAAAATGGACACCCACCGANGCGGCACCGTTGAGACCGGTCGACAANGCGAATGCCTGGCCGATACCGCCATCTCGGCCTGCGCCTGTNATGAAGACGCGTTTACCTTCGACCGCTGACCGGTATTCGTCAAAACGGAAAGCGTCTGTAGGGGCGGTGTAGGTCATNGTTGACACTCCGAAACAGGGGAGAGGAACTGATGACGGTATCTGCCAAAACCTGTGATTCCCTCCCGGCGCTTTGTTAGGAGATGTTCTCTAGGCGGGTTGTTTCCACATCAGCGCGTTACGACGCATAGTGGCGACCAAAATGTCATCTTGGTTGTGCGCCCGGTGTTCGAATAAGACAATCCCTTGGTCTGGTTTGCTAGATGATTCACGGGCACTGATTACCTCGGATTCAACGCGGAGGGTGTCACCGTGGAATACAGGCGCAGGAAAATTCATCGCTTCGAAACCCAAATTAGCGACGGTGGTTCCGTGGGTTGTTTCGTGAACAGAAATCCCTACAACCAACGCGGCGGTGAACATGGAGTTCACAAGGGGTTGCCCGAACTGGGTTTCTTTTTCTGCGTAATCAAAATCGAGATGCAGCGCAGCGGGATTCATCGTCATCGTTGTGAACATGATGTTGTCGGTTTCGGTCACTGTTCGACGTAAACGATGACGTATAACAAGTCCAGGAGTTAACTCTTCGAACCAAAGNCCCCCGTGGGGTCGATCCTCGGTCACGACCNNTTCCTTTCGTTTGAGGNCGAGTAGATCAAAGAGCCATTCCTGGGATCTCGCAAACNTGATCGAGTTCAATCTCTGAATGCACTATCGCGTTGCGGTGAGGACCCGCGCACCACGACGGCATAACCATNGTGTACAAGCCACTTCCCCCAGCTTGGAGAACAAGGACACGGTTTGGGTCCTTGAGGACATGGATGAGGTCGTCGTCAGCAGCATCGCTGAAGCGACCCTTGTCGTCAGCGTTTATTCCTTGCATAAAAAGTGTCGGATTTATGCGTCGCATAGTTCCGACTGAAATAGTTGCGCGACTTGCCAGTTCAGCTTGTACGTCTTCTCGCGTTAACCCGGCGCGTCTGATGACCTCCGTGTGATCGGGATTCATGATCACCGTGATTGCGCCCTCCCGAAGATGAACGTTGTTGCTTCCCGGATTTGCCATGACGAGCGCTATGACATTCAACAAACTCTCAACGGAGTTGGGGTCGTCTCGATCACCGGTGAAGAAGGTGGAGTGAGGTGCCTCAGCACCGGTAATAATGACAGCGCTTTGGTCGGGTTCGTAGCCGAAGGTGGTGTGTAACCCCGGGAAGGGACTGTTCTCTTCGTCTTCGGCGACGCAATAGGTGAACTTGCCCGGATGTCCATGTAAAGCCATGTCGGAAGAACCCGGTCGAGCGCCTCCAATATTGATCATCGCGAGTCGTAAAGCGCGTCCAATAGATGCATTTGCCCGATGCCCAGGCCCCATGGCTCCGAAGCCGGAAGCGATTCCGCCACAAGCGTGCCGAGCAGGACCGCAAACGATCATTAACGGCGCGGTGCAGTGCGTCGTCGCTTGCATCTCCGTCAAATCAAATTCTGGTTGGCAGATGGCCCTTACTGCAGCGACGACAACGGGAGCATGGTCTGGAGTGCATCCAGCCATGACTGCCGCCGTCGCGACCTTTTCAATTGTCGCCGAACCGTAAACGGGTCCCATTTCTCCGAGGACTAAGTCCGGTTCGTAGCCAGTTGCCAGAACCATGCGATCTACCCGGTCTGCGGTTGGCACAACCACAGGTAGACCATCGGTGCAGCCGAGGTCATGCAGGAGCTCTAGAGCGTCGTGCTCCGAGGCTGCGTCAAGCAAACTCATTTGGAATGACTCGTACTGTTCAGGAACTTAAAAGTTCAACGATCGACGGTGTGATGTCTGAAGCAACCTCAGCCATTTTGTCCTCACCAGTGCCGGCGACCGGATGAGGTAATTTCACCCTCGGGACCTCAGGCATGCCCGAAGAGTTTGCAAAGAAATCACCTTGAGGCCAAAACTCCTCGGTGACGAGAGCGACCGCTGGAATCCCCAGCCGAGCTATTGAAATGCTGTCACGCACGGTGCCAGAAGTGCAGCTGCCTCAATGGCCGTACGCTGCAACTACTGCTTGGCACTCCGTTTGGATGTCCTCGAGCATCTTGCCGCCGACAACCGATGAAGCGTCACCTTTGTCGTATCGCACAAAAGATGCTGATGGAACGGCTTGGGCAAGTGTTTTCTCGACGTGGTCCAAAAAGCGGACACTGTCTGGAAATCCGTTGGCGACTAGCCCAATCGTTAAGGGACTATCTAGGTTGACCTTAATTTCGTATGGCTCAGGAACCGCCTTCGGTTGAGCCCGAGGATCATGAAATTCAGTTGTTGTGCTCACTGTCCACCCCCATCATTGTGATGCGCTTCGCTGATCGCTCACCTTAGTTAAGTCTTATCTTAGCCGTCGCCTTTGATCTGTCGAAGGAACATGCCGTTATCGAAATAATCTCGCCAGAAAGTAATTAAACCTTCGTTTACTTCAAATACACCCATTACTGGAAGTTCAATGGTGCGGCCGCTAGCTGTGTTGAAACGGTCGAGCCGTTCGTTCATCACTGTGTTCCCCGTGCATGTTTGGCGCACTACCTCAAATTCCACTGGGCCTTCGCCTTGTAAGAGACCGCTTAGAAATTGATGCATGTCGCTTCTACCGGTCATATCTCCGATCGGAACGTTGTCGTAGTAACAATCTTCCGAAACGTGCTCAAGCGCTGCATCGAGGTCGCGTGCTTCAATCTTTGAAATAAACGTATTGACTATCTCTTCAGGGTTAGTTGCTTCACTCATAGTCCGCAATTGTTGCAGGATCTCGTAAACCATGCTCATCCGTGGGAGGCTGTGCCTATGCGTTTCCAAGACAAGGTTGTTGTAATAACAGGAGCAGCAGGTGGAATAGGGCTGGCAGCAGTGCGCCGATTCGCCTCAGAAGGTGCGCGTATTGTTGCAGTGGACCTAGAAGGATCTGATTTAGATTCAGCCTTGGCTGAGGCAGAGCCTTTTGGAGTTGATGCGCTTTCGCACTCAGCGGATTGCAGTCAGGCCCAAGAGGTATCGGGGTACGTTGACCGGTGCGTAAGCGAATTCGGTCGGCTCGACGTGCTGTTTAACAATGCCGGTATCGAGGGTCGCATCATGAGCCTCCTCGAGTATCCAGAAGATGACTTTGATCGAGTTATCAACGTCAACCTTCGTGGCGTGTGGCTCGGAATGAAATACGCGGCCCCTGCAATGTTCGCTGATGGGGGTGGTTCGATAGTCAATACGGCGTCGACCGCGGGGCTGATCGGTGCCCGTGGCTTGTCTGCTTATGTAGCTAGTAAGCATGGTGTTGTAGGACTCACAAAATCCGCGGCTCTTGAGCTTGTGCCCCAGGGTGTAAGAGTGAACGCTGTATGCCCATCGCCTATTGAAACTCGAATGATGAGAAGCCTTGAAGAAGGTTTCGGGGGTGATCAGGCCGAAATGATTCGTAAAGACCTCGCCTCTAGGAACCCAATGGGCCGGTACGGCGAACCCGACGAAGTAGCGGCTTTGGTCGCGTTCCTCGCCTCAGATGACGCTAGCTATATCAACGGCGGGATATACCCCGTAGATGGCGGTTCAACGGGCGGCAGATGAGTACCAACCACCGCGTTCACGACATAGGAGGAACCGAAGGATGGGGAGCGGTCCCGTACGATCCAAACGAAGCGGTCTTTCATAACGATTGGGAGCGTCGAGTTCTAGGCCTGCTTTTCCAAATTCTTCCCCACACAGCCAAACGACCTGGAGAATTCCGTCACACCCTCGAAAGGTTGGCGTCGGAAGACTATTTCTGCGCAGACGGGTATTACGGCCGATGGCGAGCGGGTATGGAAGTCCTCCTGCATGAATACGGCCATGTCGATAGGGCAGAACTTGACAACCGATTGGGAGTTCCACAAGGCACGAGCGCCGGATACCGATCCGCGAACGTCGCTGCGGTCAACGCAGAAACCCTGCCACCGGATCGCATCACGCCGACACCAGAACACCGAACAGTAAGGCGAGACCTTAAAGAACCACCACAATTTCAAATAGGTGATCGCGTTGTAGCCCCAGGTAACGATGAAGCGGGGCATACCCGACTGCCCGAATATGTCCGAGGAGTGACGGGAACGGTGGTGAAGATTCATCCCGCAGAAGTCTTGCCCGATAGCACAGCGCACAACCATGGCGACCGACCTCAACACGTCCTATGCGTGGCGTACCAAGCTAACGACCTCTGGGGNGAAGACGCTGAACAAGACGTAGTGATAAATGTCGACCTATACGAAAGCTATGTGGAATTAGACGAGGGAGCCTCATGAGCCAAGGAGCCGACCACCACCATGGGAGGAACGCAAATTCACCAGAGATAAGAACTGAAGCGCTGGAGGATTTGCTCGTAGAAAAAGGTTTGATCGACAGAGCCCGAGTCGATGCTCTAATCGAGAGATTTGAGCATGACTTAGGCCCCATGATTGGGGCTCGCCTAGTAGCGAAATCGTGGCTTGAACCAGAGTTTCGAGAGAAGCTTTTGGACGATGCCGATCAAGTCCTGAAGGACGAACAAATTCAGGGTGCCGAAATAGAACACGTTGAGATCAAGGTAAACGAACCGGGGATACATAATGTCGTTGTATGTACTCTCTGCTCTTGTTATCCGTGGGCTTTGCTGGGGCTCCCACCAAGTTGGTACAAAAGTCCTGAATACCGATCCAGGGTGGTGCGAGAACCTCGCAAAGTACTTGAAGAAATGGGAATGTCGCTCGACCCTGATACAGAGATTCGAGTTTGGGACAGCAGTT